>JBEKZJ010000201.1:0-8834 GCA_049509995.1 Occallatibacter sp. | reverse complement strand
GTCCGCAGCGATTCTTCTGGATGCGCTGACTTATCAAAGGCTGACTGGAGGGTACCCTCCAGTCAGCCTTTGTGTTGAATGGTCCTCTAACTCACGCGCCGTTGCCTGCAGTTTGCAGGTCGATGCGTGAACGACACGTGAAATGAAAATGCCTCAGAAGCCCATGATGTTATAGCCGCAGTCGACGTAGATCGTTTCGCCGGTGATGGCGCTGGATAAGTCGGAGGCCAAGAATAAGGCGGCGCCGCCTACTTCTAACTGGTCCACGTTGCGGTGCAGGGGGGCGCGGTCGGAGTGGGTCTTCATCATCTCGGTGAGAGAGCCGATGCCGCGGGCGGCGAGGGTCTTTATGGGGCCGGCGGAGATGGCGTTGACGCGGATATTTCTGGGGCCGAGGTTCCAGGCCAGGTAGCGGACGGTGGATTCCAGGGCGGCCTTGGCGACGGCCATCACGTTGTAATTGGGGACGACCTTTTCGGCGGCGTAGTAGGTCATGGTCATGATGCTGCCGCCGTCGGTCATCAGCGGCGCGGCGCCGCGGCTGACGGCGATGAGGGAGTAAACGCTGATGTCGTGGGCGATGCGGAAGCCTTCGCGGGTGGTGTTGATGAACTCGCCGCGAAGCTCTTCAGCGGGGGCGTAGGCGATGGCGTGGACAAGGATGTCGAGCTTGCCGAACTTTTCCTTGAAGGAGGCAAAGACGGATTCGATCTCGGCGTCGCTGGATACGTCGCACTGGAAGCCGTGCGCGCCGGGGAGCTCGTCGATGAGGCCCTGGGCCTCCATTTTCATGCGCTCGTTGAGGTAACCGATGGCCAGGGTGGCGCCGGCCTCGTGCAGTTTTTGGGCGATGCCCCAGGCGATGGAACGCTTATTGGCCAGCCCGAAGACCACGGCCGTCTTACCCGCCAGATTGATCATGCTTGCTTTCTTCCTCCATGGTCCGGGCTCAGGGGTACGGGACCAACCATTTAGCAGAATATCAGAGCGATTCTCCCCTCTGTCTGGCCTTTCCGGCACTGTGCAACGCGGCAATTTCTTCCACCTCAGCGGCGAAGACCTGTCCCTTTTCCCCGGCGAGCAAAAATCGCTCGCTGGGGACCCCGAGTCGCTGGGGACCCCGGATTTCTTACGGAAATTGCCACTTATTGTTCCGGCCTCTTTGGAATGCGACAGTGAGATCCCACCCTAGCCGCAAAAATCCGCCGCGGCGGACAGCGAGGATGGGGCGCCCCGTTTCGTTTGAATCGTTAAAGGCCGGATCAATAATAGCAATGGCTTCGGAGCAGGGCAATTGGAGGACCGCTCAGCCGCCCAGGTCGACGAGTTCGACCTTGCCAGTGGGGCGGCCTAAAAAGCGGGAGCCGAGGCGCTCGAATTTGTCGACGGAATCGGTGGCGAAGCAGCGCAGGATGGGTTCAAGGGCTGAGGTTGCGCCGGCAGGCGGGGCGATGCGGGCGCCGAATTGGCGCAAGGCGGCCTCGGCGGCGGCTTCGGCGGAGTCGATGACCTTCATGCCGGCGGGGACGGCGCGGGCAATGAGCGGACGGAGCAGGGGGTAGTGGGTGCAGCCGAGGACGAGCACGTCGGGGTTAAGGCCCTGGGCGGCGGCTTCGGCGTTCAGCTCGTCGAGATAGATGCGGATCACTTCGGCGGTGACGGGATGGTCGATCCAGCCTTCCTCGACCAGGGGGACGAGGAGCGGGCATGCTTTTTCGAGGGCGCGCAGGCCCTGTGTGCGGCAGGCAGCGGCGTAGGCGTGGCTTTGCACGGTCGCGTCGGTGGCGATGACCAGCACGTCGCCGGTGCGCGAGGCGGCGCGGGCGGCGGAGGCGCCGGGCTCGATGACGCCGAGGACGGGGACGGATACGGCGTCCTGAATGGCGTCGAGAGCCAGGGCGCTGGCTGTGTTGCAGGCGATGACGAGGAACTCCGCGCCCTGATCGCGGACCAGAAATCGGGCGCTCTCAGCGGCGTAGCGGGCGATGGTGCGGCGGGACTTGGAGCCGTAGGGCAGGCGGGCGGTGTCGCCGAGAAAGGCGAACCGGGTCTGCGGGAGGCGGTGGATGAGCGCGCGGAGGACGGTGAGGCCGCCGAAGCCGGAATCGAAGACGCCGATGGTGGGGGTCATATTCCGGGGGCATCCATGTTGCTGCGAGCTGCGTTCAGGGCCACAAAGCACATATCTTTGAAGACGCTTGCGGAATACAGGTTTTGTGTACCGGCAGCCGAGAGAATTCTTTCGAGATTGCTCTCCACGAGGCGATAGGCCGCCAGCATGTTTTCGACCGGCGGAGCGTCTCTGAAGACGAAAGCATTACGGAGTTCGCTGAGAACGCCTTCTACGGTACCTGAGTGAATATAGGGATCTGTGCCGTTAAGGTCGCTCATCGATTTTTGCAGCCGGTGAGGCGTGGACTCCCATAAGAACCAGGTATGGCGCTTGGGGTGCAACTTGGCCCAGGTAATTGTGAGCCCCAGTTCCAGCGGCATGTTGAAACGTGGCGTCGCAGGCAAAGCAACGCTCATTTCAACGCGCGAGAGATCGTGGAAGGAGTAGCGGCAGCTTTGGATCAATGCCAGAACTCTGTCGAGCCGGCGTTCTCCGCCAGGTATTCCAGAGGTGATGAGTGGAACCAGGCGAAGCTGGTAGATTCCTACGATATAGGCTAGATAGAGCCTTTGAAACTCTTCGTCATAGGGGATATTGAGAAAAACTGCGTTCGGGTCAATCGGCGGCAGAGGCATTCTGGAGCTTCTCTTCCTGCTTGACCGTATCGCTCGCGGCGGCTTGCTTCTCTGCAGCCAGACGCGCCCGCGCCTCATCCATAATGGCCTGCAACTCTTTTTGACGGGCTTTGGGGATGCGAAGTCGCTTGATCAATGACTCGATCGATGGCCGGGGGGTCGGTAGCTGTACAGCGCGTGGCATGGCTACTCCATCATACTGCGGATGGCGAGGGAATTGAAACGGAAACGCCTGGGGTGGTCACGGGTGGGCACCCTCGGTGGGGACGGCATCGGCGGCGAGGTAGTCGCGGGTGAGATCGGCGTGGCCGGCGAGGGTGGCGCGGGGCTCGCCGTCGACGAGGAAGCGGACCTGGGTGACGCGGGGCAGGTTGGCGTGGAGGGTGGCGCAGATGGATTGGATGGTGAGGTTTTCGGTTTCCAGACCGGAGGGATGGTTGGCGACGAAACTGCCGGTGAGGTTGACGACGGCGAGCTCGGGACCGGTGGGCTCCTGGATTCTGGCCTGGGAACCTGGCGCGGAAGCGGCTGGGTTAGTGGCATTGGGTTTGCCGGGCGGGGGGTGGGCGGATGCGGGCGCGTTGGAGGGACTGTCCGTCTTCCGGGGAGGATTCGACACGGGCAACAGGAAGACCTGGGCGATGGCGTTGGCGCCGCCGGGGACGGGGTGGGTGGCATCGGGGGCGGCGTAGAGGTCCAGCAGCTTGCCCAGAATGACGCGCGCGCGTGAACCGGGGTCCTGGGGCAGCGGCAGGGCTTGAACCTGGGCGAGGAGGGAGTTGTCCTGGTCGTTGGCGACCAGGAGGGTGGCCTGTTCAGCGGGGGCGACCTCGGGGGCCTGGGTGGGCGCCGAGTCCTGGCCGTAGAGCAGGCGCTGGTGGGCGCGCTCGCGCAAATGCCACAGGATCACACCCATGGCCACCGAAGCGGCGAGCAGCACGATGAAGAGGATGGTCTGGTAGCGGGGGATCACGGCTGACGAGCCTCCGATTTCCACTCCAGCAGCGCGGCAGCCAGGGCCTCGGCCACGCGGGCCTGGTAGCCCTGATCGTCGAGGCCGGCCGTGACGGCTCCGGAGGTAGCGCGTTCGGGAGCGACCTCGATGGCGACGGCGGGACAGCTCATGCTGTCGACTCCGGGCAGCGCGGTGCGGCCAAGGGTGACGGACAGGCCGGCGTGGAGGAGAGCAGAGTTGACGACACCGGCCAGGGAAAGACTGCGCGTGACCCAGGCGGCCTGCGCGGTCTTCCAGGCGGAAAAGCGCTGCGGCGGAGTGGGAGCCAGCGAGGAGGTAAACAGATGCACGCCGGAGCCGCTCTCAGAGGCATGGAGGCTGATGCAGGCCTGGGCGTTGGCGTGGTTGGCGAGCTCGGCGCGGCGGTCGACGTCGATGGTGGAGTCGGATTCGCGGGTGGTGACGACCTGGATGCCGCGTGCGGCCAGCAGGGAACGGAGCCTGACGCTGAGGGCGAGGGTGAAGGTCTTCTCGGGCTGGCCGCTGAGGCGTGCGCCGGGGTCGTTTCCGCCGTGGGCGGCATCGATGACGACGACGAAGCGGGGTGGGGGCGGTGCGGGTGCGGGCTGCGGCGCGGTGGGCGGCGGGGGAGCGGGCGGGGCTTGCGCGGCGGCGATCGCTCCCACTGCCGCAAGGAGAGCGGCAAGCGCCCAAAGATGCGGGCGCTTCCCGAACAGGGTCTTAGTCGAGGGCATAGATGGTCAAACCGCTGAGCAGCTTGGGGAAGAAGTCGGTGGACTTCTGCGGCATGACGTCGCCGGCAAAGGCCACTTCCCGGAGTTGCTCCATGGAAACGGGGTTGGTGAGAAAGGAGACGTCGGCTTCGCGGCGGCGGACCTGGTCCACGGCTTCGCCGGCGTCGCGGAGGTAGCGGAGATTGGTCTGCTCGCGGACCTTTTCGGCGTCGAGCGAGAGCAACCGTTCGAGGACGATGGAGTGCAGGTGGCTGAGGTCGAGCTGGCGCTGGCGCTCGGGCAGGTTTGCCAGGGCAGCGGCTACGGGTTCCGGTTTGGAGCGCAGCAGGAGAGCCCCGGCGCGGGTGACGGCGACAAACGCCGTGCCTTGCCGGCGGCCGAGCAATTCCATGTAGCTGGCGGCGTCCCTTTCCGGGAGCCTGTCCACCTGGAAGAACTCTTCGGCGGCAACTGCAAACGCGGCCGGGTCGAATGCGGAGAGGCTGTGGACCACGCGGTGGGTGGGGAGAATGACGAGGCCGCCGGAGTCCATGTTGACGAAAGTCATCATGGCGGCGGCTTCGGGGTAGGCCGGCTGGGGCAACTCGCTGGGGTTGTACTCGGACCGGGCGGGCGCGGCGGCGTGCTCTTTGGAGTAGGCGAGCGCGGTCTCGTAGCGGTGGTGGCCGTCGGCGATGATGAGCTTCCTGTCGGCCATGGCGGTGGTGAGCAGGCGGATGGCGGCGGGGTCGCCGATGCGCCAGAGGCGGTGGAGGACGCCGTACTCGTCGGTGACTTCGCTTTCGGCAGGGCCGCTGCCGTCGTAGAGAATCTCCTCCACGCTGCCGGCGGGGTCGGAGTAGAGCATGAAGATTTGGCCGAAGTGGGCGTGGGTGGCCCTGAGCAGGTTGAGGCGGTCGCTTTTGGGCTTGGAAAGGGTCTGCTCGTGGCGGAAGACGACCTGCTCGGAGTAGTCGTGGAGCTTGCCGAGGGCGATGAAACCGCGGCGCTCCTTGACGATTTCGGCGCCGGGGACGCGGAAACGCTGCGAGTAGGCGAAGATGCAGGGGTCCTTCTCCTGGATGAGGATGCCCTGGTCGCGCCAGGCGCGGAAGTCGCGGGCGGCGCGGGTATAGACGCTTTCGCCGCGTTCGGCATCGAACAGTTCCGGGAGGCCAAGAATGATGCGCACCAGATTGAAGGGGCTGCGCTGGTAGTAGGCCTGTTGCATGGCGGGCGAGATCTTGTCGTAGGGCTGGGTGACGACGTCTTCCAGGCGAACTGTGGAGGGATTGTAGCGCCAGGCGCGAAATGGATAAATACGGGCCATACGGAAGGACTTGCTCCCCGTCCAACAGATAGATTTGCGCGCTGGAATCCCAGTTTTGCTTCGTTTGGGATGGTGGAGCGCTCAGGGTCGATTGTATCCCAGCGGCGGCGGCGGGTCTGGCTCTTCGATTGACTGGAACGGCGATTGTGAGTTGACAAAGCGATGGCAAGACGGTGACGCCAGTCATATACAAACCGTGCTACTATCGCCTTCAATCTTCTGTTGTGTTGAGTTGTGACGATGCCTCATGTCCAGCGAATTCCGGAAAATGCGCACGACAATCGGCGGTCGATCCGGCGCGGGTTGTGGATTTGCGGATTGGCGGCGGTTTTGTGCCTGGCGCGGGCCAAGGCCCAGGACGACCAGCTGAACAAGGTTCACGTGCCCCCGCCAACCACTTCCGCGCCGGTTACGGCAGAACCCGCGGGAGCTGAAGCGCCTGCCGCGACGGGGCCCGATGCGCTGAAGATCCACCCTGGGTCGCGGATCCGGCTGAACGTGGACATGGTGCTGGTTCCGGTCACGGTGACCGATCCCATGAACCGGCTGGTGACGGGGCTGGAGCAGGAAGACTTTCAGATCTACGAAAACAGCGGGCAGCAGAAGATCAGCAGCTTCGCCAGCGAGGACGCGCCGGTTTCGATCGGCATCATCTTCGACCTTTCGGGGTCGATGTCCTCGAAGCTGATCCGGGCGCGGGAATCGATTCTGCAATTCATCAAGACAGCCAACCCGCAGGACGAGTTTTTTGTGATCGGGTTCAACGACCGGCCGGAGCTGATCGAGGACTTCACCAACTCGGTGGAGGACATACAGGCGCGGCTGGCTACGGTGCGCAGCGGGCACCGCACGGCGCTGCTGGACGCGATCTACTACGGCGTGGCCAAGATGAGGGACGCGCGGCACGAGCGCAAGGCGCTGCTGGTGGTCTCCGACGGGGGCGACAACCGCTCGCGGTACACCGAGGGCGAGGTGCGGTCGCAGGTGCGGGAGTCGGACGTGGAGATCTATTCGATCGGCATCTTCGATCCGTATGCGGCCACGCCGGAGGAGCGCACAGGACCGCAACTGCTGAACGATTTGAGCGAAGAGACGGGGGGGCGGCTGTTCCGGGTGGACGATATTGCGGAGATGGGCGACATTGCGGAGAAGATTTCCACCGAACTTCGCAACCAATACATGATCGGCTACCGGCCCAAGGACCTGACCCGCGACGGCAAGTGGCGTAAAGTGAAGGTGAAGGTGAATCCTCCTCCGGGATTGCCTCCGCTGACTATCCATGCTCGCACTGGCTACTATGCGCCTTTGCATTAACGCGATTCTCGCCACCCTTCTTGCCGGAGCGGCGCTGCCGCTGGCGGCGCAAGCAACGCCCACCCCGGCGGTTCCAGTCTCGTCCCCGGCGCCATTGAGCGGAGTTAGCGGGGCTAGCGTTGTTAGCGGAGTTGGGCGCGCTTCGCAGGTGGTGGCAGCGCTGACGCCGCCAACAACGCTAACGCCGGAAGCTACGCCGACGCCGCAAACTCCGCCCACGCCTCAGGCTCCGTCCTTGACGGTGGACCGCGACCCGGTGCGGTCGCCGGATGGGGAACCGGCGGCGTCCACAACCGGAACCATGCGCAAAGAAGGAACGGGCTACGTTCTGCACACCGACGTGGAAGAGGTGGTGCTGAATTGCACGGTGCTCGAGGGCAACCGGCTGGTTCCGGACCTGAAGAGGGACAATTTCGATGTCTCCGAGGACGGGGTGAAGCAGACGCTGATCAGCTTCCAGCACACCGACCTTCCGGTTTCGATTGCCATGGTGGTGGACAACTCGGGGTCGATGGCGAAAAAGCGGCCTTCGGTGAACAAGAGCGCACTGGACCTGATCCAGGCCTCGAATCCGCAGGACGAGACGTTCGTGGTGAACTTCTCCGACGAGGCGTTCATCGACCAGGAGTTCACGTCCGACTTGAACAAGTTGCGGGACGGGCTGGGGCACATCGAATCGCGAGGCGGGACGGCGCTTTACGATGCGGTGGTGGCCTCGGCGGACAAGCTTGTGGCCGACGCCAAGCGGCCCAAACAGGTGCTGATCCTGATTACCGACGGGGAAGACAACGCTTCGACCTTGAACCTGGAGCAGACCATCAGGCGGGTGCAGCAGTTGTCGGGACCGGTGATTTATTCGATCGGGTTATTGTTTGGCGACGAGATGAGCCGCGCCGAGGTGCGGCACGCGCGGCGGGCGCTGGAGATGCTGTCGACCGAGACGGGCGGGATTGCGTTTTTCCCCAAGTCGATCGAACAGATCGACCAGATTGCGGCCGAGGTGGCGCGGGATATCCGCAACCAGTACACGCTGGGCTACCACTCGACCAAGCCGACCACGGAGCCGGGTTTCCGGCGGGTGGTGGTGACGGCGGATGCCAAGGGGCTGGGCAAGCTGACCGTGCGCACGCGCACGGGGTACTTCCCGGTGGTGCGCGTGACCAAGAAGGGCGCCGTCGCGGACAGGAAATAGCCGTTGCCGGCCGTGCGATAAACTAGAGTTCCCATGGCCGTTGAAAGTTCTCGTTCTTCCTCCCTGCGCATTGCCGCGGACATCACTGAGCTGGTTGGCCAAACGCCCATGCTGCAACTGACGCGGCTGGCGCCGGAGCCGGCGGCGGCGGTGTTTGCCAAGCTCGAATTCCTGAATCCCGGCGGCAGCATCAAGGACCGCGCGGCGCTGGGTATGATTCTGGACGCGGAGGCGCGAGGGCTGCTGCACGCGGGCTCGACGATCATCGAGGCAACGGCGGGCAATACCGGTGTGGGTCTGGCGCTGATCGGAGTCAATCGCGGTTACACGGTGAAGCTTTTTGTGCCCGAGGGGTTTGCCGAGGAGAAGTGCATTCTGATGCGCGGATTCGGCGCGGAGGTGATTCGCACGCCCGAGGACGAGGGTATGGGCGGGGCGATCCGGCGGGCGCGCGCGGCTGGGGCGGCGATTCCGGGGTCGTTCACCGCATTGCAGTTTGAAAACCAGGCCAATCCGCAGTTCCATCACGACACGACTGCTGTCGAGATCTGGGAGCAGATG
>JBEKZJ010000200.1:0-8992 GCA_049509995.1 Occallatibacter sp. | reverse complement strand
CGGTTACTGTAGTCTCTGCCTTCGGCGGCAACTGCTTTGCGGTTGTCTTCGACTTTGCATGCGCTTCCGCTTGCGCCACTTTCGAAGCCGCGTCCATTTCGGCCTTTGCCTTCTCCAAGGTGTTCTTCATCTGCAGATGAGAACTGACAAAGCCGACAATTGTCGAGGACAACTCGGCGTCGAGATCTTCGGCGGTACCTGTCACGCTGAGCGGAGTGGTAAGGGCGTCATTGTCGCCTTCTTTGAGCTTCTTCGGCACAATGTTCACCCGAATCTGATCTGCATCGACAAGCGTGACCGTCAGCAATACCGCGCGGTCCCGCAGGACTGGTACAAGTTCTTTGAACATGAACAGTTCTCCTCATGGATTCTAACTTTCGTTTGATGATCCTCTTTTTATGGGCTTCTTGATTTCTGGATCATCCCAGTGCATGGTGTAGCGCTCCCCCATGGCCAGGTTTTCGAGATAAGCCGCGGGATCGTTTTCTCGCTGCCATAGGAGGCGGTAGAGAGTATCGACAGCCGACTTCATCAGGCTCTTCATTTCTTCGTCGGAGATGTGGGATATCGGTGGATTCCCGAGGCATACAGCGCATGGCGATCCCGCGTGCAAAGCTTCGATTGGGCTATTGCGAAAAGCCAAAGCAACCATCGCCTTCGCTTCCACGGCCTTGATGTGGTCGAGTGCCAACTCAATGGGACAGCCTCCGGAATCAACCAACCACACATCCGGCACACGAACGGAGTATCAATTCCGCTTAAGGCTGATCCCCAGGCACGAGAGTCTCGTCATCGAAAATCTTAACTTTAATCAACGCGGTGCTCGACAAGTTGAACCTGCGAGAGCGTTTTCTGGTCGTGTATTCGGCCGAGGACGAGCCGTTGGGTAAGCCACACCCCGGCGCATATCTTAGCGAGGATCGCCGAGCCGGGTCGCTATCTCATCAACATCAGCCTACTTAACCAGTTGCATCTCGACGCGACGGTTCAGCGCTCGCCCCGCTTCCGTGGAGTTGTCCGCCACTGGATGAGAGGCTCCGAAGCCCTGTGGCGTAAGGCGGGTTTCAGCCACGCCGTGCGACACGAGCCAAGCAATTACCGATGCCGCGCGCGCCTGCGACAGCTTCTGGTTCAAATCCGCCGAACCTTGATTGTCCGTGTGACCGGAGATAATCCAGTGCGAGGCGGGCCGCCCGCTGATCAAGGTCAACACGTTCTGCAGTGCCGCCGTGCTGTCGGGCCGCAAAGTAGCTGAAGCGGTGTCGAAGTGCACTCCATAGATGGCTGCCGATCCGCTCTGACTGACGGATCGTTCGAGGTCGGCGACCCCTTCGCTGTGCCGCTTCAGTTCAAAGTTTGCATGCCCCACCGCTCCCGCTTCAATGTCCACGGGAATTACCACTTCGTCGTATCCCGGCGCAATGGCAGAGGCCGTAACCAGTCCAGCGGGTAAATTTCGCAACACATATTGTCCGCGCGCGTCCGTGTTCGCTGTCCCTGTCGCAGCATCCACGGTGGCGCCCGTAATGGCCTTGTGCGTGGCTGCATCCACCGCCGAACAGTTGAGCGAGACTGAATATTTGAACGGGTGCGGGTTCACCAGGATACGTACAAAATCGACGGCATATCCATCGGGAATGTGCGTCGTCGGATCGTCGATCAGCACCTTAACCTGGCCGGTGCGCAGCAAAGGCCAATACTCCGGCAGCAGTTTGAAAGTGACCAGCTTGCCGATGGGTCCGGTCTGTTGCAGCGAATTGATGGCGGCTTCAAACGAAGGAATCCGCGTGCCATTCAACGTGACCTGGAAATGCGAACCCCACACCGGCGCTTGAAAGTCGTCGAGAAACATCTGCAAGAGCACCACATTGACCTTGGACGGCAATGCGCCGACATCCAAAACAATCGGGACGGGCATTGAGGATGCGCGATGATCGATGGCATAGTCTGTATACCCGTCGTGACTGTGCTTGTGCGCGTCGGCCGCAGTATCCACCGAACCCAGCAGAATACGGTCGGTTCCAGCCGGCGCGCCGGGCCGCGGATCCCACGGATATCCATGACCTGGCGTCGACTTGCCGGAAAACGGGTCGAAGCCGGGAGGCCAACCAAATCCAAGATTGTTGATGTCGCCGGTTCTGACCAGCAAATCGGCTTCCGGGCCGTTGACCGTGCGCTCAACCTTCAACGCCCACGACGCTGGAGTTCCGGACGTCTGTTGCGGGCAGGCAATGGTCGCGGTGAGCATCGCGATGGATGCCATCGCGATGCGAGCTAAGGAAAGTAGAATCTTCATGGGCCCTCCGGGGTTCGACAATTGTAACACTGATCGAGAGAAATCAACTTAATTGCTGATTTGGCGAATCGACTGCGTCTCTTCGTTTTCGACCAGAGATCTGGATCGACTGGCAACGCGCTCATTTGTCCACTTTGTGCATTGAAGAATGCGCCGTGGTGTGCGAGCTTACCGTAACGGAAGAGCCGCGCCAGCATGGCCAGCGCGCTCGCCGCGAGAGTCTGATTGATGAAAGGCTCCTGGCGGTCCAGCGCCTCGACGGCGGAACAACTGGGCAGCGGGTCTTCGCCGGCCTCAGCGTCGATGATCTCGGGATACAGCTCGCTCACGGTCCGCAGCCGGCCCGCTTTCCTCCGGTTGCGCGCGTTCAGTGGCTGGCCGAGCACGAACTGGCCGCTGGCGGCGTTGTTGCCGAGATCGAGCCAGTACGCTGTGCGGTTCCTGGTCTTTGTCAGCGCCCGCGCGATGATGCTTCGTGCTGCGCGCGTGTCCACACAAGCAATAAGAAGGTCGAGAGATGTTTCATTGATCCGGTCGAGCGTCCGTTCATCGAAATTCGCCGGCTCGGCCCGCCACCGCGTGCCCCAGAACAGGTTGATGCGATTGATCAGGACGGTCGCCTTGTTCTGCCCGATGTCTGAGGTCGAGAATGGCTGGCGCACGCAGTTTGTCTCCGAGACCGTGTCGGCGTCCATCATAACCACTTCCAGTCCAGGTGAGCGCCCCCAAACCCGCATCGCCTGATCGAGATACGGCAGGCCCATGACAATGGCGCTGCCGGTTCCGCCCGCACCAACGACCAGGACACGCAACGGCTTCTGGCCCAACAGATCACTTGGAAGCGTGTGCTCAATGCGCATATCAGTTCCTCTCTCCGCGCACAAACTGCGAGAGCGTCTGAGGCAATGCAATGAGCGTTTCGAGTGGAAAGCCACTGCGCTTTCCGGCAAGGCTGCTCCACAGTCCCTCGAATCCGCCCTGATGGCGCGTCAGGCGGCCGACGTTTGCGTGCGTGAAGGCGCTCTCGTAGAAGCCGCGCTCCCAGGCTTGGATAGCTGCAACTGACGCACTGTCCGGGCGCCGCATGGTGCCCGTGCAGACGCGTCCGTCGTCCGACAGGTTCCAGAAGGGAGCGACCGCGACCTTCGTTGAACCCTCCGGCCGCGTGTTCTCTGTGAGCGCCCGGATATTGAGCTCCCCATTCGAGACCCGCCATACCAGAGGAGGTTGAGGGAAGAAATGGCCGTTCAGCTTCGCGGACTTTCCCTCGGAGTTCTCGTAGAACATCTGGCGGCGTTGCGCCGGAGTCCACCAGGCGATCATGCGGTCCGCTTTGGCTAGAATGTTCGCTGGCAGGACTTCGGCCTCGAAGCTGCCGCTGAGGGAGCGCACCATAGACTCAATGAATGCCACAGTGAGCGGCTGTGCCGGGCCGAGAGTGGGCGGCGCGTCCTTGTGGGCGGTCACATCGTGGCGGGTGATGAAACTGCTTTGCTGGTCGCGGTAGACCAGCAGCGCCTCACGCAGCTCGAAGCGATGGTTCTCCCCGATCGATACATGCACTTGCATTGCATTTCTCCCACTCCTGAATTTCCTCAACCAATTGAAAGAGGGCGCAATTGAGCGCGACAAAGCGCTCCACGACCCGCAGCGCGTGCCGAACTTCATCCGCCTGCCGCGGTGAAAAGACGACGCACAGAGTTGGCTCGGCAGTTCCCTCCATCATGTATTGGCCCTCTTCGTCGAAGCAGGCCGTGATGGCGTCATGCTCTTTGAAGGTGACAAGCACAGACGGCAATGGAGGCTCATCATATTGACCAGCTTCGATGTAATCCCCGGACTGCTTGAGACGAAGCCGGGAGAGATGTTGGATGCGTCGCAAGCGCTCGATCCAGGTGGCATAGCTCCCCGTGGAGAACCTGTGCAGCAATTTGCGGTCGCGCACCTTCCAATCACGGCATTCGCGTTTCAGCGTCTTCCGGATGCACTCCGGCAACGCCTTTTCGACCTCGGAAAACTCATACTGGCCGCGGTTTTCTTCCTCGTCCTGGTCGGCATATTCCCGCATCCTTTCCTCGTACATGAGCGCATCGTCGTGGTTGTAGATCCTCATCACGCGATAGAGCGCATAGGTCAATGCCCAATAGAACGCCGCACCCAGTCCCTCCGCTTCCGCCTCCAGCGCATCGATCGCCGGCCCAATCTTGAGATAGCCCGCTCCACCGCACTCGATGGTGACAGCAAGTTGTCCGCCTTCAAGCGCCGCATCACTGTCGGCACGTCCCAACACGTCGCTCACCTCGAGGTGATATTCGACATTGCGCTGAAGCAGGTCTCCCCGCCCGGCGCCAATGCCGCTCATCATGGCGTGCTGAGCGAATGCAAGTGCATTGCCGCCTGATTGCTTCCAGGTCTCCGCGGTCCCCAACCCCTCGCGCACCAGAGCGGCGCAGAGCTCGTAGACGAGTTCGGCGTTGACTTCGTGGCTATACTCGGCGCGAACATCGGCGAGGGACGGCAAGGCCTGACTGAAGGCTGGTGCAAGAGTCGCTATCCCAGAGGTGGAAGCAGGTCCGGCGGCGTCGGGAGCCGATGGCTGCCCGTTGCCACATGGCGGCTCATGGCTTCTGAGACTGCGTGTGCGAGATCGCAGCATTCTCTGCATTGGAGGTGCCTCGCCAGGATGAGATTGGCTTCTGGAGGCGGTTCCGCGGCCTTCTTGAGGAGCAGCTCCGCCAGTTCCTCTTGCGACATCGCGGACCTGGACACGGCTCAGCCCTTCGATCCGATCGCGCGGCTGAAGGTGTAACGTAAGACGGTCCCGGTGTCTTCCGGGCCGTTGAGGGTTGCGGTTGCGATTTCCGGGTAGGTCGGCGTGAGCAGGTCTCGAACCTGCTCGACGGTCATCTGTGGCGCCGGGTCGGGAATGCGAACGCCGTTGTATTGGAACTCACGCAGTAGTACCTCAGCTTTGAGACTGGCCATTGGTCTGCTTCTCCTTGTGCGTTCTCGTGGGGTGATTATGACTTGGCTGGCTTGTGATCCGCAGTGCGCTGATCGATTAAACCCCGGTGCAAATCGGCCAGCTCATCGATCGTATCCGCTCCGTTGACCGGATCGTCGTTTTCTTTGCCCAACCATGGAAACTTCTCTTCGAGCAACACCAGCACTTTCTCGACAAACGTCTGAGAGGGACTATTCTCGATTGTCATGCAGTTCTCCTGAAGTGATTCAAGGACAGGAAAATGGGTCATCTGAAGCGCGATCAGGCGCTGATCGGAAGAGAGGTATGACGACGGCCGCGCAGCCTCAGCCGAAGAGGCTGAGCTGCACGGCAGGTTCTCTAGCGGTGGGCCACGGCGAAGGATTCTCCCGTATCCTCACACCCGCAGGAGGCTCGACAAGGTGGATGTCATCCTCTTCCGCTGGTGAATCGGTTGGATCTGCGCCGGACAAGTCGAGCGCCGGATCGTCGTCCTGCTCGACTCGCTCGGCTAGCGGCTGCGGCAGGAGCTGTCCCCGCTCGCGGTCCAACTCGCGCCACACTCTGTCTGCTGATTCCCCGACTCCGGCTTTCTCAACCAACTCGCGCGCCATGGTGCTCATCAGGTCTTCGTCGGAGTCGAGCGATTGCAGGCCTTCACCCGAGAACTTTCCCTCCATCATGAGCGCGACGAGCATCTTCTTGCCCATCAGACGGAGGCAAGTCTCCTGCATCGTGCCCGGATAGGTGACGAACTTTACGCGAACATCGTGTCGCTGGCCGATCCGCCAGGAACGGCGGCTCGCCTGGCGCAGGGTATGCAGCGAATAGCCGGTCTCGTAGAAATACAACGTCGGAAAAGCCAGCAGGTCGAGGCCCGTCTCCACCAGTTTCGGGTGGCAGAGGACGACTTCAACTCCGGCCTTCAATTGCCGCTCGTACCATTCCTCTCGCTTATCCGTAGCAACCGAAGAGCGGAGAACGGCAACCCGGTATCCCGCCTGCCGCAGGACAGTCTCCAGCCGCAGCGTCACATCCTTCTCGCCCGTATAGGTTGCATACACCTGGCAGCGCCGGCCCTGCCGGATCTCCTCCCGCACGTCGGCGATGAGGGCGCGTTCCTTCGCATAAAGACGATCTTCAGGGAGATTCTGGGGCGTCGTCACCAAAAACCGCACATATTCTTTGGTCTGCGGGTCAAAGGCGCGCGCCCAGATGTCCTCGAAGCCGTAGGGATGGTCTGGATAGAGCAGCAGCGTGTTGAGCAGAATGCTCATCAGGCTCTTGTTGCCTCTATGCGCCCGCATCGCGGCCCGGATGTCCTCTTCCAGTTCTTCGTAGGCCTTGGCGAGTTCCTCATCCATCTCGACCGAGAGCACGCTCTCGTTGTATCGCGGAAGGTTATCCGCAATGTCTTCAAGCGACAGAAACGCCGTGGTGTTCATCAGGAACTTGCCGAACAGCAGCGGAGATGCTCCGGGCTTCTTCAGAACCTGGATCGTTTTCTTCGTCGCCCGCGAACAGGCGTTGTCCGTATCCCGCACCTTCTCGATGGTTTCAAGCACGCCATATTGCTGCTGAAAGTCGCGCCGTCCCTGGCCGCCGTATGCGAATCCTTCGCCGGCCATAGTGCGCGGCTCCATGCGATAGAAGATGTTGAAGAGGTCGTCCGCATAGCCGCCCATCAACGTGCCTGTAAGAGCGATCAGCCTCTTGGCCGCGCGTCCAAGCACTCCCAGACCATTGCCCTGGGCTGTGTCGCCGGCCAACTGGTGCAGCTCGTCCGCAATGGCAAAGTCGAACCATCCGCCCATGTACCTTCCGATGAACTCGATCGGCGCCATACGCTGAATGCGATTGCGATCCGCCTGCCAAAGCGCGGAATAGCGCCTTGTTCCACCATGCGGCAGAGTCACAGATTCAAAGAGCTTGATCTTGTCGTCGAAGTCGAGATGGGTGAGCTTCTGCCGCTCCGAGTCCAGGATCGCAGCGCCGGTATCGGGATTGATGACGCCTCCGAGATTCGGTCCGGATTTCGCCTTCAGGTAGGCGTGCTCCCAGTAGTAGCCCAGCTTTCCCTTGTCCTTGCCGGTGATAAAGAAGGTTGGAGCGGAACAACGCTTGCGCCACTCCTTTCGGCCCAGGCGCCGCAACTCGGCCAGAGATAGGCGCAGACCCTCGTACACGATCCGGCCCTTGCGCAGTTTGACTTCGCAGATGCCGTGCGGCTTCTTGAAATCGCCGCCGTTGCGCATGTCCTCGATCAGAAAGGTCCTGGCGCGCGGTACAGTCAGCAGAGCCTCTCGCGCCCACTTGTGCGTGATGTGCGAGGGGCACATCACCAGCGTTGTGCTGGGCCTCCCCTCCGCCAGCACATGGATCGCGCCCAGCGCCATATAGGTTTTGCCGGCACCGCATTCGGCCACGATCCGCGCTGCCTTGGCTTTGCGCAGGTACTTCGCGGTGCCGGTGATGGCAAGCGCCTGGGCAGGTAGCGCCTTTCGCAGAAGCGTTGCAATGCGCGGCGCGACAGGGTCTTTCGTGCCTTGAAGTGGTGGATAGGTTTCGAGAATGCGAGTGGACAACTCATGGGCATGTGCCCGGAGGTACGAAAAGGTCGTTTCCATTGAGACACCTCACGGGATATAGTTAGGAGGATTTCAAGCGGGGTATCCTAAAGAATGCAAGGGGGCAGGACGACGTGAAGGTCTGCATTCACCGAGGTGCGATGGAAATTGGGGGCACCTGCGTGGAGATCGAATCGCAGGGAAGGCGGATCGTCCTTGATGCTGGCCTTCCGCTCGACGTGGCTGACCCTGAGACGTTCCCACTACATCCGGTGAAAGGGTTCAATACCCCCGACCCTGACCTGTTGAGCGTGGTCATTTCACATCCGCATCAAGATCATTTCGGTCTCGCCCATCGACTGCCCAAGGGGACATTGTTTCTAATCGGCAAGGCGGCCGAAGCCATCCTGGCTGCGGCTGATGTGTTTTCGCCTGCTGGGCTATGCCTTGAAAGTGTCCTGCATCTGGAGGATCGCAGCCCGATCACTCTCGGTCCCTTCACCATCACGCCGTATCTCGTTGACCACTCAGCCTATGACTCATACGCGATCCTGGTCGAGGCCGATGGCGCACGTTTGTTCTACTCGGGCGATCTGCGCGCGCACGGCCGAAAAGCCAAACTGTTTGAGGAATTGCTTCGCCTCCCGCCTGAGCATGTCGATGTTCTACTGATGGAAGGGACGACCATAGGAAGGATCGAAACGGGATCAGGATTTCCGACCGAGGTTGAACTTGAAGAACGGTTCGTAGAACTCTTCAGGCAGACCGCGGGGATGCCCTTGGTCTGGTGTTCCGGGCAGAATGTTGACCGAATCGTGACGATCTTCAAGGCCTGCAAGATGACCGGACGACAATTCATTATCGATATGTACACTGCCCATATTCTGAGAGCCACGAACAACAAGCATCTTCCGCAGGCCGCGTGGCACGGGATCAAAGTGTTCTTGCCGAAGAGCCAAAAGTGGCAGATCATACAGAGAAAAGAATTCCAACTTGCGGACTCGTACAAATCTTTCCGAATCTATCCAGAGCAACTTTCAAGGGAAGCGTCGCGCTCGGTTATGCTTTTCAGGCCGAGCATGATGAGGGATGTCGAGGAAGCAGCTTGCCTCAACGGTTCCCGCCTGATCCACTCGATGTGGGGCG
>JBEKZJ010000020.1:0-45091 GCA_049509995.1 Occallatibacter sp. | reverse complement strand
TGGGCGCCCCATTGTGATCCCGGCCAACCCCGAGTTACTCGGTGCTATGGGCGTAGGACTGCTCGCTCTCGAACGCTCAGGCAGCGTCATGGGCACGGCCACCGATCTCCTGACTCTGGCGTCGGCAGAGATGAAACTCGTAGGTCGATTCACATGCCGCGCGTGCAAGATGTGCTGCGGCATTGAGCGTTTCGAAGTGGCCGGCCGGCGCTTCCCGTTCGGCGGCCGCTGCAGCCTGTACGAGAACGTGTGGAAAAGAAAGGCCCGCATCGCGCCCGCTCCCGACCTGGTAGAACAACGGGCCGCGATCATCTATGGCGGTCCCAAACATACCGATACAGAGCCAAGACATGAGCCGAAAACGCGTCCCTATTGGGACGTTGGGCCGGCGCTTGAAGCCGCCAAATCGTTTCTTGAAGAGTCCTTCGGTCATCCCAACGTCAAGGCGCCTCTCTCCGAGACTCGCATCGGCATTCCTCGCGCGCTGACGACCCACTCCTTGTTCCCCCTCTATTCGACTTTCTTCTCGGTCCTGGGGATGGAGGTGGTGTTGTCCGCCGTAGACCCGCGGGGCGATCTGAGGTCGCACTCCGGTTTCTGCCTGCCGGCGCAAATCGCCCACGGCGCAGTTTTGGATCTGGCAAAACAGGGCGTGCGTCTGGTTTTCCTGCCGCAGGTGGCCCGCATGCCTCAGCACGACTCCGGCAAGGATTCTTATCTCTGCCCGATCACACAAGCCGGCCCCTATTTCCTGGCCAAGGCATTTCCCGATACGCAATTCCTTTCGCCGGTTCTGGATTTCACCAACGGATACGCGGCCAATGCAGCCATGACCGAGATGGCCGTGCGCGAGTTGGGAGTCTCACGCGAGTTGGCCAACGAGGCTTGGGCGGCGGCCATCGGCGAGCAGACCAGAACCGACTGTGCCCTGGTTGAGATCGGCAGGCAAGCTCTCGCGCAGGCGTTGGCGGCGGACAAGCCCGCCATCCTGTTGGCGGGCCACAGCTATAACGCTTATACGCCCGAGGCTTCGCAATCCGTGGGCAAAAAGCTCTCCAGCATGGGAGTGCTGGTGATTCCCGCGGATTGCCTTATGCCGGCCGGGCCAGGGCCCACGGTTTGGCATTTCGCCAATCAGATATTGAATGCGGCCTCGCTCGCCAAACGACATCCCAATCTTTTTCTCCTCACTATCAGCAATTTCAGTTGCACCATCGATGCATTCACACACTCGTTGCTGGCCTCCGAGTTGGAATCCAAGCCGTACCTGATCCTCGAAATCGATGCTCACACCGCTGACGCCGGCGTGCAAACGCGTCTGGAGGCTTTTCTCGATATCGTCGAAAACTACCACGCTGCTCAACCCAGCCTCGGCAGGCCGTTCACTCCATGCCGGCTGGTCAAGGGCGGGGTCGTTGTCTCGTCGAATGGCGAGCGAGTGCCGCTCACCGACCCAAGGGTCAAGCTGCATCTTCTTAACTTCTCGCAGTATCACGCCCAGTCCATCGCCATGGCCCTCGGCTGGCTTGGCTTGCACGTGGGCCAGGTGGTTCCCATGGATCGCAGCCAGCTCGACCTCGGCCTGCAGTCCACCTCCGGCCGTGAGTGCCTCCCGTTGCCGCTCTCCATCGGACAACTCCTCCAGATCCATCGCGATCGTCAGCCTGGCGAGATCGTCGGCTTTCACATGCTCCGCGGCGGTGCTCCGTGCGTGAGTGAAGCCTACATGGATTATTTCGAGCGCTTCATCGTCGAGCATCAGTTAGCCGATGTGTTCATGCTCAGTCCTGGGCGGGAGAACGACTATCTGGGATTCGACCCCTCCATTCTGATGAAGCATTTATCGCCGTCAATTCTGCTGGCCGACATCCTCGTGGAGATCGATTATGTTCTGCGCGTAGTGGGCTCTCCCGGCGCCATCGACCAATTCCAACTGGAGTGGAAACGATTCAGGGCCAGGGCCAGAACACTCGACAAGTTCACTTCCCAACTGCCCGCGCTGGTGGAGCATTTGGCCGCGCTGCCGCGGACGCGGGATCCCATGAACTGCCCCCGGGTGGTCGTTACGGGCGACTTTTACGCCCGCTTCAGCCCCTTCTTCATGGATGGAGTCCGCGACCTTTATACGGCGCGGGGAATCATTCTCAAGCCCGTCGATCTGAATGAACTCTTTCTTTATGCCACTTATGATGGCATGAGGGGAACGGCAAACAACTGGGGCCTGAAGCCGGGAGGTTTCGCCTTGGCCAAGGCTTGCACAAGGATGCTGGAACCGGACGGACAGGAGTATTTGCAGCAATGGTGGGGATTTCAGTCGGGACGGAGGACCGAGGAGCACTACCGCGAGATCTTTTCGAAGACCGGACTCCTGGTCTCCAGGCCCAACGATGTTGTTGCCGTGTTTGAGAAGAGCTCGGAACACATCTCGCCGCAGATTTTCGGCGAGATCACCCCCACCGTAGGCAGGAGCCTGAACGCCGAATACGAGGGCTACGACGGCATCATCCTCATCGGGCCATTCAACTGTCTCCCGTTCCGCATCTCAGAGGCCATCCTCAAGCCGCTCAGCATTCAACAAGCCATGCCCCTGTTCACCTACGAAACCGACGCCTGCGCCGTGGCGCCTGCCGTGCTCCGGCAGGTGGACGTGCACATTCAGCAGGTCCTCGAGCACTCCGCCAGAACTCACTGAAGCTGTCAGCTTCACACCACGCTTTTGCTCAGACGCGCGGATTGCACGCCACGCTTTTCTCCCAACCCGCCGATTGCAGGCCCCATTTGCTTAAAACCGGGGGTTCGTAGCTCCTCGGTTTGCTCAATGCCGGGGATCAATGCTCCTCAGTTTGTGCAAAATGGTAACCCCGAAGCTCTCCATTTCGCATCGAACCGGGGAACTTCAGGCCACCATTTTTTGAAGTGCCCAGCGGCACCAAAGTGCGATATTGGTTACCCCCTGCCCTTGCCAATCCACGCTCTCCCGTGACATGCTGCATCGAATCGCGTTACCCTGATCTGTACACGTGTGCGGCCCGACCGAAGGAGCTTTCCGAACCCCCATGCCTATCCAAACCACATCCAGAATCTGGCACAACGGCAACCTCATCCCCTGGGAAAACGCAACCCTCCACGTCATGAGCCACGTCATCCATTACGGCTCCAGCGTCTTCGAGGGCATCCGCTGCTACGGACAGCCTCAGGGCTCCGCCGTCTTCCGTCTCCCCGAGCACATGCAGCGCCTGCTCGACTCCGCCAAAATCTACCGCATGGAGATCCCCTTCAACCTCGAAGAGCTCTGCGCCGCTGTGGTCGATGTCATTGAAACCAATGGCGTTACGCCCTGCTACATCCGCCCCATCGTGCTCCGCGGCTACGGCGAAATCGGCGTCAGCCCCAAGGGTTCGCCCATCGAGGTTTACATCGCCGCATTCCCCTGGGGCAAGTACATTGCCGGCCACGGCGGGGCCAACGTCTGCATCTCCAGTTGGAACCGTCTGGCCCCCAACACCATGCCCGCCCTCGCCAAGGCCGGCGCCAACTATATGAATTCACAGCTCATCCGCATGGAAGCCGACATCAACGGCTACGACGAGGGCATCGCTCTCGATGTCAACGGCCTGGTCAGCGAGGGCTCCGGCGAAAACATCTTCGTCGTCCGCAACGGCGTCCTCTACACTCCGCCCCTGGCCAACTCCGCCCTCTCCGGCATCACCCGCGACAGCGTCCTCACCCTCGCCCGCCATCTCGGCCTCACCGTCATCGAGCAGTCCCTCCCCCGCGAACTGCTCTACATCGCCGACGAAGTCTTTTTTACCGGCACCGCCGCCGAAGTCTCCCCCATCGCTACGATTGACCGAATAGTAATCGGCGACGGCAAGCCCGGCGAAATCACCAAACGCATCGCCGACGAGTTCTTCGGCATCGCCAACGGCCTCAAGCCGGACCGCTTCGGCTGGCTGACGCCGGTCAAGGTCACCGCCGCCGACGCGGTACCTGCGTAGCGCAGGAGATTCTGCAGCACAAAGGGCGTCCGCAGCGGCGGGCGCCCTTGTTTTTTCCGATCAGTTTTTGCCGGCCCTCATGCTGGGTGCCCCACCTTCGCCGCGTCTTTGTCTTTGCGGCTAAGGTGGGAAAGCACGAATCCCAACCCGCCACTCTCAAGCCCCATTGAGCGCTACTCATAACGCAGCGCCACCACCGGCTCGACCTTCATCGCCGCACGCGCCGGAATCAGCGTAGCCGCCATGGCCACCAGCGCCAGCAGCACGGCAACCGCCGCATACGTGGCCGGATCGTGCGGCCCGACGTTGAACAGCAGGCTCTTGAGCAGTTGCGCGGTGGCCAGCGCCGCGCCCAGGCCTAACACTCCGCCCAGGACAATCAGCCGCACGCCTTCTCCAACGATCAGCCGCAGAATATTCATCCGCGTTGCGCCCAGCGCCATGCGCACGCCTATCTCCTGGGTGCGCTGGGTTGCGACGAAGGCGATGACTCCGTAGAGGCCAATGACAGAAATCAAGAGGCCACAGAGGGCAAAGAATCCCAGCAGCGCTGTCTCGAAGCGCGGACGGTCGGCGAGTTTGCTCACGCTGTCGGTAAGCGTCTCAATTTCGACGGGCACGGTGGGATCGACTTGCGCAATCTGAGAGCGCACCCAGGGAGCTATTGCCGCGGGCGGCAGCGATGTCTTGAGAACCATCACGTTCCAGGGATGCCAATCGCCGGTGACGTTGCGTCTGAGCCGGTAGAATTCCGGATCATCGGCACCCGTCAAGCCGCCATTCTTTACGTTCGCCGCAACCCCCAGCACCGTGTACCAGGGGCCGTCCGGAACCGGCTGCACATGCTGGCCCACTGGATCCTCATCGCCGAAGAGCCGGGAAGCGAGCAGGCTGCTCAAGATCAGCAAGTTCTCATTGGAGGTTCGCTGCTCCTCGGTAAAATTCTGTCCGCGCACAATCGGAATTCCGAGCGCATTGAAGTAGTCCGGAGTGACCCAGCGCCACGTTACCATTCCGCCTGTTCCGCCCGCCGGACGCGGTCTGCCGGAAACTGCGATGATGCTGAAGATCTGCTCTTCGCGAGTCTCCGACGGCGGAAGCCAGTTGGTCATGCCCACGGCGGAAACACCGGGCAGCCGCCGCAACGCGGCCTCGGCTGCGAGAAAAAATTCCATCTGCTCTTGCGCGGTCGTATAGCGATAGCTCGGCAGCGCAATGTGCGCAGCCAGTACGCCCCGGGTTTCCATGCCCATAGGCTGGCGCTCAAGACTGCTGAAGCTGCGCATCAGAAGCGCCGCGTCGGTGAGCAGGATCATGCTGATGGCGATCTGTCCCACCACCAGGCAGCGGCGAGCGAAAGCGTGCGCGCCGGAGCTTGTGGCGCGCGCAGCCAACGTAGCCGTGCGGGGGCATTGCAGCGCGGGAAATGTCCCAAACACCGCTGCGCAGAGGATGGAGAGAATGACGGTGAAGAGAACGATGCGCAGGTCGAGGTGGGATTTTTCAAGAAATGGAATTCCCGCCGGAGCAATGGCGATGAACACTCGCAAGAGAATTTCCGCGAGCACCAGTCCGGCGGCAGTTCCCGCCAACGAAAGCAGGAACGTCTCGGTCAATCTTTGCCGCGCCAGGCGGGCCCGGCTGGCGCCAAGAACAGCGCGAACCGCCAGCTCCCGTTCGCGCTGTGCTGCGCGCGCCATCAGCAGGCTGGCCACGTTGGCGCAGGCAATCAGCAGCACCGCCAGCACTGCTCCCAGCAGCACCCACGCAACTGTGTACACATCCTGCATCTGCCGGTCGCGAATCGATCGCACCCGCAGATGCACCTCTTTGCGGAATTGCGCCGGCGCCAGGTTGAGCGAGTAATTGAACACAGGCTCAAGCGCCGCCTGAGCCTGTGCAATTGTGAGCCCCGGTTTCAGACGTGCAAACGCGTACATCACTGTGTCGGGGGCTTCCTTGCGCTCGGCTGCCTCGTCCAGGGCTTGAGGCACAACAATATCAGCGGATTCCAAGGCAGGCATTTCGAAGTCTTTGGGCAGCACACCAATGACACGCACTTGCTTGCCGTCGATGTCAATCAGCCGGTTCAGAATGCCGGGATCGAGGCCGTAATGCGAGAGCCACAATCCGTAAGAGATGAGAGCCACTTTGGGGCCGTTGGGCCGGTCCTCTTCCGGGAGAAAATTCCTTCCCAACAAAGGAGAAACTCCAAGTGTGGGCAGGAAGTTCTGCTCCACGCTGGCGCAACTGAGCCGTGCGGGGTTGCGCTCTGTCAGGTCGCAGGCATTCACTCCCGTCTCTGATGTGAATGCCTCGAATGGCTTCTGATTATCGCGCCAGTCATAATAGGAACCGCCCAGCATGAACTCCTGCGGAATGATAGGCGCCACCAGGCCGACCGAAACCAGCCTGTCGTCGTGCGCATAGGGCAGGCTGCGGAACAGAATCCGGTCCACCACGCTGAACACTGCCGTGGTTGCGCCGATCCCCAGCGCCAGCGTGGCAATCACCGTGAAGGTAAAAACAGGATTGCGCCGGAATCCCCGCAGCGCGTAGCGCACATCCTGCAGCACCGTGCCCATCCACCACCCCGGCCGCTGTTCGTGGCACTGTTCCCGCGCCCGCTCTACGCCGCCGAACTCGATCAGTGCCTGCCTGTGCGCCTCTTCCCTCGTCATGCCCGCCGCAATCTTCGCCTCGGTCGACTGCTCGACATGAATTCGAAGTTCTTCGTCCAATTCGGCGTGTGGCAGGCGCAAAACCAGAAAGCGCAATCGGGTCAACCATTCCTTCATCATGCTTGCGCCTCCGGAATCCCTCCCAGCACCAGGCCGATGGCCGCCGACAGCCGTTCCCAGGTCGCGACCTCCGTCTCCAATTGCTTCCTGCCCGTGCGAGTCAGGGCATAGAACTTCGCCCGCCGGTTGTTTTCCGAGGCTCCCCAATCGGCCCGGATCCACCCCCTATATTCAAGCCGATGCAGCGCCGGATAAAGCGATCCCTGGCCAATCTGCAACACATCCTTCGACACTTGCTGGATGCGCTGGGCCACGCCCCAGCCGTGCATCGGTCCAGGAGCCAGCGTCTGCAGAATCAGCAAATCCAGGGTTCCCTGCAACAGGTCTGTCGATGGCGGCATGTTTCCCCTCGATATTCGACAATAGAATTACGCGCCTTCCTGTCGAATGTCAAGGGAAAGCATGGTACATATAACGGTACATACAAAGGAGCCATGCGAAGATGGGCCGGCCACCCAGGCTGGAGGACCCCCACGGCTCGACTGGGACCACTCACTTCAGCCCGCGGTCCTATGACCCCATCTGCTGCCGGCCTTCTACGGCGCGCCGCTTCTGCCGGGCGAGTATCATGATAAGGGTAGCCCCAGTGGACCTGGGCGACGCTGGCCTCGCTTGCGGGCGTCAATCTGCCATCGGCCGCAGCGGGCCGGGTGCTCACCGAGGCGCTCAAGCCAAACCGGCAGGCTGCCGCAAAACAGGTATCTCATCGTCAAGATAGTCAAGCCTCAAGAAGTAAACCGGCGACACGGCGACGAAGAGACTGACAACTGACCACTGAGAACTGACTACGGTCCAAAAGGAAGATTGCCGCGCGTGAAACCCGACATGAAAGTTTCGCTGGCCGGCCTGGAACTCATCAACCCGGCCATCGCCGCCAGCGGCACCTTTGGCTACGGCATCGAGTTTGAAGAGATCGTCTCGCTGGAGCAGATCGGCGCATTCGTCACCAAGGGCATCTCGCTGGAGCCGATGGCCGGCCACTCCGCCCCACGCATTGTTCAGACCGCGGCCGGAATGCTGAACGCCATCGGACTGCAGAATGTTGGCGTCGAGGACTACATCCAGCGCAAGCTGCCGCCGCTGGCGCGTTACCCCCTCTGCAAAGTCATCGTCAACGTCTTCGGCTACACGGTGGGTGACTACATCGCGGTCATCGAACGGCTCAACCAGGCCCAGGGCATCGCCGCCTATGAGCTGAACGTATCCTGCCCCAATGTTCACGCCGGCGGCATGGCCTTCGGCTCCGATCCGGGCTCGCTCGAATACCTGGTCAGACAGGCCAAATCAGCCTCCACGCGGCCCCTCATCGTCAAGCTCTCGCCCAACGTCACATCCATCGCCCACATGGCCAAGGTTGCCGCCGACGCCGGCGCCGACGCACTGAGCCTGACCAATACTTTCCTGGCCATGTCCATTGATGTGGAGACCCGCCGCCCTCGCCTCAGCAACGTCACCGGCGGCCTCTCCGGCCCGGCCATCAAGCCCATCGCCCTGCGCATGGTCTATGAGACGGCGCGCGCGGTGACTATTCCCATTCTCGGCATGGGTGGAATCGTCACCCCGGAGGACGCCGTCGAATTCCTCCTGGCCGGCGCCACTGCCGTCCAGGTGGGCACGGCCAGCTACGCCGACCCGCGAGCCGTCGAGCGGCTGGCGCATGGCCTCGAGTCCTGGTGCCGAGGCCACCAGGTGGAGCGGGTGGCAAGCCTCACCGGGGCGCTCGAGATTCCGCGCGCCTGAGCGCAAAGAATCCTGCGCGGTGTGCCGATCTTCAAGTGATCCGCCCGGCGGCCGGAGTCCGGGTCAAATGATGTTATGGCCCAGCAGCTTGACGCGGGTCGCATTGTCCGGGACGAGGCGTTCGAACGTCTCTGAAGTCAGCGCAACCGTGACGCGGCTATAAGTCCAAAGTTTTCAATCGCCGTTCAGGCGTTGACGCCCGAAGTCAAGTCGGGGTCGGAAATCGAGATTGAGATCGCAATAACCAACATCTCGGACAAGGTCATTGCTATTCCGTACCCGGGGTATCATGGCGCGCTTCCAGACGGCTTCAAGTTCGATGTACGAGATGAGCAGGACGCACCAGTGGCGAGCTTCGGAAAGAGATTCGTAAAGCTGCCCAATGAGAAAACCTTCCAACTTCCGGCGCGCCTGCCCGGCAGTCTAATCAACGGAGAGATCAAGATTTAGCCTGGGAAAAGCGCTGCAATAGCGGGCGATGGCCGGATAAGCGAAATCTACCCGTTCGATTATCCCGGGGAGTATACGATCCAGGCCTCGCGCAAAGTGCCAGGAATGCCAGTGGTTCGCTCCAACGTCGTCACTGTTACCGTCGTGGCGTCGAAACCGAAAGCCGCGCGCAACCAGTACCGCGACCGTGTGATTGTGAAATGTCGACGATGAGGATCTGGGTGCCCCAGGTCTCGCTCTTGGGACCTGGGAGACGACGCATCCACACGGTCGCGGTACTAGATTGACGGGGCATCTCCGACCGGGCGGCCTCACTCCGCGCCGAAGATACGCTTGAAGAAGCGGCCTACGCGGTTGAAGAAACCGGGCTTCTTTTGGGGCGGGGGCGCGGCGGCGGGCGCAGGCGTGGCGGCCTCGGCGGGCTTGGGGGCGTGGTCGGCGGCACTATAGGCCAGGGTCTCCGTGGTCTGCGGCTGAAGGCCGGGCTGAGCGTTGGGGCTGGGCGCCGGCGCCGCCAGCGGAGCCAGGCCCTCGCTCTGCGCCAAAGGAAATTCGTTCGTTTGC
This sequence comes from Occallatibacter sp., assembly GCA_049509995.1. Classification (GTDB taxonomy): domain Bacteria; phylum Acidobacteriota; class Terriglobia; order Terriglobales; family Acidobacteriaceae; genus Telmatobacter. Next base: position 35,538 of record JBEKZJ010000020.1, on the reverse strand, counting down.
GGGACCGCCGGGGGCGGGCAGCCGCAGGGCTCTTTTTCCTGATCCACTACCTCGTGCAGGCTGCCGTGCTGGAACATCACGCGCTGACCGGGCTGCACGCGATAGGCGCCGCCGTCGAAGACGCTCGAAACCAGAACGTAGGGCGCGTTCACGCCGGCGTTGTCCACGCAGGTGTCCCCGTGCTGGCCCAGGCGCACCTTCACCTCCGCCGCGCCGGGGCCGCCGATGAGGATGCGGAAGTCGGGCGTGAGCAGAATGTCGGAGTTGCGGCCGGTGGCGAAGCTGGCCTCAACCGCGCCATGATCCATGGCCATCAGCAGGCCGGGGATCTCGCCGGCGGGGACGCTCAAGTCGGCGGCCAGCTTGACGGTGGTGGAGGCGCAGACGCGCAGCACGCCGCGATGGGGCAGGATAACCTGTGTAGTCCCGGAGCCGGAGGTGACGGAGCCGCTGGCGGCGATGACGGCCTTGCCCTGGGAGACTTCGAGCGCGCCGGTAACCTTGGCGGCCAGGTCGGGGTTCTTGCTGTCGAGCGGGACAATGGCGATGGGGCCGGATTCGGGCGCAGGGGCCAGAGTGGTTGCAGGGGCCTGTGTGGTCGCGGGGACCTGGGCCTCAGGAGGAGCCTGGGCGCAAAGCGCAGGCGCAGTGAATAGAATCGCCGCCAACAGAAGCACTCCGGCCAGACTTGCAGTGCGCGCCGGTCTCGGGTGGTGTGTTTCGGATCGCGACTGAACTCGCGTGGGGACTCGTGCCGGCACTCGCATTGCGGCTACATCTCCAGGAAGTTGCGGATCATCCGGTGGCCGCCCTCGGTCAATACGCTCTCGGGGTGGAACTGCACGCCCTCGATGGGCAGGCTGCGGTGGCGCAGACCCATAATGACGGAATCGTCTGCGTTGCTGCCCGCGGTGCGCGCGGTGACCATCAGTTCGGCGGGGAGCGAGTCCTCTTCGACAATCAGCGAGTGGTAGCGGGTGCAGGTGAGCGGCGTGGGCAGTCCGGCGAAGATGCCCTTGCCGTCGTGGTCGACCGGGCTGGTCTTGCCGTGCATCAGTTGCCGCGCGCGCACCACCCGCCCTCCAAACGCCTCGCCGATGGCCTGGTGGCCCAGGCAGACGCCAAGAATGGGTGTCTTCCCGGCCATGTGCCGGATGAGCGGGACCAGGATGCCGGCCTCGCGCGGGGTGCAGGGGCCCGGCGAGAGCAGAATGCGCTCGGGCTTCAGCGCCTCCACTTGCTCCACCGTAAGTTCGTCGTTGCGATAAACCTCGACCTCCGCGCCCAGCTCGCCCAAGTATTGGACAAGGTTGTAGGTGAACGAGTCGTAGTTGTCGAGGACGAAGACCATCGTGAAGTCCAGTGTAGCGCGCTGGATGAGGAACCGCGCCCCAGCGACAAATCTTCGTCGCTGGCCTTGGGGATCAGGATTTGCTCGTCAGTTGCGCGACGGCGGCGCATCTGCAAAACTGGCCTTGGTTCTCAACGATGGTTGTTCATTTTCTGATTCAGGGTCGCGTGCAGGGGGTGGGCTTCCGCTGGTATGTGCACCGGGAGGCCAGCGAGCTGGACCTGTGCGGGTGGGTGCGCAACACCGAGGACGGCGAGGTGGAGGTGGTGGCCTCGGGCACCGCCGAAGACCTGGCCGAGCTGAGGGCCAGCCTGCGCCGCGGCCCGCGTGGCAGCCGCGTGGACCGCCTGATCGAGCATTATCTGGACGAGCGCGAGGCCGCCGGGCTGAGTTCGTTCCGGATCGAGGGGGCGTGGTAGCAAAATGGTTGTCGATCGTCAGTTTTAGGCGCTCACCCGGAAAACCAGGCTAGGCCGCTTCCCCAGGTGCTTTACCCCCACGGAATTTCCCGCAACGGCGCTTCGAGGGGATTAAGATCCAACCGCGCATAATGTCTGTATGCCAGACCCCGTCCAGATCGATTTGCGGCCCGCACCCAGCCGAAAAACCCTGTACCCCCCACCTCCCCCGCCAAAATGCCCACCTTTGGGGCACATTTTTGCCCCGCCTGTGAGCGTAAGTGGATTAGAATAAAACACTTATCGCCTGAACTCCAGGGACGCCCTATTATCTCAATGGTAAACAAGACCCCCTGAAAAACCCCGGCTTTTTGATCGCTTTGAGCGGAAAAGGCAGCAGTTTTGAAGGTCGCTGCGTCTCCGGCTTTGCCTTGAAGGGCGTGCAGAATTGAGACCCCTTCAACGTCCGGGGACACCGATCCTGGAAATGCCATGGAACCGATGACCGGGTCAAATGTGCGCCCCTTCTCGTGGATGATGACGCTGCGCATTCGTCGCCACTCACTGACAACTGAAGACTGAAAACTGATCACTGCCCTGCCGCCCTCTATAATCTGTAGGGGAGCCGAACCGATTCCTCGCCCGTTCTCTTCCCGCAGATTATTGCCAACACTGATTCAGGAATGGACGGACGGATGAGTGAACAAATCAAGCCTATCGATGTGGAAGCCCTGAAGGCGCTGGTGCGCACGGTACCCGATTTTCCCAAGCCGGGGATTCTGTTCTACGACATCACCACGCTGTTGAAGGACAAGGTCGGCTTTGCCAAGCTGATCGATTTGCTGGCGGCGCATTACATCGAGCGCAAGATCGATCTGGTGCTGGGCATCGAGGCGCGGGGATTCATCTTCGGGCCGGCGCTGGCCTACCGGCTGAACGCCGGCTTTGTCCCCGTGCGCAAGCCGCGCAAATTGCCTGCTCCCGTGGCCCGCGTCACCTATGACCTGGAGTACGGCTCCGACGCCCTGGAGATTCACCTGGACGCCATTCAGCCCGGCCAGCGCGTGGTGCTGGTGGACGACCTGCTGGCCACCGGAGGCACCATGGAGGCCACCGTGAAGCTGGTCAAGCAACTGGGCGGGGAGATTGCCGGACTGGCCTTCGCCATCGAGCTGGACTTCCTGAAGGGCCGCGAACGCTTCAAGGACTACGACGTCTTCAGCCTGCTGCACTACGACGAGTAGAAGCCCCCGTCTGATTCCCTGCCGAACGGGAGATTGCTTCAGGATGCGCCGTCCGGCGGTGCCTCCGGCTCGCTCTCCTGCGGCGCTCGGTCCGCAACCTCTTCCTGAAACATCTGCGCATCCGCAAAACGGTATCCCACGTACACATCGGTCAGCAAATACATCGGATTGGAGGGATCGTCTTCAATCTTCTTGCGCAACTGGCGGACAAAGGTCCGCAGGTACTCGACCTCTTCGCGGCAATCGGCTCCCCACACCGCGGTCAGCAGCCGGGCGTAGGTCACCACGCGGCCGGCGCGGCTCATCAGGCAGTGCAGAATATCGAACTCCTTGCGGGTGAGGCGCACCGGCTGGCCGCGCTTGGTGACGCTGCGCTTCACTGGCTCCAGACGAATCTCCCCGATCTCGATGGGCGCGTCTTCGGCGCGGAGCGGGGCTTTGACGCGGCGGATGGCCGTGCGGATGCGCGCGATCAGCTCCCGCGTGCTGAAAGGCTTGGTGACATAATCGTCGGCGCCCAGATCGAGCGCCTCCACCTTCTCTTCTTCCTGGTCACGCACGGTGAGCATGAGGATGGGCAGCCGCGGCGCAAAGGCGCGAATGCGGCGCAGCGTCTCAATGCCGCCGATGCCGGGCATATTCACATCGAGCAAGACGGCATCGCAGGCCGTGGCGCGCAGCAGTTGCAGCGCCTCTTCGCCGCGCGAGGCCTCCACCACCTGAAAGCCAAGTTCCAGCAGCGGAGGCCGCAACGCCCTGCGGATGGCGGATTCGTCGTCCACCACAAGAATGCGAATGGCAGGCTGGCTCATGGGGAACTCCTTTTCAGCACCGGGGCTGGGATGGCCGCAAAAAACGTGGTCCCTTCAATCTCATCGCTTGTGACCCAGACATAGCCGCCGTGTATCACCGCGACTCGCTTGGCCACCGAAAGGCCGATTCCGGTGCCGGCGGCGCGGTTGGATTGCGTGGAGGAACGATAATAGCGGTTGAAGATGCGCTCCCGGTCCGCCATGGGAATCACGGGACCAAAGCTATGCACTGAGAAGATCGCCTCCGCGTTTGCACGGACCACGCGGATGGTGATGGTGGTGCCGAATATCGAATATTTACATGCGTTGTCGATGTACTGCGTCAACAGCATAACCATCAACTGGCGATCGCAGGAGAGAACCAGGCTGTCGTCCTCCAGTTCGATGGTGACCTTCATGCTGGCCAACCGGTCTCTCAGGCTGTCCACAACCTCTTCAATCAGCGACGCAACGCCGACCGGTGTGGCATTGAGCGCGACCTCGCCGGCATCGAGCCGCGCCGTGGTCAGCAGCCGCGTGGTCAGCTCGCCCAGGAGGCCGGTCTGCTCGTCGATAAGCGCCACCAGCTCCGCCTGTCCCTGAGAAAGGTGGCCCATTTCCCCCAGTCCCGTCGAGGCCGCGCGGATGGCCGTCAGCGGCGTCTTGTAGGCGTGCGCCAAGCTATCCAGCACCGTGGCCCGAAGCTGCTCGGTGCGGCGCTCGGTCTCGATGCGGCTCTCGTTGGCGAAGGCCCGGTAGCGGTCGAAGGTGATGGCGATCAGCGAGGCAATGGCGTTGTTGGTCAGCGGGCTGGTTTCGCCGCGCACCACCAGGCTCCCGACCGGCACCGTCCCCAGCCGGACCACGCGGCGCCCCAGCCCGGTCTCCGGATCGTCGGCGGCGGTCTCGAAGTAGTAGACGCTCTGCGCCATCTCCTGCGGGTCCACGCTCCAAAAGCCGGCCTGGTACACAGCGTGCAGGTCGGCGTCGAACACAGCCACGGCTTCCAGCGCGAAGATCTCATGCACCAGCTCGGCCAACTGCGGCCCCGGCTCCACGTGGAGATTCATCTGCAGCGTCCGCCGGGTGAACTCATACAGGTCATGCATCTGTCCGCCCCTGGACTCAGCTTCGCGCGCGTGGCCGGTGACGCGCGCCGACAGCCGGCTCACCGTGAGCGCCACCAGCACGAATACCACCAGGGTGACCGAGTTGGTTGGATCTACAGCCAGATTGGACTGGAAACGCAATTGGGGCTCCCGCGCGGTGAAATAGCCCTGCGCCACAACCGCCGAGAGCGATACGATGACCGCCTGCCAGAATCCGCACAGCAAGGCAGTGGGAACCACGATGACCAGGTAAAGCAGCACCGCCACCGGGAGCAGCCACCGGGCCCAATGCGCAAAAGCCGCCACAACAATCACGGCGACAATCCCCAGCGCACACTCCAGGGTAAACAAAAGCACCCGCGACCCGGAGCCGCGCGCGCGCTTTGCCCCCAGAGCGGAACGCACAGGAATGTAGCTTTCAGCCAACCTGCCACCAACCTCTCGATCCCGGCGAGATGCAGTGAGAACCATCACAAGCTGCGGAGGCGCCCCAAATCCAATGCGCGGACCTTCCGTGGCTAGGGCGCCACTCCCACAAGGAAGCGCCCTATTGAATCAGTAAGCAACAGCCGTAGAGGGATTTTAACAGGGATCGGGTGAGCTTCTGCGCCACGGCCTGTTCCGCCCACGGCGCCAGGTCCTGGGCTGCGGATCAACCGTTGGCACTTGATGCCCGAATTGAAATAAAGAAATAGCCAGTTTGGAAATGAAAATTTCTTTTCAGAATCCTCATTTCTTCTTTATGTGAGGTTTGCATTACTAAAGTTAGTTCGCAACGACCGGACTACCTCAGGGAGGAGTTCAGTCGTCCGCCAGGAAACTTGTGCGCCAATTGGCCCGCGTGGATAGGTGGGCCTGACCGGCGATGGAATTGCACCGCATGAGCACCTTTTTGCCTCCTTTTGGCTCAATTCGTTCAGTGTCATACAACAAAAATTCTTCTTGGAGGAACAGTGCCGATGTATATGAACCTGAATCGCATCCTGCAAACAATGGTTGGAGCCGCCATGGGAATCGCCCTGGTGGCTGGCGCACAGACACCGACTACGCCTGCTCCGGATCCCGCACCCGCGGCAGCTCCGGCAGCGACTCCGGCTCAGGCCGATCAGCCTGCGGCGGCTCCGGCATTGGGGTTCCCGTGGAAGATTGGGCCCATGGCCGTGACCGGTTTCATTGATGGCTACTACACCTACAATGACAATCACCCCAGTGACTCCGCCAACGGCCAGATCAACGACCTGTACAACTTCAACGACAAGGCCGACCAAGTGGAACTGAGCGCGGCCAAGCTGACGCTGAATCACGACCCCGCCCCAGTGGGCGCACACTTCGACTTTCTCTATGGCCGGACCAACGGGCTGGTGAGTGCAGGCGAGCAAGCAAATTACATCGAGCAGGCGTTCCTGAGCCTGAAGCCAGCCAAGGCCAAAGGCTTGGAGATGGACTTCGGCAGGTTTGTGACGTCGGCGGGCGCGGAAGTGATCGAGGCAAAGGACAACTGGAACTATTCGCGTTCGCTGCTCTTCTCGTGGGCCATACCTTACACTCACTTCGGCCTGCGCACCTCGATGCCGGTCTCAAAGACGGAGACCGTCGGCGTGCAAGTGGTGAATGGTTGGAACGAAGTGACAAAGAATAACGGATGGGCGACGGTGGGGTTGACCAGCGCCTATGTGAAGACCAAGTACACGTGGAACCTGAATTACTACACCGGCCCTGAAAACGCCTTACCGGGGAAGGGTTACAGGAACCTCGTCGACACGACACTGCTACTGACGCCGAATGCCAAGTTCAACGCCTACATTAACTATGACTACGGGCGGAACCACGACGCCATCGTAAAGGGCGTTGGCGACACCTCGGTGAATACCTGGCAGGGCATCGCCTTTGCCGCTCACGAGCAAGCATCTTCCACGATGGCGCTGGCCGGACGATATGAGTACTTCAAAGATCCGAACGGCTTCCAGACCGGCATGGCTCAGCATGTGAACGAATTCACCGGGACTTATGAATACAAGGTGCCCAAATTGCCCCAGGGCCTGTTGTCGCGTTTCGAATACCGGCGCGACATGTCCAACGTGCCGTATTTCCATAGGGGCAGCATAGGCATGGTGGATGCACAATCCACGCTAACGGTTGGGCTTATCGCGATTTTATCGCCGATGAAGCACGAATAGGGACCTCAGAGCAAGCGGGCATGAACGAGGTCAGCATTTTCCTCGGGGACGAAGGGTTGGGTTAAGACCCAACCCTGTCAGCCCACATGCATCCGCTCCATCGACGGAGCTCCTGGGGTAGGCTTGACTCGCCACAGCTCGTGCCGGAAATGTGCCTCAAGGACCCTCTGCACAAATCAATGTGTTGAGGGCTATGGGTCCTAGCTCTGCGCAAACACGGCAAGGTCCACAGGGCGCTCGCCATAGAGGGAATGCTGGAGCGGAAACTTGACCGCATGCAGAATTTCCTTTTGTTTCTGGTAGACATTTCCATACCCGATGTCGTGGACCCCGTCCTTTTTGCTTTCTTCATTTCATCTTTATCACCCCGGTCTTAGGATTCAGCTAACTCATTCACGTTACCCATTTTCGGTTCGGGCAGGAAAGCGGAGACGGGCGAATCTCACCAAGGTCCCGGGGCCAGCCACCGGGATCAGACTACGAACTTCACTAACCAGGAGAATGCTCATGGCAGATCAAAACGCACCACAGATGAAGTCCACCCTGGGCCTTACCGGGCTGACCGCAAACGCAATGGCCCTGATCGCCCCCGGCGCCTTCCTTTGGCTCACCTTCGTCATCCAGGCCGGCACCGGCAGCACCGCGCCAACCATGTGGCTGGGCATCTTCGCCGCCCTGCTGCTCTGTCTGGCCACGGCCGTAGCCTATGCTGAAATCTCCAAGCTCTATCCCGGCACCGGCTCCAGCTACTACTACGCCGAGCAGGCCCTGCTCTCGAAAGACAAGGCCTTCAAGTATGCCCGCGTGGCCAAGTTCATCGTCGGCTGGGGCTCGCACCTCTACTACTGGGTCTATCCCGGCGTGATGGTGGCCGTCACCGGCGTCTTCGTTGGCTACGTGGTCGGCTTTCTCTATCCAAACATCATGAACGGCACCAACCCCGGGCTGGTCTTCATGGCTCTGGTGGCCGTTGCCTTCTCCTTCTTTGTCGCCTGGATCGCCTCGAAGGGAGCCGGCGCTTCCACCGCCGTCAATATCGCCATCAATGTGGTGCAGATCTCCGCGCTGGTCGTCTTCGCCGTCCTGGCGCTGGGCTATCGCGCCAGCCACCCTTCCGGCACCACCGGCCCTACCGCCTTTCAATACGATGGGCAAACGCTGGCTACCTACACCTACCAGTTCAAAACCGACCCCAAGGACGGCTCCACGGTCCGCGACGCCAGCGGCACACCTCTGCCGTTGTTGGACTCGGCAGGCAAGCCTGTTCCCTATGTAATCACCTACCCTGAGACAGACGCGAGCGGCAACTTCCTCACCCATAAGAACGCCGCTTCGGTGATTGCGCCGCACAAGTTCAGCTTTATGTTCATCCAGGCCACGGTCGCCATTCTGATCCTGGTCGGCTTCGAATCGGTGACCTCGATGGGAGGCGAGGCCAAGAATCCCACCAAACATATTCCCATCGCCGTCATCGCTTCACTGCTGATCCAGGGCCTGGTGTGCTACCTGTTTGAATATTTTGCGGCCAACTACTTCCTCAACTCGGGTTATACGATGCAGAGCGCAGTTAGCTCGGCGGCGCCCATCGGCGACATGATGATCATCGTCGGCGACGCGCTGCTGGGCCAGGGCCATGGCAGATATTTCATGCTGGCCGAAGCCATCACCGTCTTCCTGGCGCTGATCGGCACCACGCTGGCCTGCATGAACACCGGCGCCCGCGTCACTTACGCCATGGGCAAGGACGAAGAGGTTCCCGAGCACTTCGGCATGTTGCACGCCCAGTCCCTGTCTCCGCGCCGCGCCATCTGGACCCTGGCCACCATCTCCGCGGTCATCGGCGTGATTGCCGTCGCTCTGGTCTTCGGCGACGCCAGCGCGCCCACCGATGCAGCCATTGCCGCGCTGCCGCACGGCTTCTTCTCCAACTTCGGCTATCTCTCGCACGATCAATTCGCCGCCCTGCCCAACTCACTGCTCACGGTCACCCTCACTTCCAACTTCGGCACCTTTATCCTTTACGCGCTCAGTTGCTTCCTGTGCATCGTGGCCTTCCACAAGCGCCCCGACTACAACGTGGTGCTGCACCTGCTTATCCCCGGCTTCGGCCTCCTCGCCAACCTGGTCTGCATGGCCTTTTACCTGATCAGCCCTGTCTTCGGCCTGGGAACCTTCAAGGAGCCGCTGCTGGCGCTGGGCATCTCCGCCGTCTGGGGCATCTACGGAGCCATCTACTTCCTTCGCTCCTCGAAGCAGAGAGGCAGGACGGTTCTGCTCGCATCCAGGTAATCTCCTGCAACCGAACCACAACCGCTGGGTGGCATCTGTCCTCGATCTCATCTGGAGAGACGATGAACGGAGAACCACCCAGTGGCATTTTTGAATTCGATGTTTCACAATCTCTAAAAAGCATTCTCCCCGCGGCAATGCGGAGAATGGTTCAGGCGGCGGCGCCCATGTTGGATGTTCAGTTCGGCCAGGCAACCGATTTCGGCAAGGTTCGCACCAATAATGAAGACGCGATGGGATCGTTCATTCCTGGTTCGCGCCAGCAGGCCCGCTCCCACGGCTATCTTTTCGCCGTTGCCGACGGAGTTGGCGGCATGGATCTGGGCGAGGTTGCCTCGACCACGGCCATATCGGTCCTCACCGAAGAGTTCGCCAAGGCGCAGGCCGGCACCATGCTCATCAGCCTGTTGCCGCGCCTCATCCAGCACGCCAACGCCGCCGTTCACGATTGCACCCTGGCCCCCGAGTACCGCGGAAAGAAGATGGCCACCACGCTGGTGGCCTGCGCCCTCCGCCACGATCAGGCCATCGTTTCCCATGTGGGCGACTCGCGATGCTACCTGGTCCGCAACGGCAAAGCCAGGCAGGTCACGCAGGATCACACCTGGGTCAACGAGCAGAGAAAGATGGGACTCATCTCCGCCAGCGAGATTGCCGAGTCAGAATCCCGTCATCTGCTCATTCGCTCGCTGGGACCGGAGATGTTCGTCTCCCCGGATACCAACGCCCTCACGTTGCTTGCCGGTGACGTGCTGGTTCTCTCCACTGACGGCCTGCATGACGAAATGAGCGACAGTGCCATCGCCGAGATCGTCTCCCAGAACAAGAACATCGACGAGATTGCGCGGGAACTGGTGGCCCGCGCCGTTGAACTCGACGGCGGCGACAACACCACCGCGCAGGTGATCCGCGTCCGCTCGGTCGAGCCAGTGGGGATGTACCGCGGCCGGCCCTACCGGCTGCCTTCCTGAACCGGCCCTCATAGGATTCCAGGAGAGCCTTACAGAATCCTTACTGTTGTTGATCAGTTTCCCGGTACAGTAGAACAAGTTACCTGGATGGAGCATGCCGCCCGATGGGCTTTCACGATAGCTTAGAAGCCGGTTCGCAGATCGACTCTTACCGCATTGAGGCGCCTGTCGCCCGCAGCGGCATGGCCTCCATCTACCGCGCCATCGACCTGCGCGATAACCGCGTCGTCGCCCTCAAGATTCCCCACCCCGATCTGGAAGCCGATCCCATCCTCTTCGATCGCTTTCAGCGCGAGGCCGGCATCGGCGAAAAGCTCAGCCATCCCAAGGTGATGCGCGTCTTTGGCGGGGAAGACCGCTCCCGCATCTACATGGTGATGGAATGGTGCGAAGGCCGTCTCCTGCGCCAGATCCTCGATGAAGGCAGGATTCCGCATGACCGCGCCATCCGCATCGCCATTGGCGTTCTGGACGCCCTGGAATACATTCACTCGAACGGCGTGGTGCACCGCGACATCAAGCCGGAAAACATCATGGTCGATGCGGAAGACAACATCAAGCTCATCGACTTCGGCATCGCCGGCGACTCTGCCGCCCGGCGGTTGACCTACGCCAACTTCACCGCGACTCTCGGCACGCCGAACTACATCTCTCCGGAACAGGTCAAGGGCAAGCGCGGCGACGGCCGCTCCGACATCTATGCCATGGGCGTGATCCTCTATGAAATGCTCTCCGGCAAACTGCCCTTTTCCGGCCCCTCGCCGCTGGCCGCGATGAATGACCGGCTGCTGAACCACCCCACCCCTCCGAGCGTCGCCGACCCTTCCATCTCTCCTCAATTGCAGGAGGTTTTGTATCGGGCGTTAGAAAGGGACCCGAAAAACCGCTATGCAAAGGCACACCAATTTGCCTGGGATCTCGAACACCTGGACCAGGTCGGCGTGGAGGACCGCCCGGAGTTGCGGGACTGGCAAAAGCGCAAATCCCAACTCTCGCGCAAAGTCCTCTATTACGCCGCTCTGGCCCTCATCCCGGTCGTCATCCTGCTGCTGATGATCCTGGTTGCCCATCACAGGTAACCCGCTTTGCCGCACCGGCTCTCTGCCAAAAAAATCTTCACGGATTCTTTATGAGCGAAGCACTACCATTTGTCTGAATCCCGGAAACCTATTTCCACCCAAAGGAGAACCATGTCTACGGAATACCGCAATTTTCTAGCCCTCCCGTACGAGGAACTGGAAGAGCTCAACCTGGCCGCCAAGGCCGATCGCGTCAACCGCGTTGCCGCTGAGGAAATCCGCGAAAAGCGGATCAAGTATCTGACCGACGAGAAGCGTATCAAGGCCGTGACCGTGCTGTTCAGCGACCTTGAAGGCCGGCTGCACCTGCTCGACTACGACAAGAAGTTCCTGCTGGGCGCTTACGAGAACCTGACCTTCGACGGCTCGTCAATCCGCGGGTTCACGGCGCAGAAGGAGAGCGACCTGCGCCTAGGCATCGACTGGAGCGCCTTCTACTGGGTTCCCGCCGACGTCTTCGGCAACGGCAAGGTGCTGGTCTTCGGCGTGGTCATCGACAAGGACGGCACCCTCTACTCCGGCGACCTGCGCGGGGTGCTCAAGAACTACTCCGACAAGCTGTACGCGGAGAAGGGCTACACGCTGAACGCGGCCAACGAGATCGAGGGCTTCCTGTTCTCCGGCAAGGACGCCGAGCGCAAGTACCACGAGACGGGCAAGTTCGAGTTCATCAACACGGGCGGCTACTACCACGTGCTGCCGCTCGACCCGCTGCGGCAGTTCATCGACACCTCGGCCGAGGTGGAGCGGGCCATGGGCTTCCAGAACGAGAAGGACCACCCCGAGGTTGCGCCCAGCCAGTTCGAGATCAACTACGGTTACTCCGAGGTGGTGGCCGCGGCCGACCAGATTCAGCTCTACAAGCTGCTGACCCGCCAGATCGCCAATAACCTCGGCTACACGGCCTGCTTTCTGCCCAAGCCGGTGGTGGGCGTGAACGGCAGCGGCATGCACACCAACGTCTCGGTCTCCCAGGGCAAGACCAACCTGTTCTGGGATGAGGCGGGACTGGAACAGCTCTCCACATTTGGCTGGAACTTTCTGGACCGCATTCTGACCCACGCGCTGGACCTTTGCCTGGTCTTCAATTCGAGCGTGAACGCCTACCGCCGTCTGGACCCGCACTTCGAGGCGCCCAACCAGATCCGGGCCTCGGCGGTTGATCGCGGCGCCATGGTGCGCGTGCCCATCGGCAATCACCGTTCCATGCGCACCGAGGTGCGGGCCGTGGCGCCGGACGCCAACCCCTACCTGACGATGTACGGCATCTTCAAGACCGGCATCGACGGCGATATCTCCAGCGTGGAGAATCTGCGCGCGGGCGGGCGCTACCTGCCGGACAACATCCAGACGGCCATCGACGACTTCAAGGACTCGGCGTGGATCGCGAAGATCCTTGGCGCGGACGTGCAAGGCCGGTACGCCGACCTGAAGCAGGCCGCGGCCAACCGCTCTCCGCGCGAGTTGGGGACCTTCGTCAAGGGCTCCGAGGTGCAGTACCACCACGAGGTCTACAACCAGTCGCTGTGGAATTTGTTCTAGAGCGCGGCGGGCGGAGCCCGTCCGGACAAAAGAACCGGGCGGGCAAGCGCATAGGGCGCGCCAGTCGAGCCGGGCTTACTGCAGGACAAAGGTGTCCTTCTTCGAGGAATTGAACAGATGCTCTTCAGGCGCGGATTCTCTTGCGCCTGCAGCCGGGGTAATTCTCACACTGGCAAAGCACAGGTTCTTATTGCGGCTTGCCGCTTGCGGGGGTTGGAGGGGGCGCCTCCGCCAGGCTTTGTGTCTGTATCGTCTGGACGCTCCAGTTGGTCGGCGTGGGCCTGCTGGCCCCGCGGGTACCGGCGCTGGTTGCATCCAGGAGTTCCTCAAGAGGATCCACCGGGGTTGCAGACTTCGCGCCCCGTGTGACCACTCCTTTGAACTCGAGAGCCGATGCGTCCGCCAGCGGCGTCGAGGTCGTCAACAGCACATAGGTGTCGGTCCCCAGCGGCTCGCTCACGGGGAATGGATCCCCCGGCAAGGGAATCTGGCCGAGCCTCCCTTTATCCGTGGGAAATTTGCCCGGAGGCACTTGGTTGAAGGGCCACAGCAACGTACCTTTGCCCTGGCAGTCGATCCCGAGAACATACACCCAGCGAGGCGAGGCCGCGGCCTTGGCGTTGCCGACAAGCCACAGTTCGTATTCCCCCGTGTAAGTATTGCCGCCCTCGCCAAGGTACTTCTCCTCCGACACCCGCCGCAGGGTAAGCCGGTAGGGGAAGTCCGCCTGGCCGCCCAGCGAGGATGACCCAAGGTGCAGCCAGCCATTTAGTCTCGCCAACTGTACCGCGGAGTCGGTGAGGCCGCTTGCCGGGGAATTCTCTCCGCCCGCGTCCACCCAATCCGTGCGCAGAGGATAGGGTGAGTTCGGCGAGCAGCCAGCGCCGATCTCCTTTGGCCTTTGAACCTCGGCGTCCACATCGCTGCGTTTGAACCATGCGTAGCCGATCCGGGCGCCGGTGGGGGTACCTGCGATCACATACGTTGCCTGGGAGCGATCGGAGGTGATCTGGGCTGCGCTGGGGGGCTCATTGCCGGCCGGCGGGGGCAGCAGACCCGGCACCCACTCCTTTGGTAGCGGAGCGTCAAACCAGACGATGGCGGCGGCGGGCAGCTTCTTCAGCGCCCCTGGCGACAGCTTGGCGCCGAGTGTGACGGGATTCTCCTTCCTGACCTGACCCGCGGAGGTCTTTTGGGAATGGGTCGAGAGAGTCCAGTGCGTGCCGTCCCAGGCCAGGTGATGGGTCCAGGGGTCGGAGGACGGGTCGGCGGCGAGCTTGACATTGGCTGCGCGCAACACGGTGAGAGCGCCCTCAATCTCCGCCAGCGAGGGGTTCGAAGCGCCCGCGTAGAAGCTCAAAGCGGGCCGCTGCGCCGGCACCCATTTGGTCAACTGAACAATGTCTTTGGCGTGCACCGTGGCGCCTGCCGGAGAAATCACAGTGGCCCTGGAGCGCGCCGGCCCGATCGAATCGGTAACCTGGAGCACCGCGCGCGCCCCGTTGCTCTCCGTGAGTTCGGTGAATTCGCTGCCCTTGCCGATGTCGGCGATGGTGCCGATATCGAGGAGGACGCCCTTGGCATCGGCCGAGACGATGGCGGCTGTGGGTGGGCCGCTGCCCGCAGGTCCCCCAAAGAACGCCTGCTCCTTGCGGGTGTCGGAAGTGTCGAGTTCGGGCTGTTGATTGGTTGCGCCGGGAGCCAGTTCCATGGCCACCTGCAGCCGCTTGAAGACGTCGCTCGCGGGCCGGTTGGCGGGCAGAGCCTGAAGCGTCTCAAGCAGCGCATCGGTGAACAGGCCATGCGGCGGCACGCCGTCTTGGACGTCGATCGCCGACTGATCTTTCTGTGCCGCGGAGAGAACCAGCACGGGGTTGTCTTTACGGCTCTCCGGAGGGGTTCCGGCAGCCTCCGCGGGATAAGGATCATCCGGCATCGGGCGGGGATCGAAGTCGAAATCGCGGGCCACCAGCGCCGTGTTCTCCGCGCCCCGCGCCAGCGATCCTGAGTGGCAGGAGTCGAAGATGGCCGTCAGGTGGATGCCGCGGTCGGCGGCTTGATTGAAGATGTGGCGGAGATCGCGGCTGAAGATGTCATCCTGGCCGAGATACCAGTCATAGGGCACGATGGTGTTCTCCACATACGAGGGATGGAGGCCCGTGCCGTCGAGGTCGTAGCGCTGGCCGTGCCCTTTGGGGTCGGCGCGGAGCGAACCGTGCGAGGAGATGAACAGCACCACCGTGTCGCCCGGTTTCGGATCCTGGACCAGGTACTGTTGCATGGCCTTGAGGATGGCGTCGCGGGTCGCAGCCTGGTTCAGCAGGATGTGAATGTGCTGGTCGTCGTTGGGAAAACCGAACTTCTCGCTGGTCAGCAGGTCGCGCATCGCGGCGACGTCGTGAGATGGACCCTTGAGATCCCGATAAGTCAACTGGGGCTCGTATCGTCCGATGGGGGGAGCGCCATCGGGAACCTTTACATCGTCGCTGGGATGCGAGTAGATATCGATGCCGATCAGCAGCGCGCTCTTGGTGGGCACTGCCGGCGACCCGGACGGAGCCTGGGCTGAGATTCGGCAGCAAAACACGACGCATAACACTGGCAGGAGAAGGCGGACCTTGCGAACTTCCATGAAAACACCCCTCTGCAGGGTGATAACCCTTATTGGGACCAAAAGTTAAAGAAACGATGAGCGGGTGTCAAGCGATTTAGCGGCTTCTTCGCAGGCGCCCGGTCTCGAGGTTACGCGGAAATCCGGGCGGATTGCGGGCGCAGTTCGAGCAAGAGCTGCGCGAACAGAACGCATCCGTGCTGAATAACTGATCCCTGCGGACCGGAAGGCAGTTTTCCGGCACAGCCCATCGAGCCTGCGCATCCTTCTTCCCATGAGTTTCAGGGGCCTGGCCCGGCGGTCCGCAACTTTGCCGCCGGATTGACGTCGAATCTGTTGTGAACGCTCGGACCCTGGGCCGTGTATACTCGCTCACAATCAGCAGTTGCACAGTAGCACAGAGGTGGAGAAATGTGGAACGTCGAACGACTTGTCACGAATGAGCTATTCATTGCCTCGGCCCGCAAGCTGGTTTTTGCGCTGGCATTCGGCGCCCTCTCGATGGGGAGTGTGTGGGCACAAACCGCACCTGCCAAGGGGAGCACAGATAAGGGAAGCTCAGACACCGCCTCGGGGGGGGTGGGCTTTTCCATCGAATCCGAAATGTTAACCTACCGCGCCATGCAGTCCAACACCGAGGCCATAGCCTGCGACATAGCGGCGTTTATCAATGGGACCGACGCAAACTTCACCAATCCTCCCGCCGGCTCGATCTGCGAGGTCAGGGCAGGCTCCAAAAAAGCCAGCGTCGTCCTCCTCCCCTTCGATTCCAGCGAATTTGAAGACTTCCAGATCTGGCGCGCGGATATGGCCACCATGGCCAAACTGCAACGTAAAGCCGGAGAATTCGGTTGCCCTGCAAATTCAAAAGGAGGAAGCTCCGCTGCGAGCGCCGCGGTAAGCGCTTCGCCGGTAGGCCCGCCCCTTGCTGTCGCCCAGGGAGTTATGGCCCTGTTGGCCTCAGAACAATCCAGCTTCTCGGTTGGCGGCACCATTCATGATCAGGCCTTCATGAATGGCGTTGGCCGGGAACTGCAACAGCTCAGCGTGCCCGTGCTGATGCCTACCGCCTACACCCCCTACTCATTGGCCACGCTGGACAAGGCGGATTCGCCGTTTCTTGCCAGCCTGGACAGGACCATGGCCGCTCGTGGATGCCTGGAAGGCCTGGCGGCGAACCCCGACACGAAGAACAAGGACAGCGTCCAGCGGGCCATCTTGGATATCCAAATCTTTCTGGACACGCTCACCGCGGGCCCCGCTTCGGCGTCGAAAGGCGCAAGAACGCCTGCGGACAAGCCTGCGGACGGAAGCTCCTCCGCACCGGATCCCGAGGGGACGCCGAGCCCGGCGGTCTCCGCGGCAGCGTCTTACTCATCTCACCTCAGCGCTGTCCTGATGGCGGACGGTTTGGCGGCCAAACTTGGCGTGAACCCGGAGACGGGCGACTTGTCGTCTGACGATGCGGCGTCGCTGCATATTCTCCTCATCAAGGCGCTGGAATCCGGAGGTTCCGTGACCAAGACCAGCGGCATCCTCAGCAGCAATGTGCGTTACAGCGGCGGCTCTGTCGGCACCTACGCGCTGTTTTCGCTGGATGGCGACCTGGAGTGCTCCGGGAGTGTCTATGAGTACGGAGGATCCCTCAAGGGCAAGAATTTCCAGGAAGAACTCCGCAACTACAAACCCGACCCGGCCAAGCAGATGGTGTTTCTGCGCCATAGTTGCCGTCCCGCCGCCCATCCCCAATAATCCCGGAAGGCCGGGCGCAACCGGGCGATCTGCTGCTGTAGCATCTTCCTCGTCCGGCCTTTCATGTCAGCCGTGGTCTTCAATCCGTGCATGCATGGCGTCCAGATCGCTCCGATCCTCCTCGTCTCTTCATTTTCGATAACATTGTGTGCGCAGGAGAATCCGCCCTTCGCTCTTCAGGCGCGGCTGACTATCCAGGCTTGCTACAACAATGCCGGTCACTTTGCGGCGGCGCCGGACCAACAATTCCGCTGCTCCATAATCCTGGCAGACCGGGACCATAAATGGGTTCATCGCACAGGAATGCCGCGGCCGCCGCAATGCAGCTCAGCTGCTGCTCCGCGAATGACCGCTCCGGCCAACTGCCCCGCAAAGCGGACAAGAAACTCAAAACCCAGCGCCTCCTGCAAAAGGGTGTCAAAAAGATTAGAGTGTAGTGGGTGAGATCCTCGAAGCCTGGTTTCGGAAACTGCCAGGGCCGGCCCTGTGATCGGGCTCTGCCCATTTCCTGGATCGCGCAGCATGGATCAAACCGGTAAAGTGGGGTAGAGAATTGCCCGATTCCATTGATTGGCCACGGCAGGCGCAGCCACAGCCGCCGCGTCCGCGCCGCCGCACCTTCCTGATCCTTATCGCCATCGTTGCCGCAATCGTCCTGGGAGGCCGGACCGCGCTCTCCTACTGGGTCGATCTGCTGTGGTTCCGATCTCTCGCCTACGCTGACGTCTTCTGGAAGACATTGTTCCTCGAGTGGGGAGTCTTCGCGGCCTTTGCCGTTGTCACATTTCTCATTCTGTACGGGGCTTTTACCGTCCTCAAGCGGACGCATGGCGCCGATCTGCCCAGCGGCCATACCATCTACATCGCGGGAAATGCGGTCAGTCTCCCGGTCGGGCCTGTCCTGCATTGGATCGCCATCGGTGTCTCGCTCGTCATCGCGCTTGCCACAGGCGCCGCCATGCAGGCCCAGTGGCCCACGCTGGCGCTTTATTGGTACGCGCCGCGCGCCGCGGCAAGCGCCCCTGGGAGCCTTTTGGACCCCATCTTCGACAGGCCGCTCAACTTCTATCTGTTCACCCTGCCCGCCTGGCAACTCCTCGTCGGCTGGCTGCTTACGCTGGCCATTCTCGCGTGTATCCTTGCCGCCCTGTTCATTCTCGTCACCGGCGGATCCCGCGCGCTCGGCGGGCGTCTCGACGGCGGCATTCCGTTGCCCTGGCGCGGGCTCTCCATCACGGTTGGGTTCCTGTTGTTCATCCTGGCCATGCGTGAGTATGTCGCCCGGTTTGAGCAACTGTTTGAACACCACACGATCTTTGACGGAGTCACGTACACGGACGCGCACGTAACCCTCGCCGGCATGTTGTTTATCTGTGCTGCTCTGGTGCTCGGAGCGGCGATTGCCCTTGCCGGCGCCGCACTCAACCCGCGCGGAAAATGGCTGGTCGCGGCCATCGTTCCGTCTGTGGTCTGTTATGCCGCGGTGGGTGTGGTTGGCTGGTACGTCACCAGCTTCCTGGTCAAACCGAACGAACTGGTTCGCGAGCAACCCTACATCGCCAACAACATCGAGATGACGCGCCGGGCATACGGCCTCGACCTCTTCTCGCAGCGCGAGTTTCCCGCGGAAACCACCGTGGGCGCAACCGATCCGGCCAACAATCAACCCACGCTTCAGAACATCCGCTTGTGGGACGTGCAAGCGCTCAAGGATACGTTGCGCCAGATTCAGGAGATTCGTACCTACTACGACTTTCCCGGGATCGACATCGATCGCTACGAAATCGACGGCAACCTGCGCGAGGTGATGCTGGCCGCGCGCGAGCTCAACGTCGACAAGCTTCCCGAGAGCAGCCGCAACTGGATCAACGATAAGCTCATTTACACCCATGGCTACGGCATCACCATGAACCCCGTCAATGGGTTCACACCTGAAGGGCTGCCGACGCTGATGCTCAGCAACATGCCCGTCCAGAGCACCGTGCGCGGCCTCAACGTGACGCGCCCTGAGATCTACTTCGGCGAGATGACCAACACCGACGTCTATGTGAAGACGCGCCAGCAGGAGTTCAATTACCCCGAGGGACAAGCCAACAACCTCACCTCCTACGAGGGCAGCGGCGGCATCGTCCTGGGCGGCTTTCTGCGCCGCGTTCTGCTCGCATTCGACCGCGGCGATATCGCCAAGTTGCCCTTCAGCGACGATGTCAATCCCCAGAGCCGCCTGCTCATGCGCCGCAACGTCCGCGATCGCGTGGCCGCCCTGGCGCCCTTCCTCGCCTACGATCAGGACCCCTACATCGTGGTCGGCGACGATGGCCGCCTCTCCTGGGTCATGGATGGTTTCACCTCCTCGGACACTTATCCTTACTCGACGCATCACACTCTCGACAATCGTCCCATCAACTACATGCGCAACAGCGTCAAGGTGGTCGTCGACGCCTACGATGGGACCACCACCTTCTATGTGTTTGACAGCGCCGATCCCATCCTGGCCGCTTATCGCGGCATCTTTCCCAGCCTCTTCAAGGACGCCTCGGCCATGCCGGCCTGGCTCCGCAAGCACGTCCGCTACCCCGAGTTGCTGCTCAGCCTGCAGGCTGAAGTCTACGGCCTCTATCACATGACCAATCCTGAAGTGTTCTACAACCGCGAAGACCTGTGGACCGTTGCCACGGAAACCGGCATGGCCGCGGGCGGAGAGCAAACCACGCAGGCCATGCAGCCCAATTTCGTGCTCATGAATCTGCCCGGCGAAAGCGGCCTCGAGTTCGTTGAGATTCTGCCCTTCACTCCCGCCAACCGCAACAACCTGATTGGCTGGATCGCCGGCCGCAGCGACGGCGCACACTACGGCACATCGGTGGTATACGACTTCCCCAAAACCAGGCTGGTTGACGGACCGCAGCAGATCGAGGCGCGCATCGACCAGAATGCGCAGCTTTCCGGGCAGCTCACGCTGTGGAATCAGCAGGGCTCGCACGTACGCCGCGGCAGCCTGCTGGTTATTCCCTGCGGCAAGGCGCTCTTGTACGCGGAGCCCATCTACCTGCAAGCCGAGCGCAGCCCCATGCCGGAGTTGCGCCTGGTCGTGCTCGCGCTGCAGGACCGGCTCGCCTACGCGCCCACCTTCGAGGCGGCGCTGGCTTCCCTGTTTGGCTCCGAGGCCTCCTCATTGAGTGCGGCGGAAGCGCCGCGAGCCGCGCCTGAAGCAGGAACCGCGCCCCCAGCCACGGCGGATCTCAACTCGCTCATCGCGCAAGCCGGCAAGGACTTCGCCGACTACCAGCGCCTCACCTCGGAAGGCAAGCTGGGCGAGGCCGGCCAGAAGCTTGACGATCTCAAGCACGTAATCGAAAAGCTGAACGCGCATCCAAAATAGCGTAGCTGTGGCCGGCCCGGCAGATGGCCCTTCGCGTCGCCGGCTTTGTGGTCAACGAGGCCAGCTTCGCTGTCGGCCTGCAACCGTCCGTTGGACTTACCGTTTCCCATATCTCAAAAGCGAAAGCTGGAGTACGCGGGATTTTCAGTTTATTGTCGAAGGGGAAGGAGTATCGGGAGGACGAAGTGAAGAGTTATACGGAATACCTTGTCTTTGAGACCAAAAAGCGGCGCGAGATGGTCCATATCACCGACGAGGTGGAGCGGATTGTGGGGCGCAGCGGGGTGCGGGACGGTTTGTGCTTCGTCTCCCCGATGCACATCACTGCCGCCGTCTATGTCAACGACCTGGAGAGCGGGTTGATCGAGGATATCGGCAAGTGGCTGGAGGAGTTGGCGCCGGCGCGGCCGGACTACAAGCACCACCGCACCGGCGAGGACAACGGAGACGCGCACTTGAAGTCGCTGCTGCTGCACCACGAGACCACCCTGCCAGTGACCAATGGCAAGCTGGACCTTGGAACCTGGCAGCGTGTTTTCTACGCGGAATTCGACGGCCAGCGCCGCAAGCGCGTGATTGTGAAAGTACTGGGGATGGAGTAGCCTGCTTCTGCCCCTCGCTACAGGAATTTCAAGGTTGCCGTAATCGGGCCCGATGCGCTCAAGTGGCCCTTTTCCTTCCCGTGTCCCCGGCGAGCCGCGTTTGTTCTCCGGGGAGGAAGCAAAAGCCGCGCTGCTGGAACTCCTCTACGGCATGTTGACCCTGAAATTGCTCGAATGGCCATGTTCGCCGCGGGCGTTGCGATGTTTGTTGTGTAGACCGCCGATCCTGCTGCATCCACCCGCACGCTTGACCATCGGAGCTTGCAGGCACAACCATCCGGGCTCGCAAGGCCAATCGAAAGGTGAGCCGGATTATACAGACTGGGAAAGGAGCCCGTGGAAGCCTTGACCAAGGCGCGTAACGCGTCGCCTTCCCGTCCTCGCAGCCTCGGTCGGGACAGCACCGCCGGGCAATCGAAGGACGGTCTGGGAAGAGGATTTTTATGCGCACCATCCGGTTTCTGCTAGCGTTTCTGTTGTTGGCCATTCCGGCCGCCTCGTTCGGGCAGATTGGCATCAGGATCGCCATCGGCCCGCCTGCTCTGCCCTTCTACGACCAGCCGATTTGCCCCGGAGACGGCTATCTCTGGACACCGGGCTACTGGGCCTATGACGACAGCGTCTCCGACTACTATTGGGTTCCCGGTACGTGGATCATGGCGCCGGAAGTGGGCTTCCTCTGGACCCCGGGCTATTGGGGCTGGGGCGACGGCGGATTTCTTTTTTATGACGGCTACTGGGGCCCTACCGTAGGGTTCTATGGCGGCATCAACTACGGCTTCGGCTACTGGGGCGGCGGGTACGGAGGCGGCCGTTGGGACCACGGACACTTCTTCTATAACCGTTCCGTGAACAACGTGGATATCACCGTCAATCGCAATGTCTACAACGAAAGAGTCGAGGTCAACAACGAGAGCCGCGTCAGCTTCAACGGCGGAAGGGGCGGGGTTGCGGCGCGTCCAACCGCTGAACAGCAGACCGCGGCAACCCAGAGGCATATTCCGCCCGTCGCGGCTCAAACTCAACATACGCAGGCCGCGCGCGCCAATCCGGATCAGCGCGCGGGGAATAACCACGGCAATCCGGCAATCGCAGCCACTGCAAAGCCCGGAGATTTCAACCAGCAACACGGAGCGGTAGGCGCCAGGGGCGCGGAGGAGACTTCCCACGCCGCGGCCGGCGGTGCGCCAACCGAGACCCGCCCCGCAATCCATCCCAAGGACCTTCCGCCCCCCGCTCGCCCCGCGCCGGTCAACTCAGGGAATGCGAAGGCAGACAAAAAGTACCAGCAGCAGCAGGACAAGTTGATCGCCAAACAAACCCAGGAGCGGCAGAAGCTTCAGCAGAAGCAGGACGCTGAACATCAGCAGAAGACCAACGCCAACAACCAGAAACTCGAACAGAAGCACCAGCAACAGACGCAGAAGTTAGTGCAAAAACACACCGCGGAGCAGCAGACGTTGCAGGCTCGCCAACCCCAGCCTCGCTCATCGGGGTCGCAGTCGCGAAAATAGCACAACCTTCCTCTCGGAAGATATTGATCGTCCATTGCAGCCGTTCCCGGCCGGGTATACTCTACCCGGCCGCGGCTTTTGTCCCTGCATCGGTCTGCTGCGCGACCCGAATTGACTCCAAATGCACAAGGCAGCGCGCGCAGGACAAGCTGCCTCGGCAGTTCATTCCTCATCAGCTCATCAGGCGTGCAACGCGAGCTTCTTTGCGGCATCGATCTTGCGCAGCCCGCGAATTTTCCATATCCAATAGCAGACGCAGGCCGCCAGCAGGCCCAGGAACACGCAAAGCAGCGGAGTCGACCACTTCTGGAGCGCTCCTGAAAACAGGCTCACGACGCTGCGCCCATAGACCACGCCTAGCCAGGCGACGAATGAGTAACGCAGGCTGCGCGCCGCGCCGAAGACCACCAGAAAGCGCCGGCGCGAAACGCCCAGCGCGCCCGACGCCAGCGCAAACGGCAACAGCGGAATCGGCGGAGGAAGCAAGGCGGGAAGAAACACCGCGAGGATTCGGTGACGCTCCACCCATCCGACGATTCGCCCCAGAAGACGCGCCGGCACGTAGTGGCGCAGCGCCGCTTCGCCGCCTCGGCGGCCGATGTGCCAGGTGGTGTACCCGCCCAGAATGCTGCCCGCAACCGCCAGAGGGACCAGCAGCCAAGGATCGCCCCTGTGCGCCACCAGCCAAAGCAGCAGCAGGTCGGTGCTACCGGGAATGGGCAGAGGGACGACCGAGGAATCGACCACCGCAACCAAGAAGAGCCCCAGCGCCCCCAGGTGCGTGAGCCAGTGCGG
This sequence comes from Occallatibacter sp., assembly GCA_049509995.1. Taxonomy (GTDB): domain Bacteria; phylum Acidobacteriota; class Terriglobia; order Terriglobales; family Acidobacteriaceae; genus Telmatobacter. Next base: position 11,931 of record JBEKZJ010000020.1, on the reverse strand, counting down.
CACAAGCGAGGGATGGACGCGTGGCGCAAGGAGCAGAGCCGTTTGTTGGACGAGGACACTCATGCGGACCTGGCCCTGTATTTGCATTTGAAAACTTGAGCTTCGCAACCATGGGTCGCACGAATCCGGGCACGAGGCGAGTTGCATTCTGCTCTCGTCAGGCACAGCAACAAGACCCGCTCCTGAGCACTGCAAACGATCGTGGAATTATCCCGCATCTGCGTTGCGCAATGTGAACCAGTAGTACCGTCGCCAGCAAAACATGCAACGCACCGGCCGCAAAGCAAACATGCTGAGCAAGCTATCGAACGACCGTAACTCGGCTGGTTTGAATTTGACCGAATTACACCGGGGGCACTCGCGCCTTATCCACAGCAGGCGTGGCACCCAGTTGGGCCACGTCCGGTTCGAGAAGTTCATCTCAACCGCTCCTCCCGCCCTGAAGCCGGGTCGCGTTCCTATGCAAATCCTTCCCATGGGGTGGAGTTTGAGTCCAGCCATGCGAGTAGCGAACGTATGCTGCCGGTGGCCAGCGCCACGCACGAATCCGCGGCTCCGTAATACATGTAGATCGTATCTCCATCCGCGCCGATAGTCTGACCGCACGGAAACACGACATCCTTGACGTCTCCGCCGCGCTCATAGGCAGCTTCAGGGCCGAACATCCAGGAGTCTCCTCGCTGCAAACAGATCTCTGGCCGCTCCAGGTCAAAGAGCGCCAGGCCCAGGCGATAAATGCTGCCCGATGCCGTTTGCCGTACTCCGTGATAGATCGTCAGCCACCCCTTTGCTGTTTCAATCGGCGGAGAGCATAGCCCAATCTTGTTCGCATCCCACCATCCGCCGCGGCGCGCCGCGAGAATCACCTTGTGGCTTCCCCATTGCCGCAGATCGGACGAGTAGGAGATCCACATGTGCGCGCCCTGCGTTGTCACTGGCCGGTGAATCAGCGCCCAAAGGCCGCCGAATCTTCTCGGCAGCAGTGCCGCGTCCTTGTCCTCCGGCTGCATGATTACCCCATATCGCTCAAAGCTCTTGAAGTCTTTGGTTAGTGCCAGGGAAACTCCCGGACCGCCTCGCGCAAAAGAGGTAAACACCACCGCATATTGTTCAAGCTCCGGAACATAGGTAATGCGCGGATCTTCGATGCCCCAGATCTCTTCCGGATAGTCGCGAGGGTTTGCCGGCAACGTCGGTTGAGAATCGATGCGCCAGTTATCGATTCCATTCGCAGAACGCGCGGCACACAGGTGGGACAGGCCTCGCCGGTCTTCCACCCGGCAAAGCAGCAGAGTATCTCCGTCGGGCAGCCGCACTGCCCCTGCGTTGAAAACGCTGTTGATTGAATAGGGCCAGTCGCTCTGGGTAAGGATCGGGTTCCCGGAATAACGGGTGAACAGTGGCAGCCCTGTGCGTGTCTCCACATGCAGGGCCTCCGGGGTGACGGAATCTGACGTTACGACTTGGGAAACATTTGGATTCAAGAGGAGGTGCTCATTTCAAGGTGCCGTTCTTGTGCGTTTGTCACTTTGGCCTCGTGCATTTCGAGCAGGGCCATCAGAAACGAAAGCGTTGATTCCGCTCCCTGGTTTTCATTGATGCGGTCGGGATGAAGTCCGTCTCTGCAGCCGCCTGTTGTTGCATCGTAAAGCGGCGCCTGCAAGTCGTTCTTGCCGAGAAACCAGCGGAAGACGCGCTGGGCTTCCTCAAACCAATAGCTTTCTTCCGTCAGCCTGTATACCTCAAGGCAAGCGGAGACCGTTGCGCAGGCCTCCACCGGCTGCTGATCGAAACGCGCCTTCTCATTTCCTTCTATATAGAATCCGTTGGATCCGATCGGCACGAAGATCTCCGCATCGTCGCGGTGCTGCTCGGCAACAAGCCACTTCAGAGAATCCATTCCAGCTTCGATCATTCTCTGGTTGTCGCTCCGCCATCCCGCCAGGATGAGCGCCTGCGACAGCCTCGCATTCGAGTAGGAAAGGCTCTTCTCGAACCATCGCCATGTCGCGGAGTGACTGCGCTCATAGATATCGAGAAGTCGATTCGCAAATGCATTGCGAACTCCCTGGATGGCTCTGTCTCCAGGGAACCAGTCCAGATAGGCTTGCATGCCCAGGATGCAGAACGCCCACGCGCGCGGACTGGTGAACGTGAGTGTTGCAGGGACCGCGGCTTCGAAGAGCCTCCCTGCCGCTCCTCGCAATCCTGCATTTCGCGAATGGCCAAGCACCTTCCCCAGCGACCACAACGCGCGCCCATGGCTGTCGTCCGGTGCAACATTTTCAAGCCACTTGCGGTCGTAGCCGAGAAAGTTTCTGAATCTCCCTGTATCGACATCGAATGCGAGCCATAGAAAGGACAGGTAGCGATGGGAGAGGTTTGGATACTCCCGGGCACCCGCATGCGCCGGGCCCTCGTCCAGAAGGACCGACACCATGAGCGCACGCGCGTTGTCATCGGTCGTATAACCCTCGCTTGAATTGGGCACGGAGAAGATAGCATGCTGCAAAATGCCGGTGTCGTCCGTCATCCTCAACATGTGAGCGGTATTCAACGCCGGCAGGTTATCGGGAGCGTTTACTGCCACATCGTCCTTCTGGGCTGCCCTAGGTTGCAAGGTGCGCTCGAAGCGAGCACGCTGGAAACTCGCCATATACTTCCGCGCCGTCTTGGACCATATTGTTTCCCGGGAATAGAGATAGGCACGCTTCCGCATGGCGTGCCGTTCCCCTTCGTTATCCAGGAGCCGAAGCACCGCTTCTGCAATGGCGCCCGGATTTTCGAACGGTACAATCACGCCTCTCTTATCCGCCAGCAACTCTTTCGCGTGCCAATACGGCGTGGAGATGATCGCCTTTCCTGCACCAAGCGCGATGGCCAGCGTGCCGGAAACGATCTGCGCCTCCTGCCGGTAAGGCGTGATGTAAATATCCGCCGTGCCTATGAGCTCAACCAGTTCCTCCGCTCTCACAAAACGATTCAGGAAGATCAGTTGCGAAGAAACGCCAAGTTGTTCTGCCAAGGCCCGCAGCCCTTCGCGGTAGCGCTCGCCCTCGCGCCGCCGGATTTGCGGATGCGTCGCTCCGGAAACGATGTACACCACGTTTGGATGTCTTGCCAGAATAGCCGGCAACGCTCGAATCACGTTCTCGATTCCCTTGTTCGGTGACAGCAAACCGAACGTCAACAGCACGAACTTCCCTTCCGTGCCGAACTTGTCCTTGAAGTAATTGGGGTCCATGAACTGAAAATCGGGCACGCCGTGTGGAATGATGTCGATCTTTTCGTTCGGAACCGCATACACCTCGCGCAGAAACTGAGCCGCTTGCTCGCTCATGACCACCAGGCGATCGGAAAGCCTCGCTATCTCTTCCAGCACCATGCGCTGATCCGGATTTGGATCCCGCAGAACAGTGTGCAGCGTGGTTACGACCGGCATCTTCAATTTGCGAAGCAAGGTCAAGATGTGGCGGCCCGCAGTCCCGCCGTAGATGCCATATTCATGCTGAACGCAGACCAGATCGTTGCCGTTGAAATTAAGGAATTCCGCGGCCCGTTCGTAGGAGCTCAGATCCTCTTGCTCCAGTTCCAGACGCACTTGCTCTGGATACTCGTAGCTTGACTCCGGATCGTTGACGGGAATGGCAAACAGCCGGCCGCTGCCGTATTCGGTTGCGAGTGCCGTGCATAGGTCCGTCGTAAATGTGGCGATGCCGCACTGGCGCGGCAGATAGTTTCCGATAAACGCAATGCGCGTAGGCAAAGGCAGGCTGCAACCTTTTGGCGCAACCGGCGGAGAGGCCGCTGATAGAATGCCCCCGGGCAGATCTCCAAGATGATTCGTGTCAGTGAGAGACATATTGTCCTACTTTCGCTTCTATCGACGTGGTGCAAGCCGTCTCTGTGCGGACTCACTTGCACGGATTTGGTGCCAGCCTTGCAACCTGCTTCGTGTGCAGGCAAACAGTGGACCTAAAAAACCAACGCCTGTTGAACCTTCATCTCCTCAGCTCGGTCCACTGACGTCCGTATTTGCATCCGGCGAGCGTGGAGCTTTGCTCATGCCATCCGCAAGCCCGAATACCTCACCATTCGGATCGAGCTTAGCGGCGCCATTGAAGCGCCCTTCACTTCTTTGAGGGCGCCAATCAATGCCCGATGGATCGCGGTTCGCGGCGTTCTGCCGAGACCTCGGAACGAATGCCAATCCTCTATCCACACAAAGTGCCAACCTGTGCTGCGTACACGCATCCACATCTGCCGCCAGCATCCCGGTCGCCTCCGCCGCCCTTTGAAAACGGCTCTTGAGCGCAGATCGAATTGATCCGGCAGGATGCATCCTTGACGCAGAAATAAGGTGTGCTCCTTCACACTTGTGCGCTTCCCGCCACGCTGGGCACTTGAATACTGCCAGATTCGGCGCCAATCGCAATCGCAGTGACAGACACCGCTCGAAGAAGAATGTTCAGGGGAGAAATCTTCAATGAAATCTGAAGCATTCGCTCCCGTGCCGGCCGGCTCGATCTCTGAGAACCCGGTTGCATCGGGTTGGCTCAATGGCCGGGCAGCAAGATGCTTTTTGACATCGACTTTCTTGATCAGGCTCACTGCCGCTCCAGTCGTTCTGTTGCTCGCTTGAACGGTACTCGTCTGGAGCGAAGCCGGGACGCTGAAGGCGAGAAGGGGAAGGTCCTGACTGTTATCTCAAGTATACACCCTGGAATGGCCTTCGCGCCCTCGGCCCCTCAAGCTGCTCATTTCTGTTGGCTGCCGTCTTGCCGCGCTCCCTGGACTGATTCGTCAATGTCCTACGCGGAATTGGGTAACGTAGTGAAGCAATCCAAAAACATTGATGAGCCAAATGACGAGTACAATTACCACCACGGCATTCAGAATTCCCTTGATCGTTCCCTGCATGGGAATGTAGGCATTCACCAGCCACAACAACACGCCGACTACCAATAGTGTGATTACAACAGTTACAAGCGACATTTCATGTTCTCCAGTAATTCTCTCGGATCCGATACGACTTCAAAGGCATTTTCAATCGGCTCGGTGCGAGTCGTGTTGAAGCGGTTTCTCACTCTTTGCCCATGTTCGCTTTGGCAATTGAACTCAAGTGAAGTGGAGGTGCGCCACTCCTTTGAAGAGAGGCGGTCTTCGCCGGTTGTCCTTGCGCAATGCAGATGGCCAAGAGTCACCCATGCCGGACGCTCTGGCTGAACTCGGGAGCCAGGAGGGAGATGAGAAGGACTGCTCTTCTTCAGGATTATTGTTCTAAATTGTTGAGCCAATTGCTGAGCTACTTTGCTCTACATTCTGTTCTCATGATCGCCAGTCGGCGCTCGATCGATGTCAACAGCCGCCACCACGGTTGTCTATGCCGCGCTTTGCCGGCGATGGCTCGCTGACTTAGAAAGCCGGTGGGCCCCGCTATCTCCCGGCAGTTGCCGGCGGCGGCTGATGCGGTTGGCCGCGCGGAACCCACGCCAGGTCTCCGCTCAAAACGTAAATTGCGAGAGCCGCAAACATAAGGACTGCGCCGACCCAGAAGCGCCAGTCACGGTGCATGCGCTTCCAGTAAGGACCAGGATCGGGCTCACCCTTGTCACTGCTATTGCCTTCGAGGTTGTGCTTGCTTCCAGTCATCTCTTCTCCATAACTGCGTCGTATTCGCCGCGGCGCGCAGCCTGGTTGCAGCGAGCCCGGTAATACACCACAACCAAATGCCGAGTTCCGGCGACTGCGCCCTTGGGCGGGACCACTTTGCATCACTGATGCAGGGAGAGGTCGTCCAACAGATGGCAGCGCCGACTGTACCGAGGACACCCAATGTGCACCCAGCGCTCAAGTCGCTCACCAAGAGTGCGGATGGAAGGGTGACGACAGCTTAAGTTCGGCACGGCCGTGGTGAGAAACAGGTCGGGAAAGGAGCATATTGGAAGCATCAATCTCCGCAAAGCAACCGTTTCGCGCTTGCTGAGTAAGTCTTTCATCTTGGCGGCCAGGGTTCTGAGCAATTGGGTACGTAAAACTGAAGGCAGCCTTCGTGCGCATACTCGCTGCCATCGCTCATCGCGCCATGTGCTACGGCCTTTGAGTTGGCGCAGCGGCGGCCTGAACCGGGCTGTCCGCCTCTGTTTTGGGTGAGTTGCTCGCAGACGCCGGTTTGTCGGCTGGTATCTGGGTTCCCGCTGGGAAGATGAGGATTTGAATCGAACCCCAATCTGCGTCCAGGTTCGTGCCTGCCTGCTTTCCCATTCCCAATGTCTTAAGCTGGCTGTCGTCGAATCCAAAGTTTTCGACCAGATACTCGCGTACAACCATGGCCCTGGCCTCGGTGAGTACCAGGTCCTTCTGGGCATCGCCTTCCATGCCAGTGGAAGCCACGACCACTGCAAATCCGAATTGATTCTGTGTCAGGAACTCGCCGCCGGCATTGAGAGATTTCTGGTCCTTCAGCTTGGCCGAATCGCGACCGTCGAAGAGCTGCTTGGCTGGGTAGGTGAACGTCTTGACAGGCGTACCCTGCGGGAGCCCGCCAATCCTGTTCGCTCCCAGATCGGCGGAATCTTCGTATCCACGCTTCTTGAAATACCCACTCAGGAGGAAGTTGTGCTTGAGGGCTTCCATATTCTCCTGGAAGTCGGTTACACCGGCCTGCGCCTTGATGGTCGTGTCACGCAGAGTACTCGTCGTCTGGTCCAGATTGTTATACATCGCTTTGTCGTTCACCAGGGCACCCAAGGTTCCCTGGCCGGAATCGATCTTGGCGCTTACCGAATTCAGGTGCGCCGTCGCCAAAGTCGCGTTCTGAATGGCTTGCTGGCTGCTGTCCAGGATGCCGCTCGTCCTCTTGAGCAACTCCGACATTTCCAGTGGCGGGAGGCTCGCGATCGTATCGCCATTGCGCACCTCGCCTTGCCCGGCTGATCCAAACGAAATCGCCAGGTACTGGTTGCCCAACAACCCCTCGGTTTCAATCGACGCCACCGAGTCCTGCTTGATGATCTCGTGCGTCGCCTTGTCGAGATCCATGTACACGGTAACCTTCTCGCCCGGTTGGTGCGGCAAAGCGATGCTGCGCACAGTCCCGCTGTGAACCCCGCCCACTTGCACATCGGCTCCCGCAGCCAGACCCGCCACATTGTCGAATTGCGCCTTCAATTGGTAAGTCGAGCCGAAGATATACTCCCTGCTCCCGATGATGAAGACCCCGACCGCCAGAACTGCCAGTGTCGCAACGATAAAAGCTCCCAACCGCGCCGCTCTTGACATATGACCTCCTACGACTGCTTTAGAAACTCCTGCACAAATTCGATGTCGGATTGCTGAAGCTCAGCGAAGCTTCCCTCAATTATCACCTTGCCCTCATTGAGCAAAGCCAGACGGTCTGCAATCGTCTTTGCGCTGTGCAGATCGTGAGTCACTACGATGGATGCCATCTGATGTTCCCGTTGCAGCTTGAGCACCAAATCGTCGATCTCCCCGGAACTGATGGGGTCGAGCCCGGCTGTCGGCTCGTCGAGCAGGAGAATCTCCGGCTCCAATGCCAACGCGCGCGCCAGGCCCACGCGTTTCTGCATTCCACCTGAGATATCGGAAGGCATTTTGTCCAGGTCACCTTCCATGCCCACCTCGGCAAGCAAGTGCTTCACCCGGTCGCCCCGCTCAGACTTCGACATGTCCCTGCGATGGTGTTCGAGGGAGAACGCCACGTTTTCGGCGACGGTGAGCGAATCGTAGAGCGCCGCATGCTGAAACAGGAATCCCATCTTCTTCCTGATTTCGCCCATCCGATCGAGAGCCATGCCGACAATCTCCTGACCGTGGATGCGAACCGATCCCGAGTCGGGTTTTTCGAGGCCGATAATGAGCCTCAGCAATACGCTTTTGCCTGTGCCGCTGCGTCCCAGCACTGCCAAAGTTTCTCCCCGGCTTACCGACAAGCTAATTCCGTCCAAGACCACTCGGCTTTCGAAGGACTTATGCAGATTTTCGACGGCAACAGCGGGCGCACTGCCGTCTTCCTCAAAATCCCCTGTCTTCATCGCGATGTCATAGGCTGTGGCCATGTTTGTTTCACAAACCCCGAGATCAATGGTTATGGGAAGACAACGAGAATGAATTTCACCAGCACAACGTCGGCCAGGATCACCAAGAGCGATGCAAGAACCACGGAGTTGGTTGCGGCGCGGCCGACGCCCTCGGCGCCTCCGCGTGTGCGCATTCCCTGAAAGCACGCGATGAGCCCAATGATCAGGCCAAACACGGCGGTTTTAAACGTAGGTGGCAGCAGGTCGTTGAAAGTAGCGCCGCGAAAGCCGCTATCGATGAACTGGCGTAACGACTGCGGCTCAGCCAGGGTCTGAGTGAGCCAGCCCATCAAAACGCCGCATGCGTCCGCGGCGAGGGTCAGCAGAGGCAGCATCAGGATGCAAGCCAGAATGCGAGTCGCCGCCAGCAGCCTGTAAGGGTTGATCGCGGATGCCTCGATAGCATCGATCTGCTCGGTCACTTTCATCGACGCCAACTCCGCGCCAATGCCCGCGCCCACGCGCCCACTCACCACCAGGCCGGTGATGATCGGGCCCATCTCCAGGACAACGGAGTAGATAATGGCCGAGGGAAGCATCGCTTTTGCCCCGAATCGCGTCAAGCTGGAACGGGCTTCCATCGACAGAACAGCGCCGATGGCGGCTCCGGCCAAAGCGACCAGGGGCAGAGACTTTGATCCGACGTCGTCCATTTGTCGAATCAATTCGCGCCATTCAAACGGCGGCGTCACCGCGGCCCGCGCAACTTGCCAGGAAAAGATGCCCAGGTTCCCAAACCACTCAAAGAATCCACCCGCCAGGCCCGTGGCAGAGCTCAAAACGGAGGGCATGGGCACGGCCCGCTGCCCCGGAAGCGGAGGGCTCAAGCCTGCGGCGGACGTGAATTCGCGGTTGCTCATCGGTTCGGACCTTGAATTGGCGAGCCGTGCGCATTGTTCAGGTGCATGCGAGAAAGCAAGGAGTGAGGACCGCTATAGAAGAACTCTAGTGCAATATTCCCCCCGGCATAGGCCAGCAGGCTGTAGTTGCCCGTCCGGAACGCGTCCTTGGCGCCGAATCGGTTGGGGTACCAGCCATAGATTGCGGTCATCGAACCCGCATAGGGCGACACCAGAGAAGGAACCGAGAAGACAAGATGGCCGTCTTCGCCGCGGCGCGCCGTCAAGGTGGAAACCATCGCATGGCGCAGTCGCGGCAATATGCCTCTGCACTCGCACCGGTAGTACAATGAATCTTCCTTGAAGGCTTCTGACAGCGCATAGCGCGTGGTGGTGCCCACCGCCGCGATGCCGAAGTCGGACCCAAATCGCTTCGCATAACCCCCGCCGCCTTGATTCCACTCTGGAGGTGAATTGTAAAACTGGTCGATACCGGCCGCGAGGGCGGCGCCCGCAAGCGGATACGGACCGAACGTGTCGAAAGCATAGTTGCTGGCCATTGTTTTCTGCGTCGGTACCGTGTAAGTAATGTCGATTGGCGTTGCGGTCCTGGTTGCGACCGTGCCGGAAGAGTCTGCCAAAGCGGCCAGTGATTGGGATCCTGCCGGCACCGGCAAGCTTGCCAGGACTGCGGCGCCGAGCAGCAGCCACCCTGCCATGCGGATCTTCCCCTTGTGAGGCTCCTCGCTCGACCGGCTACCCTGCCTGCATGCCGGATCGCCATGGAAGACGTGCGAGGGCTGCGAATTCCATTTCCTCATTACTGGTGTCAAGGGACTCCCTCCGATCGGCATCGCATCTCTCCAACACACATGCCGCCGTCAATGGCTTAGGTCTGCGTTTAGCCATGCCTTTAAATATTTTGTCAGAATTGAAGTCCCCAAGGATGGTCATAATTGCACGTTATCGCGAGTCGTCTTCCCCTGCATCCGCGGCGCCAGGCGATCGAACGAAATCGGTCCCGTCGCGCGCAGAGTCCGCCAGTCGTGTGTGCAAAAGAGCACAGCCTTTGCCTTCAGGATTGAAGAGAATAAAGCTCCAGCCACTTTGATGGTTGGACGAGGAGATTGCTATGCCTGAAACTCGACCTATCTCTTCCATCCCCACAAAGATCCTGTTGCCCATCGACTTTAGCCCATCCTCCCAGGCAGCTTTGGAGATGGCAGCTGACCTTGCTCAGCACTTTCAGGCCGAACTCTATCTCGTCAACGTCATCCCGATGTTTCCCACCACAAGTCTTCCTGACCTGGTTCCCGAAGCCGAATTCATTCAGGAGGCAAGAACATTCGCAGAGCTCCACCTGGCCAAGTGCCATGCAGCTCTTGCGGCCAGGGGAGTTAAGTCGACTTCCAGCGTCGAGGTTGGAAACGACATAGCCGGAAACATCATGGACGTGGTTGAGCGCGAGCATATCGACATGGTCGTAATCTCCACCCACGGCATCTCCGGCTGGCATCCGCTGGTGTTCGGCTCGATTGCCGAGAAGGTCGTCAAGCTCGTGCAATGTCCCCTTCTTCTTCTGCGCTCGGCCAAGCCTGAGTCCGGCGTGAAGACCGCGTCAGGGCGCTCCATGGAATGGTGGTAGCGAAGGCGGTGAGACAGGTAGCTGAATTGTGAGTGTAACTAGCGTTGTCACCCCCGCATCATCCAGTCAGGCCGTAAAGCCGGCTCAGGACGTCGCCGCAAAAGGGCTCACCAGCGATAAGGCCAGAGCACGTCTTGAAAAGGACGGGCCCAATGCCATGCCGGATACCTCGGCTCATCCACTGCGCGATGCACTGGCCAAATTCTGGGCGCCTGTTCCCTGGTTGCTCGAAGCCTCCATTGTGCTTGAACTTGTGTTGCATAAGTATTACGAAGCTGCTGTCATCGGCGCTCTGCTGGTTTTCAATGCGGCGCTCGCCTGGTTGCAGGAGAGCCGGGCCCAGGCTACACTGGCGGCTCTGAAGTCGCGCCTGGCTCTCAACGCCTCAGTCCAGCGCGATGGCGTATGGAAGACTGTGCCGGCTGCGGAACTGGCGTGTGGCGACCTGGTAAAGCTGTCCCTTGGCGGCGTGGTCGCCGCCGATGTGCATCTGACCGGGGGATCGGTCGAGCTCGATCAGTCGATGCTCACCGGCGAATCCCTGCCCATTGAAGCCGGTCCCGGCGTGGACACCTTTGCAGGGGCTTTGGTGCGGCGCGGTGAGGCAACAGCCGTGGTAACCGCCACGGGCGTCCGCACAAAATTCGGCCGCACAGCGGAACTCGTTCGCACTGCACATGTGGTGAGCACACAGCAGACGGCGGTGCTCAAGATCGTGCGCAACCTGGCGATCTTCAATGGTCTCGTAATCCTTGCGATGGGCGCATACGGCTATACCCATGCGATGCCATGGAGCGAGATCGTTCCCCTGTTGCTCACGTCGGTCCTCGCGGCCATACCCGTGGCTTTGCCCGCGACGTTCACCCTTGCTGCCGCGGTTGGAGCTCGTGCTCTGGCGAAGCTGGGTGTATTGCCCACACGGCTTACCGCCGTAGATGAAGCGGCATCGATCGATGTTCTGTGCTCGGATAAGACAGGGACCCTTACCCGCAACGAACTTTCAGTAACCAGCGTTCGCCCCATGCCAGGTTTCGACGAAGCGCACGTTCTCGGATTGGCGGCTATGGCAAGCTCAGAAGGCGGCCAGGACCCTGTCGATCAGGCGATTCGTGCTGCCGCCTCGCACCAGCCGGCGCCGGACCTGCCAAAGCTGTCCAAGTTTGTGCCGTTCGACTCCGCCCAAAAAACCTCTGAAGCCGCGGTCACAGATCAGAAAGGAAGCGCAGAGCGAATCATCAAGGGCGCGTTCACCGCGGTCGTAGCCCTTACTGCTCCGTCGCCTGCTGCATCTGCAATCGCCGACGAACTCGAGAAGCAAGGCTTCAGGGTTCTGGCAGTAGCCGCGGGG
>JBEKZJ010000002.1:0-113348 GCA_049509995.1 Occallatibacter sp. | reverse complement strand
TCCTTCGATCTATGCTGCCGGGGGCTCAAGAGCAACTACCGAACCATGGTTGGGCGGTCAAAACTGGTGACGGGCCCCTACGTCGACCGCGAGGGGGTTCCCATGCTGCAAGGGGGCGGTACCTCGTTGCTGGTGGCCAACCAGCGCTGGCTGGGACCGGGTGGGGAATCGGTCCTCCAGCGGCCCGAAGGCGACATCATCGTATTCCATGCCTATGACGCAGTCACGGGCAAGCCGGCGCTGCAAATCTCCAACTTGACATGGAAAGACGGCTAGCCGCATGCGGTTGTGGCAACTACGGGACAAGCAAGATAGCGCCTGCCCTCTTTTAAGCTCCGATCGCCAATTATTTCGCGAGGCCGACGCGCCGCACCAGGTCATCAAAGCGCGGGTCGGAGCGCAAGGGGTCAAGGCAGGGATCGATCTTGAGATATACAAGCCCCACATCATGTGCGTTATAAGCCTCTTCCAGCCATTTAAACGCTTCCTGTTTCTCTCCCAGTCCGGTATAGACGAGAGCTATTTCGTACCTCCCCACGCCATCCTTTCGCACGTACTGTTCCAGTTGCACTATGGTCTTGCGGGCCGCGCCCACCTGGCCCGCACGGGCATAAGCATTGCCCAAATGGCCCAGGGAATCCGGTCCATTGCCTGACTTCAGAAACTCAGCGATGGATTCTGCGTACATGCCCTTTTCCGCGTAAACATCGCCTAAGAGAAAGCTCCAATCGGGGGGATTGATGTCCAGCGCGCGAACTCTCCGGATCAGCGAAAGCGCCTGGTCATATTGACGGGAAAAGTAAAGGATGAATCCCTCATAGTGGAATGAATGCCAGGAAACAGGATCGAGGTCCACGCCTCGCTCTACCTCCGCCAGGGCTTCGGGCAGTTGGCCGGTTCGCACCAGGTAAAACGCGTATTTCTGATGGATGGGCGCCGAATTTGGATTGAGTTCCAGCGCCCGGTGGAACTGAGTCGCCGCAGCTGCCCAATCCCAGTCCAGCGTCATCGCCGTATTGGCGAGTTCAGCATGGCCTTCGGGCAGCGAGTCATCCAACTCAATCGCCCTGGTTGCTTCGGCCCTTTGCTCGGAAAACGCCTCCTTATAGGCCATTCGGCCAGATTCACCCATCCGGCCATAGCAATTAGCCAATGCCGCATGCGCCTGCGCATAGTTGGGATTCTTGTCGAGGGCCTGATGAAAATAATCGATAGCGCTCTTGCAATCGTCCGCATTCAATTGGAGAATGCCATGCAGGTACAGATCCTGGGCTTCCGGGTCGATTGGGCGCTTGCGGGCGAAGCGCGCTTGCTCCTGCGGCGTCACCGTGATGCTGATCTCTTCCGCAATTGCTTGCGCCACTTCTCCCTGCCATGCCAGCACGCTGGTCATGTCGCGGACATAGGTATGGGCCCAGATGGGACGATCGGTCCTGGCATCGATCAACTGGGCGCTGATTCGCACCTGGTTTCCCTCGCGCTGCACGCTTCCCTCGACGACCCAGCCCACGGCCAGCTCACGGGCGATTTCCGGCAGCGTCTTCTTCGTGCCCTTGTAACTCATTGCCGATGTCAGGGAAATGACGCGTAGCGTAGAAACCTGGCCCAGGTCGTTGATCAACTCTTCCGTCATCCCGTCGGCGAAATACTCTTGCCCCGGATCGCCGGAAAGGTTTTTAAGCGGCAGGATGGCGATGGAGCGAATCTCCGGCCGTGCATGTGAATCGCTATACCACTTCCTGAAGCCCACGTAGCCGATCACCGCGATGAGGGTCAATCCGACCACGGCGCCGGTCAGGACGCGCAACGGGAGGCGGGATTTCTGCGCAGGAATACGCGGTGCCTCGTCTACTGGCGCCGCAGGCCTGTCGGCGGACCGTCCTTCACCCTGAGCGATGGTTTGCTCCACGGAGGCCAGAGGAACAACCCCGCTTTGCGGCTGAGCCGTTGTCTTCAACGGCTCGAAGAGGAACCTCGGCACATAGGATCCGCTCGGAAGTTCGATGCGGACAGCCGGCTCTCGGTTTGCTTCAAGGTAGTACTGTGCCAGCCTCTTTCGAACTTCGGTGGCCTTGACGCGAACCACGGAATCGCTTCCCGTGTCGTAATCGACCGGGCGCCCGAACATCTCGGCCCCAATCATCCGCTCCCTCAGGCTATCGACTTCCCCCTCCAGAGCATGTCCGACGATCAGGTGGAGAAAATCCTGGGTGCGTTTGCTCCCCGCGAACGCGTGGCTCGCTGTCACCTCTTTGAGGTGATGGCGCACCAAACCGATCTGCTTTGGACTGAGTACTTCCGGCTCCCAAGATGGATCGGCTGTGGACATAACGCACCCAGATTTCCTTTGGTATCCCACTATATCATCACAACAAACGTGGCCCCAAACGGGCAGCAACCCCTGATCATCGATCCCACTAACGTTATGCAAAATAACATCTTATCTACAACAAACGTCCCAACAAACCGTTAATAGCGTTGCACATTCGCGACGCTGGTGTTGGAATGGGCACGCTCTCGAACTGGGTAAAGGTTTTTGCTCAATTCAGAAAACGTTTGCCAGATTGCCGGTATTGACATCGATCACATCTGCGAATGGGGTCGAACAAAAATCAGGTCAGACAGACGTTTTCTGGCGAAGAGAGGGGAACAGCCTTAACGGGCATGCAGCCATTCAGGGGAATCCGGAGAAGATTTCCGAGTCCGCTGAGAACTGACAACTGAAGAGTCCGGGCTGGCAAGTGAAACATCAAGAATCAGCTCTTGCCGCACAAGCGCTTCCGCTGACGTACAAACCAAGAATCGACCACAAGACAAAGACGGAAGGAAAGTGAAACAGCCGTTAAGTAACCGTTTTCTCAGGAGGAAAACTCTATGAATCATCTCACAACACAAATCCCCTCCATTGCGAAGCGATCGGTACGGGGATTTCTGGTAGGGTGCTTCGCTTTGATCACCATGCTCCTGGTGCTGACGCCCGGAGCCTGGGGCCAGGACAACGCAACAATCACAGGAATCGTGGTGGATGCCACCGGAGCGGTGGTTCCGAACGCCGCAATCAGCCTCACCAACCCCGCGACCGATCAAGTAAGACAGGACACCTCGAACAGCGCGGGGGCCTATCGGTTTGCCAACGTGGGCGTTGGCACCTACACGCTGAGCGCCTCAGTCGCCGGCTTTCGGAAATACACAAAGACCGACATCGTGGTGCACCCTGCCCAGACCCTGGAAGAGGATATCGCCCTCACGGTCGGCAGCCAACAGCAGACGGTTACCGTGGCGGCGGATGCCTTGCAGGTCCAGTCGGAGACCAGCGAAGTCAGCACTCTGATCAGCGGCGAGCAGGTCTCCCAGCTGTCAACCAACGGCCGCAACGTCACCGCGCTTGCGGCTCTGGGCCTGGGCGTGTCCAACAACTTGCCGCCTTTTAGCGGCGTCAATGCTCTGACGTCCGCCAACGGCATCAGCTTCAATGGAACCCGCACGGAACACAACATCTACCTGTTGGATGGAGCCGAGCAGAACGATCGCGGCTGCGGCGGCTGCTTCATGAACCTGCCCTCGCAGGATGCGATGGCCGAATTCCAGACTCTCGACAGCAACTACAGTCCCGATTACGGCATTGGCTCCGGCGGAACCATCCTCATGGTGCTCAAATCCGGCACGCATAACTTCCACGGAGAAGTCTACGAGTTCAACCGGAATACCGCCTACGACGCCGCCGATTACTTCAGCAAATCCGTGCCCGAGTTCAAGCTGAACGAACCCGGCGGCAACATCGGCGGCCCGCTGTGGATTCCGCACGTATATAACGAAAACCGCAACAGGACATTCTTCTTCTGGAACGAAGAATGGCGCAAGCTGATTCAAGGCAGTTCGCCTTTGATTCAGAATGCGATCCTGGCCCCCAACTTCCCAGCGGCCGGACAAAGCCTCGCCTACACGCCCGTGAACGAAGCCGCCACCAACACAATTTGTAATCCTGGTGTGCAGGCGCCTTGCGTCCCGGCCACCGGCGACCCGGCCAAACTGGCCCTCTACGCGGCTGACGGTTTGACGGCCGGGAACCCCTTCCCAAATAACACCATCCCCGCCAACCTAATCGACCAGAATGCGGTCCTGGAGGTGAATGCAGGCACCTTCCCCAAGCCGAACTACAACAATGGCACGCAGTACATCGCGTCCATCCCCCAACCCACCAATGTCCGTGAAGATGTTGTTCGTATTGACCACTCCATCAACAGCAAGTATCAGTTGATGGGCCATTACCTCCATGACACGCTGCTGCAAAACTATTTTCCACCGTTGTGGGGCGACAGCACGTACCCGACGGTGGGCACGATCATGACCAATCCCTCGTTTACGGCGGCCATCAAGTTGACGCAGACCTATACGCCCAACCTGCTCAACGAGACCGCCTTCCTTTACGCCGGCAACAAGATCACCCTTACGCCCACCGCCGGTCCCGGCGGCACATTCCTGCAGCCCAGCGGGTGGACGGCAACCAGTTTCTTCCCGGTCGCAGACGCCGCAATCAACGACATGCCCGAGATCGATCTGCAGGGCTCGCCGTTGAATGTAAATTGGAGCGAAAGCTACTATCCCTGGAGGAACGGATACGAAGGCTTCGAGTATCGGGACGATCTGTCCTGGACCAAGGGGCGGCACCAGTTCAAGTTTGGCTTCAGTTGGCTGCACGACTACAAGAATCAACAACTGCAGGCAAACACCCAGGGGACAGCGATTTTCAACTCGAACAACTTTTCCGGCGACTCGTACATCAACTTCCTGCTGGGCGACGCCAATAACTTCAACCAGCTTCAGTTCCTCTACGGCAAACACTGGGTCAACAACAACTACGGCGTCTACGGCAACGACAACTGGCACATCACTCCCCGGTTGACTCTCAACCTCGGGCTTCGTTTCGACGGTTTGCCGCATGCCTTTGAGCGCTACAACAAATTCGCAAACTTCGTTGCGGCGGACTATAACACGTCGCTGGGCAATCCGGTCACCGCGGCCGGCACTCTGCTCCCGTCCTCGCTCTCGACGTTCACCGGAACCACCGGCGCGTTTTATCTCAACGGCATTGAGGAAGCCGGCGTCAAAGGCTTCCCCCGCGGAAACGTCCAGAACAAGTACAATACCTGGGAGCCCCGCATCGGCTTCGCCTACAATCTCACCGGGAACGGAAAGACCGTTCTCCGGGGCGGCTTTGGAATGTTCTATGAGCGCGTCCAGGGCAACGATGTATACAATGCTGCCTTGAATCCACCCTTTGCGTACATTCCTTCCGCCAACAACGTTTACTTCTCCAACCCCAACACCAGCGCCTTGACCGGCGTCACCACCTCGCAATCCTTTCCTTCCAATCTGACCAACATCAAGTACGACTATCCGCCCCCTGGGACGGCGGATTGGAGCTTTGGAATTCAGCGGGAGCTTGCACCATCGATCGTTGCGGTGGTGCAGTATGTAGGCTCTTCGGGATGGGACCAGAACGATGACCGGCAGATCAACACCTTGCCGTTGCTTGATTCAAATAACAGCTACGCAACACGCAAGGGCGTTGCCAACGGCTCGCTGAATGCAAACGAGTATGTCAACTACCCCGGCTTCGCCGCCATCAACCAGGAGGAGAACGAGACCAACTTCGACTACCAATCGCTGCAGGCTGGTGTGCGCCTGGAAAACCGGCATGGGCTTACCACCCAACTTGCCTACACCTGGTCCCATAACATCTCCGATGTGAGCAACGATCTCTATGGGCTCTCCGATCCGTACAACACCGGGTATGACCGCGGGTCGGACAATACGTTCGACCGGCGTCACATCTTCAATGTGAGCTACATCTATGCCCTCCCGTGGTTCGCAAAAAGCTCGAACGTTGCAGCGCGCGAGGTCCTTGGAGGCTGGTCGATCTCCGGTGTAACGGTCGCGGAAAAAGGCGTGCCTCTGACCGTCACCGATAGCCTCAACACCATCGGTCTGGGCTGCTGCTACACCAACCGTCCGAACCTGGTGTCAAAGGTCTCCTACCCCAAGACGAAGGCCGCCTGGTTCAGCACCAGTTCCTATGCAGATCCAATCGCTCCCTGGAATGGCGGCCCGAATCAAGGCTTTGGCAATGCCGGAAAAGACTCAGCCGTGGGACCGGGAATCTTCAACTGGAACCTTTCCCTGTTCAAGGCCATTCCACTCTCACCCGGCGAAGGGCCGAGAATTGAACTCCGCTTCGAGTCCTTCAATACCTTCAACCACACAAGTATCCAAGGCGTCGATACGGGCTTCCACGACGGGAACTTCGGACACGTTACCAATGACTACGGTCCCCGCACGATGGAGTTCGGCGGGAAGCTCGTTTTCTGACCTGTAACCTGCCCCAACCTGGGCGCGGCAGGGCATCCCCTGCCGCGCTCATTTCTTTTCTCCGCTCCGGGCGCTTTCCGGGTATTGCGCGCCGCATTCCCGGCAGGCGAAAATGCCAATGGAGATGGACGTGGGCCGGTTTACACAACTGACGATCGTTCTTGCGTTGTTGCTGGCGATGGCGGCAGCCGGCGGTCAGGGTCAGACGGCAGCTGCTGGGGAAGATCAACGCCAGACGGCGTTTGCGCTGGAACAACAGGGCAACAATGCCGAGGCCGAGACCGCATGGCGCGCCGTCTTGAAGGTTCATCCCGCGAATGCCGAGGCCTACGCCCATTTGGGCCTCCTTGAAGCTCGCCAGGAACGCTACACGGAGGCTGTTCCCCTTTATCGCAAAGCTCTGGCGCTGAATCCCGCCATGCAGGGCTTGCGGCTGAACCTCGGCCTGTCGCTCTTCAAATCCGGCGCGCTAAAGGAAGCCATCCTGACCTTCACCCCGCTGCTCAAGAGCCAGCCCCCATCGTCACCCGAGGCGCTGCGCCTGACCGCGTTGATCGGGCTGGCCCACTATGGGTTGGGAGAATACTCGGCAGCGGTTCCTTATCTGAAGCAGGCCACGGCCGCCGACCCGCAGAATCTGCCTTTCCGCCTGGCCCTGGCGCACAGTTGCCTCTGGTCCAAGCAGTATCAATGCGTTCTCGATATATACCACGAGATCCTGACGCTGAACGCGGAGTCGGCCGAAGCGGACATGCTGGCCGGCGAGGCGCTGGACGAGATGAAAGACAATGCCGGCGCTACGCAGCAGTTCCGCGCCGCCGTCAAGGCCGATCCGAGAGAGCCAAATGTGCACTTCGGCTTGGGATATTTGTTGTGGGGCCTCATGCAATATGAGGAGGCGGCCCAGGAATTCCAGGCAGAACTGGCCAACAACCCGGAACATGCCCAGGCCCTGGCCTATCTGGCGGACACCGACATGCGATTGAGTCAGCCCGAGGCTGCGCCGCCGCTGCTTGAAAAGGCCATCCGGATCGACCCGAAGATTGAACTGGCCCACCTTGATTTGGGCATCCTGTACAGCGATGCCGGCCGCAAGGACGACGCCCTTCGGGAGCTGAAGACTGCCGAAAAGCTAAGCCCCGGCGATCAGAACGTGCATTGGCGGCTGGGACGGTTTTACCAGGCAGCGGGGAAGAAAGACGAGGCAAAGGCAGAGTTCGACAAGACCCGCAGCTTGCAGAAAGCCGCCGATGCGACGGTCTTCAAAAAGCTTCACGAAGCCCAGGCGAAAGGCAAGCCGGCAGAGGAAACGCCAGGCGCGCCGCTCGGCAAGTAACTCCGAACTCGCGATTCTCAACTTGTAAACCCCGCGACCTTGCCCAGCCAATGGATTTCATGCGTCTACATATCAGCTCTTTCCTTGAGAACTGCGGATGGAACTGTGACCGACCCCATGCGGCCCGAGTTCTCATCCACCACAACAATCCGCAGGGACCCGGTTTCCGGCTGCTTCTCGACGTACTGGTCGAATGGGATTCCCTCCTGCAGCAACTTCGCATAAGTGGCGGGTTTCAACGTCAAACTCAACGTTTGCCCCGTAACCCGCGCTTGAAGGCCCTCATCGTCTCTTTGGATGAGAAAGATATCCAGCTTATCCACCCAACGTTCGGCCTGCTGTTTCAGCGCTAGGTCGCTGGTCGCAATGTTGAGCTTGAGCGTGGCCCCCTGGGATGCCGCTATCGGATTGGCGCTGACCGCGATCCCGCTCACATCGAGAGATTGCCAGACCGCCCGTTGGAACCGCTCTTTGAGCGTGGCCGGCTCCTTGGCGTATTCGTAACCCGTGCGATAGCGCAGCGTCACGCCGCGCCGCGCGACCAGTTTCACGGTCAGCAGGTGGTACTGGTCGTCGGCTGGCGTGTCGGGCGTAAAACCGAGCAGATATGCGGCACGGCCATCCGCGATCACTTCGTCGAGATTCTTTGCAATCTGGCCGCTGCGGCGAAAGGCGCGGCCGCCGGTGGCTTCCGCCATCTCTTGTATCGCGGCCTGAATGGGGTGGACATTCTGCTGCATCTCGGCGGCAACGCGGCCAGGCGCTTGCCCACCCGCTTGGGGCGGCGGCGGTGCGGTAACACTCGGCGCCAACTGTACGTTGCGGCCCAGGAGGCTGGGATCGATGGCATTGGTCTCCAACTGCGAGGCGTCGAGCGGATAGACGCTGACGTGGGCGTCATTCAGCGCCTCCTGCGCGCGCAGGACATAGCCTTCAACGTACTTGCTTCCCTTGTCGCTCCCCGCTGCGTGGTTGGTCCAGTCAGCCAACACGTTGTCGCTGGTGATCCACACCAGGTTCTTGTGGCCGGGGATGGCAGCAACATGCCGGGCCACGCCGGCCAGGATGGTGAACGCGCTGCGCCCAGGATTGCTGCCATTGTCGCGCAGTTGGGGATCGACCATAGTGGCGGTATCGGGCACCACGTTGATGTTTCCGTTCACTGATTGCAGATCCGTTGGGTTAAATACATAGTCGAACTGTTGCCGATTGCGCTGTTCCATCTCCTGCGCCTGGGCCAGGTCTTGTGCGCTGGGCATCCATCCATGCAGCTTCGACGCGAGCAAGGCGTGGTCGGCCGTCCCTTCCTCCAGAACCTGAAAGCCGAGCGCGTTCATGACATACAGTCCCACGAGTTCGTTCGCCGGGAGAGACTGCAGAAACCGCAGCATCTCCCCGCGGGCATAAGTCAGGTCGGGCCACGCCAGGTTGCTCGGGTCGAGCAAGAGAATCGTCGTACTGCCTTCTGTAACTCCAGCTCCAGGTTGTGCGTCTACTGTGTCCGCGCGGCGATTGGAAAATACGGGCTGGTCCGGCGCATGGCCGGGCTGCCCCGGCGCTTTGGCTGACTCCTCCGCGGACGCGCCGCTTGCCTGGCTGAAAAATCGCACGGCCTGTTTGCGTCCGTTGTCGTAGATCTCGAAGTCTTCCGGCTTCAGTTCCGTCACCGGATGGCCTTTTTTGTCGAGGGCCACCACGCCCACGTCTACCAGCCGCCCGGTCACATGCAGAGTAAAACCGGCGCCCGGCGTCAGAAGTGGGGTCGCAGCGGGTTCCGGCAGCCCGGTCGACTCAGCCACGCTGATCTCGGGAACCGCGAGCTCCGGCACGGGAGGTTGCGCTGGAGC
Source organism: Occallatibacter sp. (assembly GCA_049509995.1). Classification (GTDB taxonomy): domain Bacteria; phylum Acidobacteriota; class Terriglobia; order Terriglobales; family Acidobacteriaceae; genus Telmatobacter. The sequence goes on along the minus strand of JBEKZJ010000002.1, from coordinate 103,796 downwards.
GGACGCCGACACTGGAGCCGCAGGCGCAACAGGAGCACCGGCCTCCGCTGAAGCCGCAGCTACCGGAGGCACGGCCGAGGCTGGCGAGCCAGAGCCCTTCGCGTCCGCGGAACTGGAAGCAGGCGGGTTGCTCCCCGTGTCCGCGTTATCGCCGGTCACAATACTCGATTCCGCGCGGAAAACGTGATACTGCTCAAAAGCGACATCGTCCAGCAATGTCTGCATGGGTTTCGGGATATTCTGGTTGTTCTGTTCCACCATCGTGGCGGAAAAACGCTGCATGCGCACGGCGTGGGTATCCTGCTCTTGCGCCAGCGAGATCGAGACGCTTTTCAGCGGACAGATATAGGTGGCGCCGCCAATCTCCACGGGGCCATATTCGACCAGCATGTCGGCCTTGACGATCGGATCGGCCTTCCCCAGTTCTGCCGCCACCGTCAGGCGAAGAATGGTTCCATTTGCTGGATCGATAGCGATCTCCCCGCGATAACCGGAAAGTTGCTTAAAAACACGACTCCGATTATCCCTTTGAACACAGCAATAATTCACCTCATAATGCGATTTTGCCTTTGGCACCGCATAGCTGAAGACCGCCCGTGGTCCAGCCGTGCCCTGCTCCCAGTGGCTCCAGCCCATCGTTCCCTGGGCGGCATCCACCAGCACCGTGGTGAGGATGGGCCCGAATTCTCCCCAGGTGGTCAATCCCGATGCCGCCGATTCGGCTTGCTGGTCCTTTGCCGCTTCCGAATCCACCACCTCCTTACCGTCGCGATAGAACACAACGTCGCTGGATCTGGCCACCGGGTGCAACGGCTGGTAAGGGGTGAAAGTCCCAGTTACAGAGCCGTTGTCCAGTTGCCTTGGCGGGGTATCCTCATAGCGGATCGTATCTCGTGTCGCAAAGAAGTCCGGCAACCTGGAAATGGTCTTACTGGCATAATCCACGGCGAGAGCCACGATCTGGCGTTGCGTAGCGACATCCGGCGGGGGCGTGGCGGGAATCTCCGCCGTAGGGGGATCGAGAAACGCCGACGCATCGGCCAGCGCAACCAGCGCCTGCCGGGACTCGGGGCCGGGCAAGTCTGCCTCCCAGCGCGTAAGCTTCGCGGCACTCAGCCGCTCGCTCAATTCCAGATTGGCCAGTTGCTGCGCCACCTTCGCATCCGCCCTGCCATGGACAGAGGCCAGAACCTTCTCCAACTGATCCGTCGTTACACGCTTGGCCGCGAACGCCGGCAGTGCGATTTCCGCCGCCAATAACAGAAGGACTAACTTTTGCATCGCGCGATCCTCCCATGAGTCTAGGGTTGCTTCGCCTTGCCGGTCTCGGGCGCGTTTGATGAAACTACACCCGCGCCTTCCCGCACATAATAGAAACGGTCCGCAATCAGATTGGTCAACGTTTCTACCTTCCCATCCGGCCATAAGACATCGGCCTTATCCACCCGCTGATGGTCGCCCAGGCCAAAGTGGATCCGGAGGTCGCTCTGCGATAGGTAGCTGCCGCCGCTGATCACTTCGCCAAGCTGTACCAAGTCGCCCGCTGTCGCTCTCACGCGCGCATTCAAAGCCAGGCGATTGCTCTTAACGCCCTCTAGCTGAAAGCTGATCCAGTGGTTTTGCGGGCCGCCCTCCGGACGCAGAATCATCGGTTGACCTTTCAGATTTTCAACGACCGCTTCGAGCTTGCCGTCGTTGAATAGATCGCCGATTGCCATCCCACGGCTCACCTGCGGAATCTGGATCGCGGCCCCTGCCAACTTACTGATGTTCTTGAACGTTCCATTGTGCTGATTCAAAAACAGCAACTTGGGCTCAAGGTATTTAAGACCCGTACCGATCTCATCTACCTGTGGATACACATGCCCGTTGACAATGAAGATGTCCTGCCAGCCAGCGTTGGCGAAATCCACAAAGGCGTCGCCCCACCCCACATACCCTCGAGTTCCCCTCCCAATTCCCGAGGGCACCGAGACATCCGTAAAGCTCATTCCGCCGTCATTTCGATAAAACGCGGCGTACTCGTTGTCGAAGTGGGAGATCAACAGAGACATGCGCCCAGTGTGCATATAATCGCCCAGGGCAATACCCATATTGGCCTGCCTTGCGCCGCTTTCGCTCAACCCTACGCCTGAAGGGAAGCTGACATCTTCGAAAGCGCCCCGGCCATTGCCCTGGTAAAGATAGTTCGGCTGGCCGTCGTTGGTGACAAACAGATCGAGTTTGCCGTCGTTGTCAAAGTCCGACCAGATTGCCGTCAGGCCAAAACGGTGTTCCTCGACCCCCACGCCGGATTTCTTTGAAACATCGGTAAAGGTTCCATTGCGGTTATTGTGATAAAGGCTGTCGGGAGATCCCTTTAGACCCCGCGGCCCACACTGCACATCGATGCCCATGTATCTGCATGACTCGCTGGATCCGAATGCCGCCATATCGTCCAGGTGAAAATCTACATAGTGCGAAACAAAGAGGTCGGCCCAGCCATCTCCGTCGTAATCCCCAAAGGCCGCTCCCGTGGCCCACAGGTGGTCGCCGCTCAGCCCGGCTTCTTTGGTTACATCGGTAAAGGTGCCGTCGCCGTTGTTGCGATAGAGAACCACTCCGCCAAAGCAGGTCACCAGCAGGTCAGGCCATCCATCGTTGTTATAGTCACCTACCGACGCGCCCATCGCCCAGCAGGGATATCCCACCCCGGCCTTGTCGGTAACATCCGTGAAGGTCCCATCATGGTTGTTATGAAATAATGCGCTCCGCGCCTTCTGGCCATGGAGCGCCATCTCCACGCTTTGCGCATTGGTAAAATAAATGTCGGGCCAGCCGTCGCGATCGTAATCGATTAGCGCCACGCCGCCGCTCATCGACTCCACAATGAATTTCTGTTCCGGACTCGAAAAATGTTCGAATTGAATCCCTGTGGAAGCTGTGATATCCACAAGCTCAGGATAACTTCGAGTCGCTCCGCTTGCCTGTTCCTCCGCCGTGGCTTTCGCGCTCCCTTGGGGGGTCAGCGGCGGCTGCGCAAGAGAGGGCTGCGTTTGACCTATGCCTGGCGGAATGAGGTATAAGACAAAAAGCGCCGCGCACAGGTTGACAATTCCCGCTCCAGGACTCGGCATTGTAACTCCACCAGCGGTGCTTCGCTGTCTCTAATTATTGCTCAAACTGCTCGCCGACGCGATTCTTGCTTGGTTGTACCGTTCAAATACCCTTGGTTCATCTCTTTGCAGGCCATCCGCAAGCGTATCTGCGCCGAATCGGACTCCCCCAGCGACCGCATCGATTCGCTTACAACGCTGGAATAGGTGCGGTAAACGGCACACAGTACTTGCGCATGATCTGGATCGGCCTTCAGCAACTGGACAAACACACTTGTCGACTGAGTTGAACACGGAGTCATGCCCATCAAAAGAATGAACCCTGCCAAAAACAATTCGGCGTCTCGTGTTCATATGCCTCAGATTATATAGAGAAATGGACCAAGCAGACCAACTCAGAAGACGGAAGAGACAAGGAGGGACCACCGCTTCTCCCGGGAAGTGTATACCCCGCCTTGTTTAACGCGTTTCGAAGTGTCGGCTGCGCTGGTCCCGGCGATGCGTGCCGTGTACGTGGAGCCAACCCAGGTGTTCCGTGACGAGTGAAATTGCCTTTCTTTGGAATTACTTTTCGGAACCGCTTCGGAAAAGAAGTCAGCAGATTGCGGAAGTGCCGTCGACTATACGGAAGTTGAGCGACGCAAGGAGTACTCAGTTGGCGCATATGTATGGTCCGCCGACCGACTGCAAGGGGAAAGCAGCGTGACGAGGAAGAAAGTCTGCGCAAATGCATGCGGTTTCCAATTGGAGACGAGTCCCTGAGCCATGATGAGTTTCGCGCCTGCCCATCCTGTTGAATCCCAAGGTCGTTTGAGACCGTTTATTGATAGGACAGCGGTGTCTGTTTCGTTCCGCGGGCTTCAGCTTGTGAAAGGCCCCGTTCCCGTCAGACTCAGATTCCCGATTGCCCTGATTCGCCCGCCACAGACGGCAGGCCCAATGAGCGCTGGCCAGCCAGTCGTTCCCGATTACAATCGGGATGGAGAAATACGATGTCAAAGTTGAGCAGAACTGGCGTTTCCCTCGAAGATGATCTGTTGAAGGAATTCGATCGGCTCATTGCCAAGCGCGGTTATGCGAACCGCTCCGAGGCCTTCCGCGATCTTATACGTGAGGCGCTTCTGTCGGAGATCGTTGAATCGAACAAGCCGGTGGTCGGCACTTTGACGCTTATTTACGACCATCACGTTCCCAATCTCGCGCAAAAGTTGACTGAAGTTCAACACCACGCAGGCGCCATGGTCCTCGCGGCCACGCATGTTCATCTTGATCGCCATTACTGCCTGGAAGTTATCATCATGAAGGGTCGAGGCAAAGACCTTCAGGCGGTCGCCGACGGCATGCTGGCTTTGCGCGGAGTCGAGTTGGGAAAGCTGGTCCTGACAAATTCCGGCGCCAGTCTCAAACGCGCCACGCATTCGCACTAGAAGTTGAATTTGCCCATGAGTTGCGCCAGACCAGGCTCTGCCGCACTGACGAACTGGCCAAAATTGCGGTTTTTCGACCTGCCCGTCCAGCGGCGCGGGACCTTAGAACCGGGCATGGAAGAGAGCATTAAACGCCGCCGCGCGGAACGAGATCGATCTTGCATCGGCCAGCCGCACACTCTCTTCGAGCGTGGAATCGAATGCAGCGACGACGGGCTCATGGCAGACATCGAAGAAGACGATTTCCGGGCGAGCAATTCCGCCTCCCGGGCGCAGCCTGCCACAAAAGCTCAAGACCGATTGAACAATGAATTTCTCCCCCCGACCTCGCCAGGGGAGACGTTTGGCATGCCGCATTCGCATGTCTTTCAAAAACGTGTTACGCTAATTTGATAGGATTCCCGGCTGGAGGATTCCGAGACCTGCCGATCGTAACACACTTCCAAAAGACGTGCTACAGGAAAAATCCGCATCGATCCATGATCGTTGCACGCAACCCAAAAGGAACCCCATGCGACCCCTCCTGAGGAGTCTGGCGAATGAAGAAACGGGCAGCACCAAAGCCAGGGTAATCGCCTTGTACGCCCTGTTGCTGGGGTTCAACCTAGCGGCATGGTGCTGGGCATTCGTCGCTTTTCACCGGTTTCCGGTGCTTTTGGGCACGGCATTCCTTGCCTACAGTTTTGGACTGCGCCATGCGGTGGACGCGGATCATATTGCGGCCATCGACAACGTCACCCGCAAACTGATGCAGCAGGGGAAGCGGCCTGTCACCGTGGGACTCATGTTCTCGCTCGGGCATTCCACCATCGTCATCGTGGGCTCCATTGCCATTGCAGCCACCGCGCTGGTGCTGCAGCACCGCATCGATGCGGTCAGGGAGATTGGAGGAGTGATCGGCACGCTGGTGTCGGCTCTCTTTCTGTTCGGAATTGCGCTGGTCAATTTGATCGTGCTCCAGGCGGTATGCCGCAGCTTCATGCGGGTCCGGCGCGGAGAGCCATATGTTGAAGAAGACTTTGACCTGCTGCTGGGCAATCGCGGCTTCCTTTCCCGCCTGTTCCGTCCCATGTTCAACCTGATCACGTCCAGTTGGCACATGTATCCGCTGGGCGTCCTGTTTGGCCTGGGATTCGATACCGCCACCGAGATCGGGCTGCTGGGCATTTCCGCTGCCGAAGCTTCCAGCGGGCTGTCCCTTTCGTCGATCCTGGTATTCCCGGTCCTCTTCGCCGCCGGCATGTCGCTGATCGATTCGACTGACAATGTCCTCATGCTGGGAGCCTACGGCTGGGCCTTCGTGAAGCCCATCCGCAAGCTCTACTACAACATCACGATTACCACCGTCTCCGTGGTAGTTGCCCTGGCGGTCGGCGGGATAGAGGCGCTTGGGTTGTTGGCGGGACAGTTCCACCTGACGGGCGGATTGTGGGGCTTGGTCGGCAAGCTCAACGATAACTTTGGCGTGCTTGGTTACTGCATCATTGCGCTCTTTGCCGTGGCCTGGATCTTATCGATCGCAATTTACAGATGGCGCCGGTTTGACGATCTCGAATTTGGCGCAAGAGATGCGGGTTAGGGCTCGAACTCTTTCTCTCACCCAGCTAGTTCGAGCGCCGGCTGGCGGTTGGACTCAAACCTGAGGCTGAAGCACCGGTCGCTCCATCAACATCGCATTGCGCGACCTGCGAACCGTGGCGGGCGCAGCTCCAGAGGGCGGAAGGCATTTCGCGTCTGCTGCTTCCCAAACGGCCCCGGTTCCTGCTATACATCTTTCTGCCTGAAGCTGCTGCCAGTTCCGTGGCAGTCCGCCGAATCGGAAGCTCTCAATTCCCCCCTCGGCAGGGGCACACCCCAGAAGGTATCAATGTCCGAGCATTCGCACACACACACCCACGATACAGTCGCGCATACTCACGAACACTCCCACGACGACGGGCACCACGAACATTCCCATTCCACTCCGCCTGCTCCCGGCACAACGCACATGCATGAGCACACCCACGACGGGGTTACGCACACGCATCCCCACGATCACGACCACCATCACGACCATCCTCACGAATAGCGCCACGATCCCATGCGCTGGTCACTGTGATTGACAGGACCCTGCACGGCCTGTTGGGCTCAATGTGTACTCGGCGCGGTCCGCTTTATCGTCGCGTCAGGGAGAAAGTCGATATACGCTGGAGAAGAGAGTGTTTCCCTGAAAGGCAAGTATGATACGAAGCACACCGGCACAGTTCTTGAGCGTTGCAGTGCTCTTCTTCGTTGCTGCAGTGGTTGTGCCATCGCAGTCGGTAAAGCCGCATTCGCTGGTTCTGTCGCTCCAGTGCCCGCAAGGTGATTGCCCTTTGCTCAAAGGAGTTCCGCAAACGACAGGAATGCGGAGCGGGCTTGTGCGCCTTGAGCCTGGTGCGGCGGTCGGCTGGCACACCACCGGCATGAACGAGGAATCCCTGGTCATCTTGCACGGTCAGGGCAAGGCGCTCATCGACGACGAGGCGGTCCAAACGTTCACTGCTCCAGCGTTCATCTATATCCCGCCCGCGACTCGCCACAACGTCGCGAACACTGGAAATGACCCGCTCGAGTATGTGTATGTCGTCGCGCCCGCGAAGCAGCAGCAGTAACCATTGCAGTTTCCAGGTGGCGGGATTTGCGGGCAGCAATGCTGATTACGCCAGGCCTCATGCACGGTCTGCCTGCTCAGATGGCGCAAAGGCGATTTTCCGGCATTTGACCGAATAGGGCACAACAATGCGATGGATGATGCATCGGATCGCCGAGTGCTGCGTGCAATCCCTGCCTGCTGGACACTCATAGAGAACTGGAGTGCCCGATCTGCTTTACCAGTTTCTCTCCTATCCACTGACACGGAATTCGCCGGACACTGCACTGGTTTGGATTGTGAGGGTAGTGTTCGAGAAAACTGCGGTCCCGTCGAGTTTGCGCTGCAGGCGAAGCCCATCACTCAAAGCAGATACAGGTCTCGTGTTTCGAAAGCCGGCCCACCTGCAGTAGAATTCGAGCGAACCATTCCTGAATAAATGGATTCATGCGCGCAAAGGAGAATGGACGTGCGTTATAGAGAACTGTTGCCGCTAGCTATCCTCTCGGCCGGCCTTGCGATGCTCTCTGTGTGTTCAGGAATCCTCGGACAACAGGCGCCCAAAGCCAGGCCGTCGCCGCTGATGGCCCTGCTGGACCGCTTCACGGCCGCCGACGTGCCGGCCATGGGCCCCGCCGAGATCGAGGTCGCCCCCCGCAAGTGGGACCAACTTATCCCTCCCGGCTTGCCCGGCAACGGAATGGCCCAGCACCCGATGCTTTACGTCGGCGAGGGCTATAACAGAATACTCCTCGTCAATGACGGCAAGATCGTATGGACCTATTCGACGGGGCCGGGCTGGGAATACGACGACGTGTGGATGCTCTCCAACGGCAACATTCTCTTTACGCGCATGCAATACGTCGCCGAGGTAACACCCGGCAAGCAGGTGGTGTGGCGTTACGACGCTCCCGCCGGGACCGAAATCCACACCTGCCAGCCAATCGGCTTGAATAAGGTCCTGTTCGTCCTGAATGGCCTCCCGCCCAAACTGATGGTGGTTAACATCAAGACCAATGCCGTCGAAGTTCAACACCAGCTGCCCGCGCCGAGTCTGACCGACGAAGGGACCGTTCACGGGCAGTTTCGCCGGGTGCGCTACACCGCGCAGGGAACCTACCTCGTTCCTTTTCTTGAGATGAACCAAGTTATCGAATACGACAGGCATTTCAAGGAGATCTGGAAGTACGAAATCAAGAGCCCCTGGGCCGCCCTCCGCCTCAGGAACGGAAACACTCTGATCACCGACGAGCGGGATATTCTCACTCGCGAAGTCAACCCCCGCAAGGAGACGGTGTGGGAACTCAGGCCAGGCGACCTGCCTGAAGCTTACCGGTATATCAACTCGCAGACCGCCACCCGGCTGGCCAACGGCAACACCATCATCTGCTCCCGCGGCGGCGATGGAAACGGCCCTCAGCTCGTCGAAGTGACGCCGGACAAGAAGGTTGTCTGGGTTCTGTGGGACTGGTCGAACTTCGGCCCCGCGACCGCCGTTCAGATCCTGGACGAACCCGGCATCCCGGACAAACCGGGACAATCGCAACACTGATCGGGCGCCGGCGAAGCCACGGAAGCCGGCCGGCGGCGCGGACTGCCCGATATCTTGCGCCAGCTCGTGCGCCCCTCCATCATGAACTCTTCCAGGATCGACAGGAGGTGGGCTGCGCTGCTCTGCCGCGAGGCTGTCGTGCGTCGTTTTGCTCCGCCACGGGAACCCGCACAGCAATTATTTTCCCTTCGGCCGCCCGCCAGTAGGAACATCCAGGCGTCTTTCACCCGGCTCAGCGAGCAGTTCGCCCAGCCGGTCAAGACGGCGTTCCCACAGCGTGCGGCGATCGCCGATCCATTGCGCCGCCACTGAAAGCCCGCCCGGGGCGATCTGGCAAGTGCGAACCCTCCCCAACTTTTCGGTTTGCACCAGCCCGCTCTCCTCCAATACCTGCAAGTGTTGAACCACAGCGGCCAGAGTGATCTCGAGTGGCTCCGCCAACCGCGAGACCGACATGGGTCCTTCGCTGAGCTTCTCCAGAATCGCCCGGCGCGTGGGATCGCCGAGCGCGTGGAAGACACGATCGATATCGGGCTTCTTTCCATGCATGGGTCCGCGCCTTCCCGCCCCGCTCTCGTCTAGCACTTTGACCGCATAATGTTGTATCAGAATTGGGTGTCCCACCTGGGTGCCCTTTGAGCAGCGCGTCTTTGTCTTTGCGCCTAGGCTGGGAGACCTCAGCACTCCGCAAACGAACGAAATCAAGCGGTCAGAGACCTAGCTCTCAAGCTCCCTTGCCAACTTGTCCAGTAGCCCGCGCCATCCGGCTTCCCGCATCTCGGGACCATCGGAGCCCTCCAGGAATGCGCTCTGAAATGTGAGGATCAGGTCGGTGCCCTTTTCCGACGGGAGGAGCTCAACCGTGCCCAGAGATACAGAGATGCATTTCTCTTCCACGGCCATGGTAGAGGTGAAGATGATGCGGCGGTTGGGAACGATGTTCCGATACACGTTCTCGCTTTTGAGCGAAAGACCCGTCAGCGGATGGCCTTCTTTGAAGCCGAGGGCGTAATGCTCCTTGCCTCCAACGCGAAAGTCCTGCTGATAGCTTTCGACCTTGTTATGTTCGCCTTCGGCATACCAGCGGCGCTTCCGGGCAGGGTCGGCAAACGCGGCGAAGACGCGCTCAGGCGTGACGGGATAGTTGCGCTCGATGACAAACGTATTGTGGATTACTGGTTGCTCTTCCATGGTCTTTGCTCCTCCGAAAAGGGAATTGGTTAAGTCTCAACTTGAGTATCCATCCCGCGCGACCAATTGTCAAGTGAAAACTTTAGTATTTTTGGGAGGCTCTGGCTCCGCCCACCCAGCCGGCTTGCCGGGGCTACATGTTTCCGCGGCTGGCCGGGGGGACGATGCCGTTCATGCGCAGGTAGACGACCATCTGGCCGTAGTGGTCCATGAAATGCGCGATGCCGAAGGCTGCCATGCCGGCCCGCGTGCCGTGGGAGGTCATGACGAAGGCATTCTCCGGGGTGATGGAGTCGATGGCCGCGTGCGCCAGGGCGAAAGAGTCTTTCAGCGCTTTCACGATATCGGCCTTGCTGGTAAGCTTTTCGATCGCATCGCTTTTGACCTTGTCGTCGGCCTCGCTATAGTTCGGGCCGCTGAAGAAGTAGTAGTTGGCCTCGGCCACATGCTTGATCTGTTGGCCAAAGGTGCGGACGCCCTTGAACTCGCCCAGGCCGGCAGGGGGAGCAAAGTCGTACTTGTCTTCCGGCATGGCCTCGGCGGCGCCGACAAATTCCTGCTCCATGCCGCTGAGCAGTTTGCCGTAAACCTGCGCGGGCGGCATAAGGGTGCCGACAGCGGGTTTGGCGGGGGCGGCGGGTGGGGCGGCCTGGGCAAGGACGAGCGTGGATGCAGCAGCCAGCAGGCTACAAGCAAGAATGCAGCCCGCAATCGGGGTAGGTTTGTGCATGGAATGACCTCCGGCGGCATCAGCCGCGTGAAGGCAATTTACCAGAACAGGGATGGATTCCGACAGCACAGCGCTGTGAATCTTCCATTCAGTGTCGGGAAATACGCGCGAAATCTCGATTCCCCGTACAATCGATAAAAAGGAGAAATTCGCCATGCGCCGAGTCTATATGGACGCCAATGCCACCACCCCCCTGCTGCCGGAGGTTGTGGAGGCCATGCGCCCGTACTGGACGGAGCACTTCGGCAACGCCTCTTCAATTCATCTCGACGGCCAGCGAGCCCACGCCGCTGTGGATCGGGCCCGCGAGACGATGGCCCGCTTCTTCAACTGCCACGCCGCCGAGGTGGTCTTCAACTCCGGCGGCACCGAGGGCGACAACACGGCCATCTTTGGCCTGTTGCACCCCGGCGACCACTTCATCACCACGTCCATCGAGCACTCGGCCATCCTGGAAGCGGCCAAGCGCCTGGCTCTCGACGGCGTGGAAACCACCTTTGTTGCGCCCCAGCCGAGCGGGCTGATCGACCCGGTCGACGTTCGCCGCGCCATCCGCCCCGAGACCCGCCTGATCAGCATCATGCTGGCCAACAACGAGACCGGCGTGCTCCAGCCCGTCGAGGAGATCGGCAGAATCGCCGCCGATACCGGGATCTTCTTCCACATCGACGCCGTGCAGGGCGCGGGCAAGGTCCAGTTCGACGTGCGCCGCTTCGGCTGCCATCTGCTCTCCATCAGCGCCCACAAGATGCACGGCCCCAAGGGCATCGGCGTCCTGTTCGTGCGCCGCGGAACACCCGTCGAACCCCTCCTGGTGGGCGGCAGCCATGAGCGCCGCCAGCGCGCCGGCACTGAGAACGTGCCCGGCATCGTGGGCCTGGCCAAGGCCGCCGAACTGGCCATGCACTCGCTCGAGGATGGAACCATCCACCGCCTTGCCGCCCTGCGCGACCGCCTCGAAGCGGGGATTGTCGCGCTTCCCGGAACCGGCCTCAACGGCGCCTGGGAAGGAGACAAGCCCGTTCCCCGCGTGGCCAACACCACCAATATCTGGTTCGACCAGTTGGAGGGCGAAGCGCTGGTAATCGCGCTGGACCTGAAGGGCGTTTCCGTCTCCGGCGGCTCGGCCTGCCACTCCGGGGCCACCGAGCCCAGCCACGTGCTGATGGCCATGGGACTGGACAAGACACGGGCGCGCGCCAGCCTGCGCTTCAGCTTGCTCAAAACCGCAACCGACGCCGATGTGGACCACGTATTGCGCGTAGTTCCCGAGGCCGTCGAACACCTGCGCGCGCTTTCACCGGTAGCGGCAGGGACGCTAGGATGAGTCTCATAAGAGCGGAGTTAGCGGTGTTAGCGGAGTTAGTTGCTCCACAACCGCCAACCGCGCCAATTCCGCCAACCACGCTAGCTCTGCTAACTCCGCTTGCCCAAAGAATCTCATGACGCAGCGCACAACCATTGCCGTAGCCATGTCCGGAGGGGTTGACTCCTCGACGGTTGCGGCCATGCTCGCCCACGGGGGCGACACGGTAGTGGGACTGACGCTTCAGCTTTGGGATCAGACCCGCCTGGCCGGCCGTCACGGCATTCCCGACGCTCCCAAGACCGGCCGCTGCTGCTCCCTTGACGATGTCTACGACGCCCGCCGCGTCGCCGAGCACCTCGGCATCCCCTACTACGTCGTCAACCAGCAGGAGCGCTTCGAGCGCGATGTGGTCCGGCCGTTCGTCGATGAATACCTGGCCGGCCGCACGCCGATTCCCTGCTCGCTCTGCAACAACCACCTCAAGTTCGACCAGTTGCTCCTCACCGCCCGCTCCATCGGCGCCGGCCGCATCGCCACCGGCCACTACGCGGTCAACGAGTTCGACCCCGCGCGCGGGCGCTGGGTTCTCAAGCGGTCCACAGATCTCGCCAAGGACCAGACCTACTTCCTCTTCGGCCTCACGCAGGAGCAACTCGCCTGCACGCTCTTTCCGCTGGGCCGCCTGACCAAGTCCGAGGTCCGCGAAATCGCCCGCGCGCACGGCCTGGCTTTGTCCGAGAAGCCCGACTCGCAGGAGATATGTTTCATCCCCGGCGGCGACTACAAGCAGTTCCTCACCGCCTATCTTGAGGAGCAGGGCGAACAGGTACCGGAGACCGCCGGGGAACTCGTCGCCTCGAGCGGCGAAGTCCTCGGCCGCCATGACGGCATCTTCAACTTCACCGTCGGCCAGCGCAAGGGCCTCGGCGTCAGTTCGCCCTCGCCGCTCTACGTGCTCAATATCGATCCGGCCAGCCACCGCGTCACCGTAGGCGCCGACGCCGAGCTGGCTACCCGCAGCTTGAGAGCCCGCCGCCTCAACTGGATCAGCATCCCCGCTCTCACCGGCCCCATGCGCGTACGGGCCAAGATCCGCCATCGCCACGAACCCGCCTGGGCCAAGCTCGAGCCGGTCGGACCGGACGAGGTCCTTGCCACCTTCGACGAACCCCAGCGCGCCGTTACCCCCGGCCAGTCCGCCGTCTTCTATGACGGCGACGAGGTGGTCGGCGGGGGATGGATTGTATAGGGAGCCTCCGGTCTAGCTCCCGGTCCGCCCGGCCTGACCAGGACCCGAACACGGAGCACGATCCGAAATGAAATCGCCGATTCGATTCTTCGCCGTTTGTGCTGTGCTGGTTCTTGCCTGCGAGGGCTCGTCCTCCGCCCAGTCGCAGCCGGCTCCCAGTTCCCAGCCTCTCAACGGCTCAGTTTCCGACTACGGCACCACCTTCATCTTCAGTCCCCCACCCATCTGCCCGAAATGCCTGGAAACTGAGCTTGGCTTCCAATCGCTCAGCGGCAGCCGCTATATCCCCACCGTGGTTTCCGTTGCGCCCTTCGCAACCAACACGGACTTCAGCGTGCTGGTCAACCTGCTGGACTCCGAATCGCCCGGCAACGACCGAACCACCCAATTCGGCAACCGCTTTGATCTTGTCGTGCGGCAGCAGGTTCTTCAAAAGGGCGGATTCCTGCTGACGCTGGCTCCGCGCGGCGCAGTCTTTACGCGAGGCATCGACGGAGGCCGAGCCGGCGCAACAGCCGCGCCGCAATACTCGAAAGGCAAGAATCTGATCGCCGCAAATTTTACCTGGACGGGCGCAATCGGCACGTCGGCAGCGAATCCACGGTCGGACTATCAAGGTTTTTTCGATTACTTCCACACGCTCGACGAAAGAGGAACAGCCTTCTTCCTCGGCTTTGCGCACGAACTGACGGCCGAGCAGCAAACCGCGGGAACGGAAGGGGGCCTGGTCATTCCCTTCCGCAATGGGCAGGTCGAGATTGAAACCGCGCAGCTCGACCTGAACGTGAAGCCGGAGTGGCAGTTTCAGACGCGCGTCATCGTCAACTGGGGCAAGGTATTCTCGCGCAAGCAGGCCGTTTCTCCCGCGGGTCAGTAGGCGGCCTGAACTCCGCTCTTATTGCCGCGCCGCCCACGCCAGCCCGTCCGGCCCGGCGACGTCGACGTGCCCAACCATTTCCAGCGTCTTCAGGTCGATAACCGCCACGTAGCCGTCGCGCCCGCAGGCCACGTAAGCCCGCGCCCCGTCCGGCTGCATCTGGATGCCTCCGGAACCGTGGACATTCGCCAGCCGCTTCACTTCCTTGTGCGTTGCGGCGTCCAGAATCACCAGAGCCGATCCGGCGGTGATGAGCACCTGCTTCCCGTCCGGCGTGAACTTGAGCCGGTTGGCGCCCGACACGTTGACCGCCAGCGTCGCCGTCACCTGCTTTGCCGCGATATCGATTACGGAGACGGTGCCGTCCCGGGCATTGGCCACCCAGGCCTCTTTGCCATCCGGAGAAACGTCAAACCCCTCCGATCCGCGCCCCACGGGAATCACCGTAAGCTGCCAGTCTCCGCCCGGCGGAGTTGGCATTGGCCCCGGCGGCGGACCGCCAGCCCCTGGCGGCGGCCCACCCGCGCCCGACGGAGGACCACCACCACCCGGCGGCATCCCCGGCGGAGGGCCGCCCGCGTGGCCCTCGGTCTTGTTCAGAATCGTCACCGTTGCGGAGCTGACGTTGGTGGTCACAACCCGCTTGCCATCGGGAAAAACATAGAGCATGTGGGTCCGGTCCTGGCCGGTTCCCATGATCCAGTCGATCTTGCCGCTTGCCGGGTCATAACTGCCGATCGCCTTCGCCGCCTCGGCCGTGAACCACACCTTGCCCAGCTCGAAGTCCAGCCCATGCGGGCCGCGCAGCGCGCCCAGATCGATGGACGGCAGCCTCGTTTGCCCCACCAGGTCAATCACCGCCAGCGTGTGGAAGGCGCCAAATCCATAGTTGGAAACGTAGGCCGTCTTCCCGTCCGCCGAGGCCACCACCTCGTGCGGGTCGTCGCCCACAGGAATCCGCGCCACAACGTGCAGATCTGCCGGATCGACGATGGCCAGCGTGTGGTCTTGCTTGGATAGTGCAAGAAGCGCGGCCTTGGGCGTCGTCTGAGCCCCGGCCCAACCCGCCAGCAGCACCACGAAAACCACTCGCGCACACCTGAAGCGTCGCCTCATGCTCATGCCCTTACCCAGCCGCTGGGTCGCAACGAATCGTTGTTTAAACGAACGTGTCCTTGTCGCCGGAAGAGCGTGTCCCCCGCAGCGCCGGATAGGAGCTGCGCAGCGATTCGATGATCGCCTTGGCTGCCGCCAGCAGGCCCGAAACCTGCCGCACCGGCTTGCTGGCCGCCTCGATCACAAACACACCGGCCCGATCGACAGCATCCAGAGCGCTGGAGACCATCGCATCCACCCGGTCGCTCTGGCTATCTACGCGTTCCAGTATCTCTTTGGCCGACGATTCCACAGCCGCGGCCTGCGCGCGCAACCCGTGCGCCAACGCCGCCAGGTCGTTGACGGTTTCTTCGACCTTCGGACCCATGCGGCCCAGGCGGACAAGAAGCTCGCGCGTGTTGTCGACGATAGGCATCACCGAGGAACGCAGGTCCTCGGCTTCCTCTTTCAGCGATTGGGTTGCCTTGCTGACTCCCCGGTAGATTGCAAACAGAATGATCGTCTGCACCAACACGGCCAGCCCGGTAACAACGATAAATGCAAGCTCGATGGTTTCATGATCCAGATTTGGCATCGGAATGATCTCGCGCAGTTCCTCTGCGGACGTGCAATTACTCTTTCAACGCACCCCAGGCCAAAAGGAAGCGTTCTGTCCGGAGCCTGCGCATGAGCCGCACTCGACCGCTCGCGCGCTCAGCTCCGGAGCCGAAAATCGAACCAAAGCAGGCCGGAATGGAATCCATTCCGGAAGACAGGTCTGCTCAGTGCTCCGGCGGTTCGGCGGTGGTCTGCTGATAGGCCTGGCGTCCCGCCTCAACGGCCGCGGTCACTCGGGTGGTCTGGTCGGTGACCAGGCTCTTGCCGCGCTCCACGAATTCTTCCCACTGCGCCCGTCCGCGATCCACCACCTCGCGGCTGCGGTCCACCGCATCGCTCATCTGCTCCTTGCTCTTGTCCACCAGATTGCTGACCTGCTCCTTGCTCTTGTCCACCAGATTGCCGACGTGCTCCTTGCCCTTGTCCACCAGGGCGCTTACCTGTTCGGCGGCCTGCTGGGTGCGATTACGCAGGTATTCCGTGCCTTCGCGGGCGCCGCTTGCCAGGCCTTCACGGGTCTCACGGCCGCTCTTGGGAGCATACAGAATACCCACCACCGCGCCCACGCCCAATCCAGCCAAAAACCATGCCAGGTGATGTATCTTGTTTTCTTCCGTCATGACCAAACTCTCCTTTTTCGCTCAGCCTGAGGAACGCCTGAGCGTAGCAAATTACCCGGTATGCCGCAAATGGGAAACCAGTTGCAGGACCGGCTTTGAAGGTCGAAGCGCCTGCTCATTTGGAGCAAAATTCCGCCACGGCCTCACGCATTGGACGCAGACTCTCCACGCCGGGTTGCAAGCTCTTGCCCTCGAAGCCAGTAGCCTGCTCCTCTTCAACACAATACAGCAAATCCCCGCCGCATGGCCGTTTGTTTTTTCCCCCCGGGACCATAAAGCAGCAAGGCGGCTTGCGCCATGTCGGGCTAAAGCTCAAAAAAGAGGCGCGGACCTGAAGGCCCGCGCCGGATACGAAGGAAAATCGCCGCTTCAGAACTCGGCCCGCACCGCAATCTGGCCGGTGCGCGCTCCGCCGAAGTCCGATCCGATGGTTCCCGGAACCAGACCAAAGC
Organism: Occallatibacter sp.; assembly: GCA_049509995.1. GTDB lineage: Bacteria > Acidobacteriota > Terriglobia > Terriglobales > Acidobacteriaceae > Telmatobacter. The sequence goes on along the minus strand of JBEKZJ010000002.1, from coordinate 86,970 downwards.
TGCTCTGGCTGAGGTTCATGAAGGGATCGCCCAGGTTGGTGTGGTTCAGCACGTTGGTAAACGTGCCTTCCGCCTTCACCTTGAACCGCTCCGTCACCGCGAAGCTCTTGCTCAACCCAGCCGACAGATTGACCAGGCCGGGACCCTCCACGGAGCCGACCTGGCTGTTGCCGAAGCGGCCGATGGGCAGCGGAACCGGGCCCAGGGGCTGGCCGTTCAAGGGGTCGTAGCCGATGCCGGTGGTGCAGGGATTGCCGGCCGTCCACGAGGGGTCGCCGGGGCAGGCAAATGCGGCGGGGTTGGTCCAGTTGAACCGGTTCTTGTTGCCGGGATTGACGCTCATGCCCTTCAACTGGTCGGGATGCTGGTTGCGGTGGCCGGTATCGAAGCTGACGCCGCCGGCGCCAATGGCGCCATTCAGACCCGAGCCCGTGCCTGATGGGTCGCCCTGCCCGTTCGGGAAGTACGGCGTCTCGTACGGACCGGTCTGCACAGTGAGAATGGAAGACAAGCGCCATCCGCCCACAATCAGGTCGGCCGCGCGAGGAATGTCGCCACCAAACTGCTTGCCCCGGCCAACCGGCAGGTCGTAGAGCACCGTCGTGTTCCAGCGCAGCCGGCGGGTTCCGTACACATTGCCGAAGTCTATGTGACGGTCCAGGATCGAGGTCGAGCGCTGGCCGCCGCCCTCCCCGCCGAAGCCGGTGCCGGCCGGTCCCTGGTTGTCAGCCAGCGCCTTGGCCCAGGTGAAGCTGGAGTGGTACTCCAATCCCTGCTGCAAGCGGTGGCTGGCCTCCACCTGCATAGACTGGTAGCTCTCGTTGGCGCCGGTGGCGCGGGTGTTGATGCGCCCCCAGTTGGGGAACAGCCGCGAGCTGATGGGCGCGTTCATGGCCGAAAGGGTGCTCGAGTAAGGCAGCGTGTTTTCATCCGGCGCCCACACCAGTTGATGAGTCTCGGAGCCGATATAGGAGATGCGCGCCGCGTAGCCCGATCCAAGGTCGTGATCCACGCTTAGCGACCACTGCTCGGTGTAAGGATCCTTCCAGTTGGTGCTGTTGGCGGTGCCGAAGTAGTCGGTGCCGTAACTACCCACGCCGGCGGCGCCGCCCGCGCCTGCATAGATTTGCGGCCACTGGTAGCCGATGGCGTGGGTGGTCGCATTGTAGGTGTTCTGGAACTGCTGCGTCTGGGCCTGCACCGTGCCGGTGAGCGAGTAGAAGCTGGAGCCCAGCATGTTGATCTGGTAGATGCCTACGCCGCCGCGCACCGCCCACTTGTCGTTCCCGAAGGGACGGTACGCGAAGCCGAACCGTGGCAGGAACCGCTTGTGGGGATACTTCTTCAGGCCCGATGGGTAACCGGCGGCATCGTTGCCCACCACCTGCATGCACGGAGCGCCGTTCACGATGGATGAGTTGGTCGCGTCCACTCCATCCTGATCGCAGGCATTGGCGCTGGCCAGGAAGCTCTGCGCCAGCAGGGACTGTTTGCCGGTGGGATAAATGACGCGGCCCGAGCCGGCGACGCTGGGATCGAAGTTGCCGATGTCGCCGTACCTGTCGTAGTAGCCGGGGTGCAGTTCGTAGCGCAGGCCGTAGGAGAGCGTCAACTGCGGACTCAGGCGCCACTCATCCTGCCCGTAGAAGGCGTAGTGTGCAGAGAGGCCGTCGTTGTCTTCCTTCACCACGTCGTAGAACGTCTCATACGGTGTGCCCAGCAGGAAGTCGGCGAAATCGACCCCTGTGAAAAGACCCGCGCTGCCGCTGGTGTTGAACTGGTAGGTGCCGTAGTTGTCTGACCCATTGAAGCCCAGCGGCGTGATCGCCTCCAGCGTTTGGATGTCGCCGCCGAACTTGACGGTGTGGTTGCCCTTGGTCCAGATCAGCACGTCGCTGTATTCGTAGGTGTTGGATTTGTTCAAACTCGTCAACCGGTCGGCATTCAGGCTCTGGATGTTATTGAAGTCCATCTCCGGAATCCCGTTGTAGAACAGGTTCTGCAGTCCTTGCCAGCTCTGCGCCGTCGTCCATGCATTGCCGTTGAAGCTGTCGCTCTGTCCGGAGGTGTACAGGGTATAGCCGAAGCCGCCTTCATTGATCAGGTTCGGCTTGATCGTCCAATTGGTATCCACCTTCAGAGCCCGGTTCTGACTGATGGCCAGATAGGAAGGAACAAGCAGAATCTCCGGATTGCTGATGGGAAAGTCCTTCCACGTGAACTTGCCCCACAGCAGGAACTTCTGGTTCGATCCAAAGTACTGGTCGCCGCGCACATCGAACTGGTTCGAGTGCCCGCTGTTATCCACATTCGCCTGGTAGTTGGCCACGCCGTTATCGGTGTACGCCGTGGGATCGCCGACGTTCGGATCGGGGTAGAACTGCTTGAGGGTATTCAACGCGATCTGGCTCATCAAGCCCGTGGGAATCTGCGTGCCATAGGTGCCGCCTTGGAACGGATTGTTCAGCCCGGTAAAGCTGTTTCCGCCGCTTTTGGTGGGCTCGACGTACTTGGAGAAGTTGCCCTGCTTCATCAGCGTGCTGGGAACGACTTCCAGAATTGTCGTCTGAGCCGGATGCCGCCAGCCTTCGTAGGCGCCGAAGAAAAAACTCTTGTTGTGCCCGTTGTAGAGATGGGGAAACACCACCGGGCCGCCCACGCTGCCGCCGAACGTGTTTCCGGTGACGCTGGGCTTGGTCTTGGTCGTCGGGAAGGTGTACGCAATGGCATCGAACGCGGAGTTCTGGTAGTACCAGAAGCCCGAACCGTGCAGGGTGTTGGTACCGCCCTTGGTGGTCACCACCACCTGGCCGGGGTTGCCGAACTCGGCGTTGGCCAACACGCCGTCGGCGCGGATCTCGGAGATCGACTCGGTCGAGGGAAAGGTGTCGGGAATGAAGTTGCCGCCGGTCGCGCTCTTCACCGTGACGCCGTCGATGGTTACATCCACCTGGTAGGGCAACGCGCCCTGCAGCGAGACGCCGGAACTGTCTGCCTGCATGCCGGGCAAGGTTCCCAGAATGCCGGCGGCGCTGGTGCCGCTGAAGCTGGCCCGTGTGTTCACCGGCAGATTGTTGGCGTCATCGGTGGTGAACGTACCGCTAATAGTAGGCGAGTCGGTCTCGATGGCGCTCACCTGGTCGCCGGTCACCTGAATCTCCTGTTGCACCGCGCCCACGGCAAGTTTTGCGTCCACGCGCAGTTCCTGGCGGACCTCCAGCGTCACCCCGGAGGCCGCCCACTTCTCAAAGCTCGGCGCGGCAATCTCCAACTTGTAGTGCCCTTCCTTGACGTCCTGAAAGCGGTAATCGCCCACGCCGTTGGTCCTGGTGGTGCGCACTGCGCCTTCGTCCGTGTTGGTCAACGTTACGCTTGCCCCGGTGACAACGGCGCCCGCGGCGTCCTTCACGGAGCCTGTGATCGCGCCCTGAGTAGACTGCGCCCGGCCCTGCGTGCAGGCCAGCACGAACAGCAGCCCGAGTGCAATTAAAGACCGCCGCAGAGTCTGTTGCCGACAAATATCGATGAGCTTTTGCATGGATCACTGTCTCCTGGGATTTGATGCATGTGTAAGGTGCGGTTATGGTGCGACCAGATCATGAGAAATGGATTGCGCGGGATTACCCGGCGCGCTTCAAGTCAGGACTATGCGCGCCGGCTGATGCCGAAGCGGAGACCGGGACAAGCGCGCTCCAGGCTGGCCGTCTCCGCGGCGGGCGCGTGGCCGGCTGCTCAAAACCTCTGGGCTGCGGAGACACTCTCTGCATCGATCAGCCTCCCTGTCGATCTCAAGTTTTGAGTTTGGCAACGGATTCAGGCTAACGGGGTTGCGTTAAAAGGCAACTCGGATTTGGTTACAGATCGGTGAATTCGGCCGGTCCGGTTGGGGAGACTCGGAGATTTGATGAATACAGTACGAAACTCTCTGGGGATTAGTCCAGCACTTTTTTTGAGAACGCTGGACGCGGAACCGCTGGAGATCTCTATTCTTATCGCGATTCAGCTTACAATGGCGCGCCACAACGCCATTCGCTCCGCACCGCCAGGTACCGAAGCTGCAGCGGTTCGTCAAGTGCCAGTCTCAGAAACTGCTGGCGCCGAGTGGCTTTTCCTTTTCCGAAGTCCCCGATCAGCGGTGGAATGATCCTTCCAGAAAATTCACTCCCCGCAGCCGGGACTGCGGTCCAGCACCTCCGCAAAGTGCACTCCCACCCGGTCCGATAGCTGGGCAATCTGTTCGCGGCAACTGAAGCCGTCGGCCACGATGATCGTCTTCGCGTCGGCGGACCTGACCGCCGGAAGCAGGCCCAGATTGGCGATGGCCTTCGAAACCTCGATCTTGTCTGCCTCGAAGCCGAACGGTCCGGCCATGCCGCAGCAGGTGGAGTCGATCAGCTCCACCTTCGCGCCGGCCTTGCGCAGCAGGGCAATCTCGTTTGCCGGTCCGCCAAACACGGCCTTATGGTGGCAGTGCCCGTGCAGGATCACGTGCGCGCCCTCAAGCCGCCCGGGAACCCATTCCGGAGCCTTTGCGGCCAGCCAGTCGGCCAGCAGCCAAACCTGCTTGCTCAGCAACTCCGCCCGCTTGTCCTTTGGAAAAAGCTCCGGCAGTTCATCTTTGAAGACGCTCGCGCAGCTTGGCTCCAGGAAGATGAACGGAAGCCCGGCCTCAATCTCCGGCGCCACGCGATCCAGAACCTTGGCCAGGTAGCCGCGCGCGGTGCCCAGCAGCCCGAAGTCATAAAGCGCGCGCCCGCAGCAGATGTGCCCTTTGGTCGTCTGCACCCGGAAGCCTGCCTGGGTAAGAACCGATTCGGCGGCCGCCAGGGTCTGCGGGTGATAGTAGTTGTTCCAGGTGTCGGCCCACAGCACCACCACCTGCCCCCCGCCTGGCCTTGTCTCATTCTGCCCGTTTGCAGCGCGGGGAACGTTGCTGGTCTCAGAGGGCGCAGCTCGCGCCTTCTTGTAGCTCTCCGCCGCCAGTTGCGGCATTTGCCGCTCCTGCGCCACGCCCACAAGGTGCTTGATGAGCGGGCTGGTGATGGGACCCGTGAGCACGGCGTTGGTCAGGGCCGGCGCCAGCGAACCCAGGCGCGCCATCTTGTCGGCAAACCCGAAGATGTAGTGATGCAGCGGGTGCGGACGCCCCTTGTAGCGTTGCGCCAGGTATTCCGATTTGTAGGCCGTCATATCCACCGCCACCGGGCACTCGGTCTTGCAGGCCTTGCAACTCAGGCACAGCTCCAGCGCCTCATGAACGGCCTCGCTCTGCAAGCCCTCTTTGCGCAGCGCTCCGGCCAGCATCTCCCACAGCAGCCGTGCGCGCCCGCGGGTCGAGTGCTGCTCCTGGCCGGTGGCGCGATAGCTGGGACACATCACGCCGCCCTCGGCCTTCAGGCAGGCGCTCACGCCCACGCAGCGCGCCGTGGCGCGTTCCAGGGAACCCTGATCGGCCGCAAAGACGAAGTGTGTTTCCAGTTTGGTCTGCGATTGAACCTCTTTCCGGCCTGGCGCGGGCGGCCCGTGGCGCAGGTTCTCCACCGGATCGTAAACGCGCACGGCATCGGATAGTTTTCCGGGGTTCATGCGGTTGTCCGGGTCCCAGATGGCCTTGAACTCCTGGAAAGCCTGGATCAGTTCGGGCCCAAACATCTTGGGCAGCAGCGCCGCGCGGGCCTGCCCGTCGCCATGTTCGCCTGAAAGCGACCCGCCCAGCGTCAGAACCAGGTCGGCGGCGCGATCGATGAACTCCCTGAAGCGCCGCAGACCCTCGATGGAGCGAAAGTCGAAGTTGATGCGCAGATGAACGCAGCCCTGTCCGTAATGGCCGTAGAGCGGGCTGCGGTAGCCGTACTCGGCCATCTGCGCCGTGAGCTTGCGCAGGTAGGCGCCCAGGTGAACGGGGGGAATGCCGGCGTCGTCCCAGCCCTCCCAACCTTCAGGCTCGCCGGGAACAAAGACCGTGGCGCCGAGCGCCGACTCGCGGACCCTCCACACGCGTTCCGCATCTTCGGCGTTGTAAATGCGCGCCCTGGGAGCCTCGGGCCAGCCTTGCGCCGCGGCCACCAGCGCTTCGGCCTTGGCCTGCGCTTCTTCGCCATTCCACGCGCCCATTTCCACCAGCAGAAAGCCGCCGCCCGGCGGCAGCAGCTTCACATCGTCGACGGCCAGATGCTTGCGCAGCATGAAGTCCACCAACAGCCCGTCAAAGCCCTCCAAACCGATCGGCCTGAACTCCAGAACCAGCGGCACAACATCGGCAGCCAGGAATGGATCGTCAAAGGCGAGCGCCGTCAGCACCCGGTAGGGCGGGCTCGCGGTCAGATTCAGCGTGGCGGAAACCACCGTCGCGCACGTCCCCTCCGAGCCCACCAGGGCGCGGGCCAGGTTGAAGCCGTTCTCGTCCAGCAGTTCGTCCAGGTTGTAGCCGGAGACGCGCCGCGGAATGCGCGGAAATCTCTGCCGGATCAGGCCTTCGTACCGGCCGCGCAGATGCCACAGGCGCGTATAAATCTCCCCCACCCGGCCGCCGCCTTGAATCAGCGCTTCGATCTCTGCCAGGCTGGTGCGACCCACGGTCATGCGCGTCCCGTCGTAGAGCACGATGTCCATCGCTTCCACGTTGTCCACCACTTTGCCGCCCAGCAGCCCGTGAACGCCGCAACTGTTGTTGCCGATCATGCCGCCAAGCGTGCAGCGGCTGTGCGTGGCCGGGTCGGGAGCATAGGTAAGGTGGTAGATCTCGGCGGCTTCGCGCAGCCGGTCGAGTACGATGCCCGGCTCAACGACAGCCAGTTTGGTCTCCGGGTCAATGGAAATGAGGCCCTTCATGTACCGGGAGTAATCGAACACCACCGCCACGTTGGCGCATTGGCCGGCAAGGCTGGTGCCCGCGCCACGAGGCAGGACGGCGGCTCCGGTGGCCCGGCAGGCGGCCAGAGCAGCCTCCACGTCCGCAGCGTCGCGTGGAGTAATCACCCCTACCGGGAGCTGGCGGTAGTTCGACGAATCGGCGGCGTAGAGCGCGCGAGAACCCAGATCGAACAGGACGTCGCCGCGGACGGTCGCCTGGAGCCGGGCTTTCAACTCGCGGTGCGCGGCAAACCGCTCATGTTCAAGCGGCGGCTGATTCAACAGGTCGGAAATCGGTGCAATGCTCACGATGGAATGGTAGCGCGTTTCTTGGGGGTGGGCGGGACAGGCGGCGGGACAAAGTTCGTGGTTTCCCATGCTAGAGAAGCGAAACCCGATGCAAATGCTCAAAGTGCCTGTATTCGTTTGAAGCGATCCCGCCGAAAGGTCTTAAACCACTCTCCGTCATACGCCCCGACGTAATCGTTGCCGTTACTAGCCCGCCCTTCGGATTTGACCAGGATGTATTTCTGGGTGACAATACCGTCCCCGTCTTCGTATTCGACGTAGTAGGGGACTGGTGTTACATACGTCTTGCTCCAAGCAATTTCGGGAAAATTGTTAACGTGAGCAGGCCTCTCGGGGGTCCGATTCTCTGGGAACCTCCCTGCTTGAACGTACCCCACCATCTCTGTTTCGGTAATGATCGAAACGCCAATTTTGGCTGCTTTACGGGCTTTTCCACTGTCAAAAATAGCCGCCACCAAATAGTTGGTTTCGTACGTCACATCGGGGTGGAAGCGGGCGTTCGAGGTGGAATCGATGAGCGCAGCGGCTTCTTTTCGGGGCATGGATAAGGTTCCTGTGATGGCAACATGGAGCAAGATAGTAACCTCGCATGAAGAATAACAGGCGGGTGCACAGTCTGCCGCTTGACATATTCCCCGCTGCCCACCTTAAGCTTCCCTCATCGGAGAGCAGCAATCATGAGTAAGCAAGAAGAGTTTCTGTGGATAGTACAGACGACGATCCTGGCCAACTGCGTGAACCTGGCCTCGAATCCAGAATGGGCGGAACAATACCGACACGAGATTTCAGCTTCGGGGATAATCTTTTCCGCAGCCGAGGCCATCAGCGTTAGCAGCCGAATTCCGGAAGACATGAGGGCCCGCGAAGCCACCCACGAATTTTGCACTTTCGTGCTGCAAAACCTAAAAGAAACCCAGGAGGAGGCCACGGGAAGCAGCTTGAGTGTGCCCAATTGGTTTGCTCGTCCCTAGCCGCGATGAAGTCGCACCCGTAGGCGGGACAACTGACCTTAGCGGACAGGTTTGAGCTCTACCGCGAGGGCCACTCTTCAACCACAATGCCCAGATCGTTGAGCTGTTGGATGGCGGCTTCGACGTTGCGGCGGACCTTGACGCGGTCTTTGCGGCTGGCCAGCGGCGACTCGGCCACGGCGATCACGCGCCCATAGCGCCAGGCGCCGAGGGGCAGCGCGATCAGCGCCTCGGCCAGATCGCCGGGGTGCAACTGGATCTCCTGCCGCCGCGCCGCATCAGGGCGCAACATCGTTCCCTGCCCCAGAGTGCTGGGGTTGGCGTCGCTCATCGTCACGCGCAGATTCAGCGTGTCGGCACCCACTGAGAGAAAGGGATTGGCCCACGCTCCGGGCTCATGCACATCCACATACAGGCTCTTGGTGGGCAGCGGGATGACTGCCAGTGCGGCCCGCTGCTTGTCGCGCTCAGTCGCTGCGGTTTGTGCAGCAGCCTGGGCCTTCTGCTCGGCGTTCACGGCATTCTGTGCGACGCCTACGACCGCCTGCTGTTCCTTGTGGCAGGCCGCCAGAGCCACGCCCAACAGCAGGGCCATGGCCGCCAATCCCCAAGTTCGCGCGCGCAGAGTCACCCTTCAAGGATAACAGGAGTCCTCAATTGCCCACCGAGAAGGCCGGAGCGGAGGAAAGGAGCCACATGGAGCCGGGTTGTTTGTAGATGGAGCCAGCTGGTTGTACCTTTATTCGCATGGCAAATCCTTCCCTTCTTTTTGGGCTTCGCCGCTTCTCTGAGCCGAACCGAAACAAAGCGTCCGGAGCAATTCTGCCCATCCTGCTTGCCGTGCTCGTTTCCATGAGCTGCGCAATTTGCGCATCGGCACGAACGGCAAAGGGCTTTGAGACGGCGACGCTGGTGGAGACGGAGGCGTATATTCCGTGCGCAGGCGGGTGCTCCCTGGGCCTTGAACCGGCCCGCGCCTTCTGCTTCCGCCTAGGCGACAAGTTCCTGGTTGGAGAGGGAAAAAGTTATCTGCATGGGAACAAGTTCTCCGGCGTGGAGGATTTACCTGGGAAGCAGGTTTCGATCCGATTGACCCGGCGTTCCATCTGGATCAGGCCTCCTGACCGCCCTACGGTGAAAATCAAGCGCGGATCTTTGTTCGAGGGATTTATGGACGGTGGATGCGTTCGCCAGGTACATGAGCCAATCCTTGGACACGCTAACTCCTCCAGGCGGCCAGCCAAAATCCCTGCCGATGCCGTTGCGATTGCGGGCTCGGGTCGAGGCGATTTCCAGCCACTGTTCCTGTGGTTCCAGTGCGCTATGGATTCCGATGCGGCAACGATCGCGTGCCGGAGGTGGTATGGAAACGGCGACTTCGATGGAACGGATTGGTATTGTGCGCGGACGGCGGATGGGGCGGCGGTTGCGGCGGACTTCGCCATCGATCCGCTCCTGAGTCAAGCGGGAAGGCTTGTTCTCAAGTCTGGCGCTGTGCTGCAGCACGACAACCGGGGAAGATCCAACGACAAGCTCGACCGCCCCAGTGAGGCTTGCCGTTAGGGAACCTCTGAATAAGCTGATGCCTTGAAGGGTACCGGCTTTACAGGCTGGGGGAAAACTCGTTCCAGCGCGGATTCGCGAGGGTTTTGTACCAGGGCACGATTCGCAGCGGCGAATCGCGCCGTAAGTGCCACAGAATCAACGTGGGCTTTAGCCCCTGAGGGTCGCTTCTCGGGATTTTGGCGCGAAAACAAGACTTTTTCCGCAGCCTCTTTAGCCCGTACGTAAACCCAGAAAAATGAACGGGGTTTTAGCCCCTGAGGGAATACCGGCCTCGCCACAGAGACTTTTTCCGCAGCCTCATTAGAAGCATTTATGAGCGCGTGAGGCGCTGGTTTCAACTGTCAGCGCGAGGGCTTTACTTCGCGATCAGCCCGCGCGCAATCGCGTCCAACATCCCGTTGAGAAAGTTGATCGACTCCGGCGCGGAGTAGCGGCGGCCGATCTCCAGAGCCTCGTTGATGACGATGGGGAACGGCGTGCCCTTGAAGCCCAGCATCTCGCCCACGGCCATGCGCAGCAGGTTGCGGTCCACCGCCGGCATGCGCTCCAGCCGCCAATGCTTCGAGTTCTGCACCAGCAGTTCGTCGATCTTTTCCTGGTGCGCCACGGCCACGCGGAACAGATCCTCCGCAAAGGCGCGCACCTCGGGCTCCACCTCGTCGCCGGCCTTCCAGAACGTGGCCCGCACCTGGTCGGGGGTTTGCTTGCCGATGTCTGCCTGAAACAGCATCTGCATCGCCAGCTCGCGCGACTTGCGCCGCGGTCCGGCGGTCAAGCGGCGCCGCCTTGCTCAAGTTTGCGGCGCAGGCTCACCATCTCGATGGCCGCCGCGGCAGCCTCAAATCCCTTGTTCCCGGCCTTGATGCCGGCGCGGTTCAGCGCCTGCTCCAGCGTCTCGCAGGTCAGCACGCCAAAGCTGTGCGGAATCCCGGTCTCCTGTTGCGATTGACCGATGCCCCGCGCCACTTCGTTGTAGATGGCCTCGTAATGAGCCGTCTCGCCGCGCAGCAAACAACCTAAAGTCACGATCGCGTCCACCCGGCCCACATTCGCCAGCGTCCGCGCCGCCAGGGGAATCTCCCACGCGCCCGGTACGCGAACCACCTCAATATCCGCCCGCTTTGCGCCGCTGCGCAGCAATGCGTCCAGCGCCCCTTCCAGCAGCCGCTCGGTAATCACCGCATTCCAGCGCGCCACCACAATCGCAAACTTCATGCCCGCCGCGCTGAGGTCGCCTTCCACCGCCACCGGCTTGCCACGCAGCGGATCGCTCCACGCCCAGAAGCTGAACGCGAATCCCGGCTCCGGCTCCACGGTAAAGATGCGCGACTTCCAGTGGGTCTGGGCGATCGCCGAGAGCCGCGCGGCCTCTGGATCGCCGCCTTCATTGCGCAGCCATTTCCCGGCGGCCTGGTGCACGGCATCCAGCCCGGTCACCTCCACCAGCACATCGGCGGTCGAGGGGAATTCGCCATCCACAAACTCCAGATTGCCCAGCGGAGCCAGAAACGCCGCACCGCGACTCGATTCCTCTTTCCATCCAACCCCGGAGGCAAACCCCAGCGCCGAAAAAAAGCTCGCCAGCCGGTCATAGACCGCTCGGCTGCCGGCAGGACGAAGAAAGGAGATCCCCTTGATCATGGTTTGATTCTATCGTGCGGAGTTGGCTCTGCCTTTCCCCATTCCATTGCATCGGCCGAAAGGAAAGGCCGGCGCGAACCAGCCTCTCTGCTTCAAACTCGATGGCCTGAAGGCTACGTGGTAGACCGCGGCTTCACCACGATGGCCGTGGCTGGTACGATGCTTCCGCTACCCGTATAGGTGCAGCCGACGTCGTTGCCTCCAGCGGAAACCGGCGTGCAGGCAGGCAGGTTGGGTGCGATCTGCTGCGTGTCGACGGGCGGCGTCGCCGGAGTCACTTTGGGGGGGATGCTGATGTAGTGGATCAGGTTGTCGCCGGCCGTGGAAACAAAGAACAGCGCGTCATCTGGCGTGAACGCGCCTGCCAGCGGCGCCGTGATCGCCGCCGCCGAGCTTCCGCCCAGCGTTACATAACCCACCGTGCCCGCCGCGCCATTGGAGCCCGGAACATAATACGGCAGCGAAGCGCCGGGCGCGGTGCCGTTGTAGGTGATGAAGGCCAGCGTGGACGCGGGCGACGCCACCACCTGGTTCACGGCCGTGGCGGTGGCGGCAATCTGCGTCTGGTTCAACGTGGTTCCAAGCACCATGGGCGACAGGGGATCGCCAAGGGCGAGCGGGTTGTTGTCGGAAGACGGAGGCAGACAATTGAATGCCGGGATGGTCACCCCGATGTCCGACAGGGTGATACCGCCGCCGGAGGTCGATGCGCCCAGGATGTGGTTGCCATCCGTGGTTGCGGCCAGAACATCGGTCTCCGCGTTCACCGAATTGTCCGGCGTTGGCCCCTGCGGATAGAAGAGCATGCTGGCCGTGTCCCCTACCGTGCCGGAGGGGCACCAGGTGTGCGCCACGGTGGGATTGCCGCTGAGAAACGCGCCCACGCTGGGGATGGTAATCGCCAGGTTCTGCGCGCCCGGATTCCCCGCCCCGGAACTGGCCAACGGGTAGGTCGTCCACCCGGTGTTCACGTTATAGACGTAAAGCGTGTCGGTGTGGCTGCCGCCCAAGGCCGCACTGTCGGTGATGTACAGCGTCTTCGAATCCGGCGTCCAGGCGGCGGCATTGCCCATGCCGCCAAACGTCGTGGCGCTTGAAGAGGCGATGCTGTACAGATAGAAGACCTGCCGCACCTGATCGTTGATGAGCAGTTGCGCGTTGCTTGGTGAGACGGCCAGAACTACGCCCGGCACGGTGGGGTCCTGCTTGCTGAGTGTGTTGGAACTGACGCTGAAGTACATCAACTCGTGCTGTGACCCGAAGTAAAGATTGGTGCCGTTCCGGTCCATCACCATCGAGTTCGGCACATACGGCAGGCGCACCGTCGAGCCCACCGTGCCGCTGAGCAGCTCCACGGGAATAAAGTACTGCGACTGGCCGGGCGCCGAGAACCACACGTAGTCGCTGGCGGTGCCGGGGGTGGTGATCTTCACCGGGTTCGAGGATATGGAGAGACCGGTTCCATACAAGCCCGTCACATTGATGGGAGCCGGATTGCAGGTGGTCGGCTGGCAGATGGCATACACCGACGCCACGCCGGGGAAGTTGGTTGTGACGCCACCGGAGGCGCCCGCTGTGATGTCGATGGGATCGGTGGACTGGTAGTCCAGCGTTAGACCGGTAATGGCATGCCCTTGCGTGTCGATGACGTTGGTGGTCACATTCTGCTGCACGCCCTGGGTGATCGTTCCCACCGTCCCTCCGTTGGCCAGGGTCACGCTGATCGACTGCGGCGGGCAGGTCGAGAAATACCCGGCCGTCGAACTCCCGCCGGCCACCGAAGCGGTGATCACCGTGGTGCCCGGCAGCTCGGCGGTAATCTGGTTGGTCTCCGCGTTGATCGAGGCCACGGCTCCGGTGCCGACATTGTAGCTGAGAGTGCCCAGGGGCAACGAGCAATCGGGGATCGAACTCAGGCTCATGCCGGGGGGAAGTGGGCAGGCAAGGCTCGGCGAGGAAGCGCCAGTCACCGAAGGCGGCGCGCAGAACAATTGCTGCTGGTTGTTGCTGCCCACAAAGCATGCCTGGACGTCGAGCGGGTTCGGCCACAGGGTACCCTGCGAAAGGCAGGACTGCGGCCCGGCAAGGGTGACTGAGGTCACCTGCGCATGAACGTAAACCTCCACCGGATTGGATGTCACCGAATTCGCCGAGGCCGTGATGTACGCCGTGCCGTAGGGCAGGCCGCCGGTCTCCGGAAGCGGATTCGGCTTGTTGCAGTAGGTATAAGGGGCAATGCCTCCGCCGGTGTTCCGGTTCCACGTGCCCGCGCAGAGGTTGCCTGTCGGCGAAATGTCCACCAACTGGTTGTTGGTGGTGCCGTAGGTATACGTGTTCGCGCTGGCCGCGGTGCCCTTGCACGTCTTGGCCTGGGGCGCCGACACCTGTTGCGTCTGCCCGAACGCGAGCGAAATCCCCGTCGTCTGCGGCGACAGGAAGATGGACGCCACGTCCGTGTCCTTCAACCCGTAGCCCAGGCCGTTGCAATAGTTCCCCGCCGGATTGCGGAAGCAGCCGGTGATCGAAATCCCAGCCGGCATGGCCACACACAACAAACAGACAAGCGTCAAAAACCGCCGCATGAATCCTCCCCGCCCCGCCTCTTCGAACCGCGGAACGGTCTCTCCGAAATCCGTCAGAAAAATTGGGTTATAGCACGCTCAGAAATCCTGTTGACCGGAACCACTGCCCTCAACCCGCCGCGACCCTGTCGAGCGACGGCCCTCGATTCCGGTCCCAAAATCCACGTTCTCTCTGAAAATGCTCTCTAGCGGCCCGTCGACAGGCCCATAGCTGCATTACTGCCGGGAAATCCGCTCCCATGACCGGCTCCCGGCGGTACGCTCTTCCCTGCAGCCGGTCGGCGGAACCCGCTCTCAAATCTCCAATGAAAAGTGTATCAGGGCAGGGCCGTCTCCTGCAGATACCCGCCAGGCGCACGGCCGCATTCCTCACCCTGCTCACAATAGACTCCGCCGCGCGCGGATGGGGAGCAAACTCAGTTCCCCGGCGGCATATACCGCGCAAACCACTCCACCGCCCGCTCCATCACGTCCCGCACGTGCGCCGGATCCACGAACCCGTGCCCTTCGTTGGGGTAGACCACCAGTTGCGTCGGAACATGCTGGTCCCTGAGCGCGTGCCAGAACTCGTAGGACTGCGGCGCCGGGCACTCCCCGTCCCGGTCCCCCACCACCACCAGCGTTGGCGTCCGCGCCTGCTTGATGAAGTTGATCGCCGAACTCTTCGCGTAAACCGCCGCATCGTCGTACACCGACGCGCCAAAATAAGGAATCATCCACTGGTCGATCGAGTTCTCCCCGTAATAGCTCTGCCAGTCCGAGATCCCCGCGCCCGCAACCGCCGCCTTGAAGCGCTGCGTCTGGGTCACGGCAAACATGCTCATGAAACCGCCGTAGCTCCACCCGGCAAGGCCCACGCGATTGGGGTCCACGGGGTACTTCGCCAGCACCGCATCCACTCCGGCCAGAATGTCGCGCAGGTCGCCGTACCCGAAGTCCTTGCGGTTGGCCTGCGTAAACTCCTCGCCCTGCCCGTAGCTGCCGCGCGGATTGGGCAGCAGCACAAAGTAGCCCAGCGCCGAGAGCGCCGCCTCGCCCAACCCTCCGCCCCCGCCCCAGTGCGCCACCACCGCCGCGGCTGGCCCGCCGTGTACCTCCACGATCATCGGATACTTCTTCGCGGGGTCATAGTCTTTCGGCAGCATCAGCCAGCCCTGTACGTGGAACCTATCGCTCTTCCACGAAAGCGAGACCGACTTGCCCCACGCCGGTTCCACCCCATCGTTCAGGTGGGTCAATTGGATCACGCCCTCGAGGCCCGCTGTCATCACCGTCCCCGGCTTGGCTTCATACACCTCCACCGGGTGGTCGAACGTGCTGGCGCGAAACACGAACAGTGAGCGATCGGCCGTAGACGACAGGCTCAGTTCCATTCGCCCGTCGCCCACTCCGCCCGGAATGCTGAAGATCGGCGCTCCAAAGCTCGTGGCCACGCTGGGCGCTGTCCGGTCCCCCTGCAGCCGGAAGCGAACCAATTGGCAGTTGCCGCCCGCCAGTTCGCTCACAAAAATGTGCTCATCGTCGCCCCACTCGATCCACGCCGGCGACGTGGGCCGCTGCGGCGTCAGATCCACCGGCTGCCCTCCCTCGGCAGAAACGATCCACACATCCCCGCCCGTTGCGCCCTGGTCGCTCATCAACCCGCCGATGAACGCAATCGCCTTCCCGTCCGGCGACCACCGCGGCACAGCAATCTGCAATCCGTGCAGCGCCCCGGAAACCTCCGCCGGCGCCAGAATCGCCACTGGCGCGCCGCCCTGCTCCTGCGTATACAGCTTCGCCACCCACCAGTTGTTCTCTCCCGGCGGATCGGCCGCCACATACGCCAGCCCCCGCGAATCCGGCCGCCAGTCAAACTCGTACACATCCAGGTCGGCGGGCGTGAGGAAACCGAAAAGCGGTATGATGTTTCTCCCCGTGGAAGCCAAGGGGCGATTCGACGTTGGCGCCGAACTATCCTCCCCATTCCAGTTTGGAGGGACGGTTACATCGGCAACCCGCTGAATCTCCACCCCATCCTCGCCAATCACCCCCGACGGCGGCTTCATCGCCGCCAGCGCCCCGGCCGGCCGCGTCGCTCCCTCCACATAAAGGAAGGCCACGCTGTGCCCGTCCGGCGAAAAAGCCGGCGCATCGACCTCGCCTTTCAGCTCCGTCAGCCGCCGCGCCGCGCTCCCGTCCACCCACGCAAAATATAAATCCGTCTGCTCGCCTGGCCTGGCGCAATCGGAAAAGAACGCCAGCGCCTGGGCATCAGGCCGCCACACGATCTCCCCCTCGTGACAGTGCTGCTCCGGCTTGGCCGCGGCCGTCACCCGCTCGCTCTTCTCCAGGTCTTTCAGCGGGGCCACGCGAATCTCCGCACCGTCCTTCCCATACTGCACCCAGGCCAGCCTCTTGCCATCCGGCGACACCGCCACCTGCCCCATCTCCCGGCCGCGGTTCAGCCCCTTCAGAACCTCATCGATATGCGCCCGGTCGGGCGCCTGCGCCGCTGCCGAATCCTGCGCCGCGGCAGTGTGGGAATCCTGCGCCTGCGTATAGGAAAGGTCGAAAACAGAGCCCAGAACCAGGGCAGCGCCCGCAATCAGCCCAGCGCGACGAGATTTGCGAAGCCGAGTCAAAAACATATCGAAATCCTATCAGGCGCAATCCGCCGCTGCGGAAGCCCGCCAGGGTCTCAGCCTAACCCCAGAATCGCCTTAAAAAAAAGACAAGAATACTTGACATTATTTGGCAGTATATGTAAAGTAAGTTTGTCTTTTAGGAAAGGACACTCGTCATGATCTTGCTCAACAAGCAGTTGAGCCCACTGCAACGGTGGACTCTACGCGCCTTCACCATCAACTTCCTTTTGCTGGTCGCCCTCAGCACCTTCGCCCGCATGGTTTTCGAGCACAGCCATCCCGGCAAGGCGATCATTTATCCGCTCTCCTTCCTGCCGGCCATCCCTGTTGTGGGCATGGTGGCCGTGATTGGGCGCTACCTTTCGCGGGAAACCGATGAGTTCGTCCGCACGCTGGCCACCCACTCCCTGCTCTGGACCCTCGGCGTCACCATGGTCGCGGATACGGTTCTCGGCGCGCTCAATCAGTACAACTTCCTGCCCGGCTTGCTGCCGGTGCTGAACATCGAGCTGTTCTGGATCACCGCCCTGATCGCCCTGCACATCCAGTTATGGAGGAACCGATGAAGAACCGGCTTCGCGTCCTCCGCGCCGAGCGTGGCTGGAGCCAAGCCGACCTCGCCGAGCGCCTTCAGGTTTCCCGCCAATCCGTCAACGCCATCGAAACCGGCCGCTTCGACCCCAGCCTGCCCCTGGCCTTCAAGCTGGCAAAGCTCTTCGACACCACCATCGAATCGATCTTTACCGAGGACTCGGCGAGGGAGTGAGCAACGGATCGACCGGCACAACGCTCGCGCGGGAACTTCTCTTTTCCCTGCCTCGTATGACCCTTCCGAGAATAGGTGCTGAGAAAAATGATTCCACCGCGATTTGCCCTTGCCTTAAGCATCGCACTGGGGCTGGTTTCCGCAGCGGCGCAGCAACCCCCAATTCCACGCCCCGACGGCAGCCGGATTGCCCCTTCTCAGATCGACGCTACCGTGACGCAGCTGATGGCGTCGGCCCACGTAACCGGAGTTGGCATCGCCCTTTTCCATCGCGGCAAGGTTGTCTACCTCAAGTCCTACGGCCTGCGCGACACCGAAAAGAACCTGCCCCTCACGCCCGACTCCGTGATGACCTCGGCCTCTCTCAGCAAATCCGCCTTCGCGGTCCTGGTCATGCGCCTGGTCCAACAGCACGTCCTCTCGCTCGACAAGCCCATCGCCGCATACCTCCCCAAGCCCCTGCCCGACTATCCCGGCTACTCCGACCTCCAGGGCGACGACCGCTGGAAGAAGCTCACCCTGCGCATGCTCCTCAGCCACACCAGCGGCTTCGCCAACTTCCGCGGCCTGGAAGACGACCGCAAGCTCAAGTTCCACTTCGATCCCGGCACGCGCTACGGCTACTCTGGCGAGGGAATTCAGCTCGCCCAATTCGTCGTCGAAACCGTCACCGGCAAATCGCTGACGGATCTGATGGAAGAGAACCTCTATCGCCCGCTCGGCATGACCCGCACCAGCATGATCTGGGAGCCGCGTTTTGAAAGCGACTTCGCCAACGGCTACGACGAATACGGCCGCTCCCTGGGCCCGGAGCGCCGTTCGTCGCCCGCCGCCGCCGGCTCCATGCAGACCACCCTGCACGACTACGCCGCGCTCCTCAGCGCGCTTCTGCGCAGCAAGCCCCTCGGTATCCCTGCCACCGGCAGCCTCTTCAACCGCCAGATCACCATCCACTCGGCTCATCAGTTCCCCTCGCTCGCCCCGGAGACCACCACCGCCAACGATGCGATCCGGCTGAGCTACGGTCTCGGCTGGGGCCTTTACTTCTCGCCCTATGGCAAAGCCTTCTTCAAGGAGGGTCACGACGAAGGCTGGCGCCATCTCGCGCTCTGCTTCCGCCAGCACGGCGACGGCATCCTGATCCTGACCAACAGCTCCAAAGGCGAGGGAATCTTCAAGCCCCTTATCGACTCGATCCTGGGTCAGACGTCGTTCCCCTTCGATTGGGAGGGCTATACGCCCTGGAACCTGCTTCCCCCGCTGCCCAAGCTCAAAGAGCACAAGCGGGTATCCCTTACTCCGGCACAATTGAACAGGCTAACCGGCCGGTACGCGCTTTCAGCGGATATCATCCTCACGGTAACCGTTGACGATGGACACCTTTATTTCCAGGAGAATGACGAGCCAAAGCAGGAGTTGCTTCCCGAGAGTCCGCAGGACTTTTACTCGGCCAGTTCCAGCGATGAGTGTTCGTTCAAGCCCGTGGATGGCGTCCCTGCACAAGTGCTGGTATTGCACCTTGACGGCAGAGATGTAGAGCTGAAGCGTGTGAACTGATATTCGGTCGGTCTGGACACCTGTCAGCGTAAACTCTGCCGGCGCGAATTCAGCCACTGCCCGCCGCCGCATGAATCACCAGCAGCCTTTCCAGCAGCGGCTTAAGCAGCTTCAAATCCAGCGCATTCGCCCCGTCCGACTTGGCGTTCGCCGGGTCGTCGTGAACCTCCAGGAACAGCCCGTCGATCCCCGCCGCCACCGCCGCCCGCGCCAGCAGCGGAATGAACTCCGGCTGCCCGCCGCTCACCCCGCCCGCCGCCGAAGGCTGTTGCACCGAGTGCGTCCCGTCAAACACCACCGGCGCCAGACGCCGCATCACCGGCAAGGAGCGAAAATCCACCACCAGCGTGTTGTACCCGAAGCTCGTCCCCCGCTCGGTCAGAAACACCCGCTCATTGCCCGTCGAGCGCACCTTCTCCACCGGGTGCTGCATATCCCACGGCGCCACAAACTGACCCTTCTTGATGTTTACCGCGCGTCCCGTCTTGCCCGCGGCCACGAGCAGGTCAGTCTGACGGCAGAGGAACGCGGGAATCTGCAGCACGTCCACCGCCTCGGCCGCAATCTCGCAATGGCTGGGCTCGTGTACGTCGGTCAGCACCGGCAACCCTGTATCCCTGGCCAGCCGCCCCAGAATCCGCACGCCCTCCACCAGCCCCGGCCCGCGAAAGCTCTTCACGCTGGTCCGGTTCGCCTTGTCGTAGCTGGCCTTGAAGATGAACGGAATGCCCAGGTCAACCGCAATCCGCTGGATGGCGTCCGCCATGGTCCGCACGTGCGCCTCGCCCTCGATCACGCACGGTCCGGCGATCAGGAACAGTTGTCCCTCGCCCACGTGCACCGGCCCGATTTCAAAGCAGTTGCTCACGATGCCGATTCTACCCTCCCGGCCAACGTCGCCCGGCACAGCCGTTGTGTTTGCGCGGCAATGGCCGCCTGCCGCCGGCAACACAGTGAATCTCCCCCGACCCTGCGCCGCTTCCCACAGCCTGCGGTCTTCTCCTCAGCGCCTTCCGCCCCGCGCCCGCCGCAAGGTGGCTAGGAACAACTCCACCGGGTTGACGGGCGCCACGGTCTGTTCACACAGGAAGACACTGATCCACATGGCTCCTTGACCACTCCCAAAGCGCCCGGTCCAGCGCGTGCAAAGCTGTCGGACCGGGAAGTTCGTTTTGCGGTTCGACGATCCCGCGCTCCGCCAGCCGCTTGCAAAATGCCACGTATTCCGTATAAAACTCCACATCGTGCCGCGCGTGCCCCAGCGCTTCCAGGGCGCGAAAATCCAACACGTTGTACCGCTCCGGCGCAATTGCTGCCAGAATCGCCGAGGCGATGGGAAGGTCGATGCCGCGCAGCGACGTCAGAGCCTCGACCGCGTCCCGCACCGATGTTTCGGGAGAAGCTGCAATCGCCAGAACCCTCTTGATCTTCGCCTCGCTGTTGCCAACCAGGTAATGAACCATCCGTTCCGACTTCCAGCGAACG
The DNA here is from genome assembly GCA_049509995.1 of Occallatibacter sp. Taxonomy (GTDB): domain Bacteria; phylum Acidobacteriota; class Terriglobia; order Terriglobales; family Acidobacteriaceae; genus Telmatobacter. The sequence continues at coordinate 66,614 of JBEKZJ010000002.1, read as the reverse complement.
ATCACCTCCAGGTTGACCAGCGAGTAGTCTCCGCCGCGGATCGCTGCCCCGGCTTCAAACGCTTCCTTCTCCAACTGATGTTCGCGTGCGCCGGCTTTCTCCCAATACTGCTCCGCCAATTGCTGAAGTTCCGATTCTGCGGGCTGAAGTTCAAAGTGAGCCATGGTGTCGAGTCCTCCCTATATAAAAGCGAAACACACAATAGGCCCCGCCAAAAGCCATTGTCAATAACGAAAAGCACACTTCCAGGGACGGACTCCCGGGATCGGAGGCCGGGCTGCCAAATTGGGAGGTCCGACGGGCGCAGAGTTCCTGCCCGGGGTCACGCGGCGAACAGCACCCTCAGAGGCTTCAAACCTGTACCGGCCGCCTATCGTCGCCCCCGACCTGGCTAACCGGATCGTTACGCCATAAACGACGGCCTATCATCGGCCATAAATACATGAATATGCTATTATGCTTTTATGCGTACCACTCTCGACATCCCAGACGAAGCCTCTCGTCGCCTGAAGATCAAGGCCGCGACCGAAGGGAAGACCATCCGCAAAATCGCATTGCGCGGCATACTGCGTGAGATTGATGAGCAGGATACCCCCCACTTCCCAGGCTTTCCGAGCCGATCCTAAAGTCCTATGCCCCCGGGTCCATTGACATTGACAATGAGAGAATCTATGACCTCATCGGTTTTCCTTGATGTGAATGTGTGGCTTGTGCTGAGTTCCCGCGACCACGTTATAGCATAAATATGCTAATATGCAAATATGCGCACAAGCATCGAAATTCCAGAGCCCATCTATCGTGAAATGAAAATCGCCGCTGCCACCGAAGGGACGACGATTCGGGAGATCATCCTGGAGGGCGTAGCGATAAGACTCCGTAACAGGAGCGCGGCAGCAAAGCAGGATCGCAACCCGCGGTTTCCCGTGCTCCGATCCAAGAATCCCGGCTCACTGAAGCTGGGCGAGGAGGGTATTTACGATTACATTCCTTTTCCCTGATATGAATGTCTGGTTTGCGCTGGCGCATGAGATTCACCCGCATCACAACGCGGTCAGTGAGTGGGGAGACTCGCTTGACAGCAATACAGTTACCTACTTTTGCCGATTCACCCAACTGGGGCTGCTTCGTCTGCTGACCAATCGAAGCGCGATGGGGGAGGATGTTCTCACCCAGACGCAGGCGTGGGAGGCGTTCGATGCGCTCCTTGCCAATCCCGGAAACCGGATGATGGAAGAACCGCGCGGAATCGATCTTCTGTTCCGGCAATACACAGACCGGGGCGAAGCCTCAACCAAGCAGTGGGCCGATGGCTATCTCGCGGCTTTCGCGGAGGCCGCCGGGATCAGGCTGGTAACTCTTGACCGGGCGCTGGCCGGGAAGGTGAAGGGGGCGGTGCTGCTGGCGTAGCGCCGTTCATCCCGCAGGACGCTCCGAGCCGTTCTTCGACCACCGCCAAAGCGCTCGGTCAAGCGCACGCAGTGTCGTCGGAGCTGGAAGGCCCTCTTGCGGTCTGATCTCCGCGCTGTCTGCCAACCGTCTGCAAAACGCAAGATATTCCTCGTAGAACTTCATGTCCTGCTGTGGGTGACCAAGCGCTTCCAGAGCATGAAAATCCAACACCGTGTAGCGCTCCAGGAAAATTGCCGTCAGGATTGCCGAGGAAACTGGAATCGCCACGCCATGCAACTGAATGAGGGCCTCCAATGCATCCTTCGTTGGCGTATTAGCCGAAGCTGCCACTTCCAGAGCCGCTTCTAAGTCTTCCATGTTGTTCTTGCAGAGATGAGGAACTACACGTGGGGATTTCCAGCGAACGATGGTCTCCAGATGCCCTAGCGAGTACTCGCCTCTCCGGATCGCCTCCCCGGCCTCAAAGACAGCTTTTTCGAGCTCACGCTCTTTTTCGCTGGCTTTCAGCCAATACTCTTCGGCCAAATTCTGAAGTTTTTCCTTTTCCGGTTGAAGCTCGAAGTGAGCCATGGTCTCCTCCAAAGGGACGTTTTGTCCCAATAGAACCACCCGCAGGTCCTTTGATCTGTTCGCCCCCGTCAGGATAACGAAGCGTTGCTTAGAACAGAAGCATCAGCAGCTTCGGAAGCCAGCCTTCCCTGCCGATTCCTGTAACTCGCCGCCACAAACTCCCGGAACAGCGGATGTGGCTCCAGCGGCTTCGACTTGAACTCCGGATGGAACTGGCAGCCTAAAAAAAATGGATGACCGGGAAGCTCGACGATCTCGACATACGTTGCGTCGGGAGTGGAGCCGCTGATGCGCAGGCCGGCGCCGGTCAGCAGCGCCTCGTACTCCCGGTTGAATTCGTACCGGTGCCGGTGCCGCTCGCTGATCTCCGTGGCCCCGCCATAGGCCCTGGCTGCCAGCGAATCCTCCTGCAGATTGCACGTCCACGCTCCCAGCCGCATCGTCCCGCCCATCTCTTCCACGCCCAGCAACTCGCGCAGTTTGTAGATGATGCGGTGCCGGCTGGCGGGGTCGAACTCGCTCGAGTTGGCGTCCTTCAGCCCGCAAACATTGCGCGCAAACTCGATGCACGCCGTCTGCATCCCCAGGCAAATCCCGAAGTAAGGCACCTGCTTCTCCCGCGCGTAGCGAATGGCGTTCAGCATGCCCTCGATCCCGCGCTTGCCGAACCCTCCCGGAACCAGAATCCCATCGAATCCTTCTAACTGCGCCTCATAACTCCGGTCGTCGGGAGTCTTTGACTCCAACCCTTCCGCCTCGATCCAGGTGATATTCAGTTTCAGACTCTGCGAAACCGCCCCGTGCGTCAGCGCCTCCTTCAGAGACTTGTAACTGTCCTCGTACTCCACATACTTGCCCACGATGGCGATGGAAACTTCATCCTTGGGGTTGTAGCAGCGGTCCACCAGCTCCCTCCACTTGGTCAGGTCGGACTCCGGCGCTTCCTTGTGCAGGTACTTCAGGATCAGCGCGTCCACGCCTTCCTGGGCAAAGCAAAGTGGCACTTCGTAGATAGAGGGCACGGTCCTGGCGCCAATCACGGCGCGCTCCTCCACGTTGCAGAAAGCGGCGATCTTCTGCTTTATCTCGCGGCCGAGGGGGCGTTCCGAGCGGCAAAGCAGGACATCGGCCTGAATCCCGATTGAGAGCAGTTCCTTCACCGAGTGCTGCGTCGGCTTGGTCTTCAGCTCCTGTGCGGCGGCAATCCACGGCACCAGCGTCAGGTGCACAAACACCGTGTTTTCGCGCCCCAGCTCCTGGCGCATCTGCCGGATGGCCTCAAGAAACGGTAGCGACTCGATGTCGCCCACCGTGCCGCCGATCTCCACAATGGTCACGTCCGCGCCGTTCGACGAAACCTTGCGCATCGCGTTCTTGATCTCGTTGGTCACGTGCGGAATCACCTGCACCGTCTTGCCCAGGTAATCGCCCCGCCGCTCCTTCAGAATGATCTGCTCGTAGATGCGCCCCGTGGTGTGGTTGTTGTCCCTGGACAGCGGCGCGTGCGTAAACCGCTCGTAGTGGCCCAGGTCCAGGTCCGTCTCCGCGCCGTCGTCGGTCACAAACACCTCGCCGTGCTGGAAGGGCGACATGGTCCCTGGATCGACATTCAGGTAGGGGTCGAACTTCATCAGGTTCACGCGCAGGCCGCGGCTTTCCAGCAGGCAGCCGATCGAGGCCGCCGCCAGGCCTTTACCTAGACTGGACACAACTCCGCCCGTCACAAAGACATACTTTGCCGACATCGATGCAACCTCGCTCTTGAATTGTTGGGATTGGCCGTACCAGGTGGGCACAATCAAGTATGGCAGAGTTCGTGACGGGAATGAAGCGGAAAATCTCCGCTCCCGGCCTTCGACCGGGCGAAGCCAATCATAATCGTCGTGAATTCAGAAGGTTGCAACCGTTGCTTTGTGTGCAAAAACTCTCCACTCCGGTCACGCCTCGCCTTCGCCACGCCCCCTGATTTGAGCCCCGTCAAAGTCCTGCTTGCCGTGCGGCGGCGGCGGAGCTACGATGCTCGATGGAAGGAGCCCACCCATGACCACCATGACCGCGCAACGCCGCAAACTGGGCCGCACCGGCCCCGAGGTCTTTCCCATCGCCCTGGGCTGCATGGGTATGAGCGGAATGTATGGCGCAACCGACGATTCCGAGTCCATCGCCACCATCCATGCGGCCATCGATGCCGGCGTCAACCTGCTCGATACCGGCGACTTTTACGGCATGGGCCACAACGAGATGCTCATCGGCCGCGCGCTCCGTTTTCAGCGCGATCAGGTGCTGCTCTCGGTCAAATTCGGCGCCCAGCGCGCCCCCGGCGGCGCCTGGCTCGGCTTTGACGGCCGCCCCGAGGCCGTCAAGACCGCGCTGGCCTATTCGCTCAAGCGCCTCGGCGTCGATTCCATCGACATCTACCGCCCCTCGCGCCTCGACCCCACGGTACCCATCGAAGACACCGTCGGCGCTATTGCGGAGATGGTCACAGCCGGCTACGTGCGCCACATCGGCCTCTCTGAGGTGGGCCCTGAAACCATTCGCCGCGCCGCAGCCGTGCATCCCATTGTGGACCTCCAAATCGAGTACTCGCTCATCAGCCGCGGTCCGGAAGCAAGAATCTTCCCGGTCCTCGACGAACTCGGCATCGGAACCACCACCTATGGAACGCTCTCGCGCGGTTTGCTCTCCGGATCGCAGCCCGCCGCTGCCGGAGACTTTCGCGCCTGGCTGCCGCGCTTCAAGGCAGACAACCTGGTCCAGAATCAGCTGCTTGTCGCCCGGCTTAGCCAGAGCGCCCACGGCAAGAGCATCACCCAGGTGCAGTTGGCCATCGCCTGGGCGCTGGCCAAGCGGAGCTCCATCGTTCCCGTCATCGGCGCCCGCACGCGCGCGCAACTGGCCGAGAGCCTGGGCGCGCTGGAAGTCCATCTCACCGCGCGGGAGATTGCCGATATCGAAGCAGCCGTCCCCGCCGAAGCCGTCGCCGGAACCCGCTACGACGCCGTGCAGATGAGCAATCTGGACAGCGAAAAGTAGTTGCGGATCGTAAACTGCGAATCGAGAGAGCAGAACCGATGATCGAAAGAATCGCGATTCTCAACACCGACATCACCACCCTGGCTGTCGATGCCATCGTCAACGCCGCCAATAGCTCGCTGCTTGGCGGCGGAGGAGTGGACGGCGCAATCCATCGCGCCGCCGGTTCCGAACTTCTCGCCGCGTGCCGCCTCCTCGGCGGTTGCAAGACCGGCCAGGCTAAACTCACCCAAGGCTATCGTCTTCCCGCCAGCTATATCATTCACACCGTTGGCCCCGTCTGGAACGGCGGAGCCCACTCGGAGCCCGAACTGCTCGCCAGTTGCTATCGCTCCTGTTTTGCCCTCGCGCGCGAGCACAGCCTGCGCACGCTTGCCTTCCCCGCTATCAGTTGCGGCATCTATCGGTTCCCCGTCGATCTTGCCGTCGAAATCGCCCTGCGCGAAACCGTCGCGGAACTGAATGCAAGCAATGCAATTGAGAAGGTGATCTTCGCCTGCTTCGACGAAGAGGTCTATGCGTCCTATCGGCGGGCTGTTCAAGCGATCATATAGGCGGAATGGCCTTCGATGGCCCTTGCCATAAAGCAGAATGGGGCGAGCTGCGTTTGCTCGCCCCATTCTATCGATGCGCTAGAAATTCAACGTAATCTTGGCCGTCAGCGCCCGCGGAGTTACATAATGCGTTCCGCTGAACGTCGACAGGAAGTTATACAGCGCGTACTTGTTGGTCAGGTTGATGGCCGTCAGGTCCAGGTCCACCTTGTAGCGTTCCTTGTGGAAGATGTTCTGTTTGCCCAGCGACGCATCGAACAAGTTACGCGGCGCAATACGCTGAGGATTGTGGTCGTTGTCTCCACTATTCGGCGCGGGGACGTTGATCAAGCTCGAGCTGAACTCCGAAGCCGGGCAGACTGAGGGCAAGGGAGTCGTGGGCGTAGCCTTCACTCCATTGCAGGAGAATCCTGCCTAGAACTCTTCGTCAGCAGTTAGTGGAAGCGCGACGCTGGCCCCGGTTACAGGGTTGGTGGTCGGAGGTATGTTGGTGTCCACCATCGCGATCGCAGGTTGACCGTTCAAGGTGGTTGAGCTGTTGCCGCAGGGAGTGTTTGGATCGGTGATCCCGTAGCAAGGTGTCGATCCGGCCACCAGTCCGCTGTCATAGCGCCAATTGAATCCGCCCCAGAGGCCGCTTAACCACTTGCCGCGCGAGAGCGTGTACTGCAGGTGCGAGGTCTGGTTGAACTTCTCGTCGTGATCGATGCGGAAAGGCAACCCCGTCTGCCCCACCGTCGCTCCCGCGCCCGCCACCTGCGGCGGATAGAATCGTGCCGCCACCGACGACATCACAACGTAAGCGCTTAAACCGTGGAAGTCCGGCACATCGGCGTGCAGCGCATAGCCTGGAATCTTCGAGTTATGCCAGTCGATGGGGAAGGTGATCGGCGTGTTGCCCAGAATGCTGAAGTCGAAAGCGTTGTGCGTGTACTTCCAGATGTACTCGCCGCTCACCACCACCTTCTTGCCGAAGGCCTGTTGCAAGCTGGCGTGGAACTCGTTGCGGAACCCTGGGTCCAGGGTTCCCGATACTCCGGGCGTGCAGACGAGCAATGGAGCCAGAACTGCATTCGAGCACCCTCTGCTCGAAAGTACCAGGTTCTCATTAAATGGCGTCTCCAGCGTGCGTGCGTAGGAGAGGCTCAGCACCGTGCTGGTGGGCTGGATATGGTATCCAACCCCGACGCGAGGCTCCGCCTGTTGCTCCGACGTGAGACCGTTATAAATGTCCCCGCGGATGCCCAGGTTGAAGAGCCAGTTACCGGCCTTGATCTGGTCTTCGACGTACATGGCCAGTTCTTTTACATCCGTGTGGCCCACAAAGTTGTACTCACGGCCGCCGCGGGTCAAATCGTATGGGGCCAGGACCGGGTTGTAGTTGGGATTCTGGAGCGCCACAAGGCCGTCGCAAGCCGCAGGATCGGAGTAACCCGGCAGCGGGTTGCCGTTGACGTCCATACAGGGGGCGCTGAGAGGATAGGTCGATTCCACGATGCCCAGGTTATCGTTCTCACGCAGGAAGGTCTGCCCGTAAACCACCCCGGCTTTGAAGGTGTGGATTCCCTTTGAGTAGTCGAAGTCCGAGTGGACTGCGGCGTTGGTCAGCGTGCGGCTCTGCGAGATCGACGACGTTTGCAGGGTCGCCGGCCCAAGATCGGCAAGAGGGTTGCCGCTGGGGAAATAATTGTAGAAGTCCTTGCGGACATAGCCGCCCATGTTGAGAACTGAATCGGTGCTCAGTACCCGCGTATAGGTGGGCGAGATATTGATCGTCTGGATTTTTGAGTGCTGGTCCGTGTCTCCCACGATGCCGAAGAGGGGACTGGCGCTTGTGCCTCCGCTGACGACATTCTGCACATTCAGGTTCTGGAAAGCATTGGGCGTCTGGAACCAGGAACGGCTGTAGTTCAGGTCCAGATGGATCGAGTTGGCCGGGTTAAACGTCAAATCTACGCGATCGAAGACGTTCTGCTCGTTACCCTTGTCGTGGAAGACCGCAAACTCCGGGGGATCGAGGAAGCGTCCGGAGTTGAGTCCATCGGCTTCGACAAAATTTCCCCAACTCTTGCCGCCATAGGCCAGGTCGACACCGGCCGTGGCCGACCCGAAAGCGCCATACGAGCTGTTGACGCTGCCGGTAGGCTTCGTGACACCCTGGCCGGAGCGCGTGGTCGCCACAATCACCAGGCTGGTCTTGCCGCCATACTCGGCCGGCGGCGCGCCGCTGATCACTTCGATCGACTGAATCGAATCGGATGGAATCTGGTTGGAAAATACTTTGCTCTGCTGGTCGGTAATTGATTGCCCGTCCACGGAAAACGAGTTCGACGCGTGGTCGCCGAGCCCATGGAAAAGCCCATTGGAGTCAGCCGCCACACCGGGGGTGGTGAGCGTAACCAGCGAGCTCAGCCCGGAAGACGCGCTCTCCAGCGGTACCTTGACAAAAGCGTCGCGGTCCACGTCGGTGTGGAACGTGGGATCGTCTTCGACCAGATCTCCCTGGGCCTCGACTGTGATGGTCGAACTGGCGCCGGCAATCGGCAATGCCAGCTTCACGTTCGTTCCCACCGCCGAACGAATCTCGACATGTCGGGTCAGCGACCCGAACCCGTTGGCCGAAACGGCGATCTGGTATGGGTTGAAGGGAATGTTGGAAAAGGTGAATTGACCCAGCGCGTCTGTTGTCGAGCTCCTGTCCAGGCCGCTTTCCGGGTTGGTCAGGTGGACCGCGGCGCCGGGAATCACGGCTCCGGTAGGATCGGTGACGGTGCCACGAATAACGCCGGCGTTGCCGCTTTGCGCAGGCGAGGTAAGCGCCGCGAAGATCAAGGCGAGGACCGGAAGAATGCGGAAAATCGTGCCGCGATTGAACGGCATGGGGTACCTCCTGTAGATGGCTGACGGCTGCTGGATTCAGGCTGTGGGGGGAATACCGCGGCGCCTGAGCAATCCTGGTGCAACGATTCCGGATTCGGAGGAGCCGCCTGCCGGGGCGCCCATGCCTCGCATTGGTGGAGGCAGTTTCAGGGTCGGCCCAACGCATCGCTCAAGAAAGAATCCGGAGAGATGGGCTAACAGTCAGATGGAGGGGGGCGTGTAAAGAGCTTGGAATGCCAGTGCCGGGTGACCGAATGTGCCTCAAAAACCGGGGCGCGGGTCTCGATCTCGACCAGCACCACCACGGCAGCCGTCACCGCGACCGGGGCCGCCGTATGCATCACAATGCAAAGGGGGCAATGGTCGGCATCGCTGTCGATCGGGTGCATGTGCGCCACCTGCACCACGGTGAGCAGCGCCAGCAGGACAAGGCACACCACGGTCGCCATCGGCAAAGCCCCTGGCTTTGCGCGGCGATTCCCGCTCCAATGTGCCCAAATTCCCGTCAATTTACCATCCCTCATATTAAGAATACACACATTGGATGCACGGGAACCCGAAAGGGTTAGGTTTTGGGCTCGGTTTTCTCCCCTTCAAGCAGCCAACGCACCCTTGTCCCGTTCGTCTAAACTGGTGGCAGTTCACCCGCACTGTAGCCCCATGACCCATTTTCCTTATTTGCGGCGCTTGCTCACATGCTTCCTGGCGATCCTGCTCCTGGCCTCGTCCGCTTCCGCAGTCCGCGCCCAGAAAACCCTTCCCCTCAAGCCCGACGTCCCCGGCATGGCCACCAACCATCGCCTCATCCTCAAGGACGGCACCTATCAACTGGTCCGCAAGTACGAGATCGTCGGCGACCGGGTCCGCTACATCTCCATCGAGCGCAGTGGCGAATGGGAGGAACTGCCCGTGGACCTGGTGGATTGGGACGCCACGCGCAAGTGGGAGCGCGACCACGCCAACCAGGTCGAAGAAGCCTCTCCAGCCATGAAAGAGGCCGAAGACATCGACAAGGAAGAAGCCGCCGAGCGCGACGCACAAAAGGCCCGCCGCCCCGAAGTTGCCAAGGGCCTCGAACTGCCCGACGAGGACGGCGTCTTTGCCATGGATACCTTTCAAGGCACTCCCGAGCTGGTCGAGCTGTTGCCCAACGAACTCGGCGCAATTGCCAAGACCAAACACGGCCTCAGCACCCTCAACCCCATGGCCGGCGCCAAGGCCACCCTGGAGCTCGAAGGCGCGCACGCCAAGGTTCACCTCCACGTCAACGATCCGGTCCTCTATCTCTCCCTCAACGCCCCCGACGACACCGAGCAGGTCATCTCCCACGCCATCACCGTCAACACCGGCGGCGCCAAAGAGGTGGCCAGCCGCAAGCATGGAGCGCATTCGGCCACCTCGGGCTTCGCCATCGTCCGCGTCGACGAGCGCCGCACCGTCCGCATCGTCGGCGCCATCCACATGAGCCCCACCGGCGCCGTCACCCAGGACGAAGACGTGATTCCCACCAAGGTCGAAGTCCTTCCCGGCAAGCACTGGCTCAAAATCTCCCCCGGCAAGCCGCTCCTCATCGGCGAATACGCGCTGGTCGAAATCCTCTCCGCCTCCGACATCAACCAGTCCGTCTGGGACTTCCGCGTCGACCCGCAGTTAGGCGACAACCCCGCATCCCTGGGACCGATTTACAAGTAGCGTATCTGCGGTGAATTCGAGAGTTCCTCTACAGGCCCTCTGGCGCCTTGGCCCGCGAGAATCTCTGCCGCCGCTTCTCCCACTCGTCGGAGTTGAAGAATCGCGGCCCGACGTCGATGAGGCGCGGAATCATATTGAAGACCGCGACCCGGCTCCACGGCCGCCCGTCCCGCATCCGGAAACCTTTCTCATTCAGGTCGCTCACGATGCTGGAATAGGAGAAGTCCTGCACCAGCAACTCCATCATCAGCATCAGCGCCTGGTGCTCTCTGGGATGGACCTCCAGCCGCTTGCAGTCGTCGGAAACGCGCAGACCATAGGGGATGTCCTCGTCGAATCCACCCTCCGGCGGCGTCTCCGCGTCGGGCAGCTCGCGCCGCCACTCGATGGAGACCATCTGCCATCCAGCGGCCGTCCGTTGCTGGATGACGTCAGGGCTGAATGGCCCTGAAACCACATCGCGAACCCGCTCAAAATAGGCCATCGCAAACCTCCGTGCAGGTTTCTTCCCGTCAAATAGCAGGCAATTTGCCTGCCAAAGCTCCGGCCTGTCGACAGTCTCTCAAGGACCTCATCTGCAAGGGGATAGCCGTTGCTTACGAACGGGACGCAACTCACCGGCTGTCCAGATTCGCAAACCCGTGTCCGCTTCCGGACAGACGCTACTCTCTGACGCTGATCCCCAACGCCTTCATCTTGCGATACAGGTGGCTTCGCTCCAGCCCCAGCAATTCAGCCGCGTGGCTTACGTTATTGCGCGCTTCTTCAATCTTTTTCAGGATGTATTCCCGCTCGTACGCGTCCCGAGCCTGTTGCAGCGATGAGAACTCCTCCGTCGAGCGCGTGCCCGCCTTGTGCGTCAACGGCGGCAGATGCTTGCGCTCGATGCGCAGCACGCGGGGATTGAGGATCATCACCCGCTCGATCACATTTTTCAGTTCCCGCACGTTGCCCGGCCAGCGGTATGCGGCGAGCGTCTCCAGCGCCTCTTCGCCGATCTCCATCCGCGGGCGTCCGTACTGGCGGCCGAACTCGGCCAGAAACTCCATCGCCAGTGGTGGAATGTCCTGCTTCCGCTCCCTGAGCGGCGGTACAAAAAACGGGACCACGTTCAGCCGGTAGAACAGATCCTCGCGAAAGTTGCCCTTGGCGATCTCCTCTTCCAGATCTTTATTTGTTGACGCGATCAGCCGCACGTCCACTCTCAGCGGCTGCGTGCCGCCCACCGGCGTAAACAGTTGGTCGTCCAGCGCACTCAGCACCTTGGCCTGCGTCTTCAGGCTCATGTCGCCCACTTCGTCCAGAAACAGCGTTCCCCCGTCGGCGCGCTCCAGCGTGCCGCGCTGTTCCACCGGTCCGCCGGGCTGCGCCCCGTGCCGGTAGCCGAACAGCTCGGCCTCGATGTGCGCCTCGGGGATGGCCGCGCAGTTCAGCTCCACGAACACGCGATCCCGCCGCAAACTCTCGGCATGAATGGAGCGCGCAATCAGCTCCTTGCCCGTCCCCGACTCGCCGTAGATCAGCACCCGTCCATTGGTGGGCGCCATCAGCCGGATCTGCTGCCGCAGCGCCTTTACCGGAACGCTGGCGCCGGTCAGCACCGACCCCACGCTGAACTGCCGCTTGAATTCCAGGTTTTCCGTGCGCAGCCGCCGCGCCTCCACCGCGTTCTTCAGCACGATCAGCGTACGTTCCAGCGAGAGCGGCTTTTCCAGAAAATCGTATGCGCCCAGCTTGGTGGCCTTCACCGCCGCCTCGATGGTGCCGTGGCCGCTGATGATCACCACCTCCGGCCGCATCTCCGCGGCCAGCACGTGCATGTCGGCCAGCACGTCCAGCCCGTCCCGGTCGGGAAGCCAGATGTCCAGCAGCACCACGTCGTAGGGCGCGTCCTGCAACAGCACCAGGGCCTCGGTTGCGGTGGCCGCCGTGGCCACCCCGTAGCCCTCCTCGCGCAGAATCTCTTCCAGAGAATTGCGAATCTCCGCCTCGTCGTCCACCACCAGCACGTGATTCATCAGGGCAATCCCTTCAGGCTGGCAACCGTGCTGCCTTCCAGCGCCGACTGCGCTCCGGCGCCGTTTTCCATCAACGGCAACCGCAGCAGGAACCGCGCGCCCTTGGGGCTATTGGACTCCGCGCGCAGCGAGCCACCGTGTTCCTGCACAATCTTGGCCGCGATCGACAGGCCCAGCCCCGTGCCCCGATGCTTGGTCGAGTAGAAGGGAAGAAACAGCCGCTCCCGTATCTCGTCCGTCAGCCCGTGACCGGTGTCGGATACCGCAACTTCCACCGACCCGCCATCCTCGCTCAGCGAGCTATGAATCCCCAGCACGCGCAGCAGGCTGCCCTGCATGGCCTCGGCGGCGTTGTCGACCAGGTTAGCCAGCGCGCGCCGGATCGCCTCCGGATCGGCCAGCACCGGCGGCAACCCCGGTTCCAGATCCCACTCCACCGTAATGCCGTCCAGGCGGCCGGCAAACAGCGCCAGCGCTTCCTCAGCTACTCGATTCATGTCGCAGGCCCGCGGCTGCGGCGAGGGAAACTGCGCCAACACCGAGAACTGGTCCACCAGCGTCCGCAACGTACCCACGCAGCCCAGAATCACCTCGCTGCACTTCCTGATCACCTGCGGCGAGTCCGGCTGGCCGCGTTCCAGGTGCCTGCCGATCCGTTCCGCGGAAAGAGCGATGGGCGTCAGCGGATTCTTGATCTCGTGCGCCACCCGCTGCGCCACCTCCTTCCACGCCAACTGTCGCTGCGCCCGCAACAGCTCGGTCATGTCCTCCACCACCAGCACCGTCCCCGCCGCGCCGTGCACCAGTTCCAGCCGCGCGCTGGTAACGGCAAAATGGATGGTGCGGCCCCGTGCAAGAAGTTCGATCTCCGTCGATGCCGCGCCCATGCGGTGCCCGCGCCGGATCACCCCCGCCAAATCCTCCAGACATTCGGCCGGAAACAGCGTCTCGATTCGCTCTCCGGTCAGGCGCACGTCCTCGCGCCGTCCCATCAGCGCCGCAAACGCGCGATTCGATTGGAGCACGAAGCCCGCTCCATCCAGCGTCACCACGCCGCTGGGAATCGTCTCCACGATCGTCTCCAGCTCCCGCCGCCGCTCCTCGACGGCCAGGTTGGCCGCCGTCAGTTGCGCCGACGAGCTCTCCACCAGGGAACGGCTCGTCTCCAGGTCCGCCGCCATGTGGTTGAACGACCGCACCAGGTCGCCCATCTCCCCGCTGGCCACCAACGCCACGCGATGGTCGTACTTGCCGTCCGCGATCTCGTCCATCGCGTCGCCCAGCGCCTCCACCGGCCGCGTGATCTGCTTGGACAAAAACAGCGCCAGCCACACGCTGGAGAAAAAAACAAACACCGTGATCAGCAGCAGCAGCAAAACGAATATGGTGCGAATCTGGTGGCGCTTGCGAAACAGCTCCCAATACTCGTCTGCCCCGGCGCGGATGCGCACCACCGTCTGGCTTAATCCCACCGGCATCGGCAGCGCCACCACCACCACCTTGCCCGATGCCGTCGCCGACATCCCCAGCGCGTACTCCTGCCCCCCCACCTTGAACACCGCCTCATCGCCGCGCCGCGCCGTGGAAAGCAGATTGGCTGTCAGCGGCCCGCGCAACGGAACCGCTGCTCCCAGCTTGCCTTCCTCGGTCTTTTCGGGCAGCCAGGGAAGCAAACTGGCCTGGCTTTGCTCCGGCGGAGCCTGAAAACTTGCCATCGTGCGCAGATCCTTGCTGTAGACCACCGCAAACCCGCCAGCCAGCGTAATCCGGTGCGAACCCAGTTCGTCCTGGAGCGCCGCAAGCTCCTTGTCCGGCGCCCCGGAGGCCGCAATCGACTCCGCCTCCACGCGCGCATTCTCGGTCACATATTGCGCCAGTTCCAGCACCACCCGCGTCGAATCCTCGCGCAACTCCGACGTGTTCGGCGAGAACCAGCGGTCGATGGACCGGTTCAGCAGTTGGAAGCTGAAGAGAAACATGAAAATCGCCGGCAACAGCGCGATCATCACCGCACCCAGCACCATCCGCGTGCGCAGCCGCGAGCCCAGCGCGCTGCTGCTTTGCCCGGCATATGTCTTCAGGATGTTCCTCAGCAGCAGCATCGACAATGCCACCAGCAGCAGAAACACCAGCACCGTCAGAGCGGTGAAGATCAGCGTCTCTCCCGATGTCTCGGGATTCAGAAAACCCACTCCCGAGGTGTTGAACCACTGCAGCGCCCCCAGCAGCGCGAACACCAGCAACACCCCGCCTCCCAGCAGGGCAATCGTCCGCCGCCGTGGATCGCCTAAGAACGACATGCGCCGATTATAGAACCGGCAGTCGTCAGTAGTCAGTCGTCAGTGGTCAGCCGGGTGCCCCAGGTCTCGATTTTGAGACCTTGGATTCCACCCATTCCCTGCACAAAGACAAAGGAAGACACAACCCAGCCATCGCTGGCGAGGCTGCCGGACTACCTCCAAACCACAAACTTCAGCCAACCCTCCCAAACGTCGGTAAATGCATGCGCGACGATGTTTGCACGCAGATTCCCGCGCCACGCGGCCAGCGCTCCATAAAGCACTCCAAGCACGCTGATCACGATCACATTCCTCCAGCCCTGATAGCTGTGAAACAGGCCAAACACCAATCCCTGCCCCAGCACGGCCGCCACAATGCCGCCGCCCAGCGCGTAAAACTGCCGCTGCAAGTAGCCGCGAAATGCCATCTCCTCGCAAACGCCGGCGGTAATCGAGGCCCCGATCCAAACCAGGATTTCAAGCAGGCTCTGCGGCAACAGGCTGTCGACGGTCTTCGCGCTGTCTGTTCCCAGCAGCCTCGGCGCCAGCAGCCAGTGGACGCCATAGGCCGCGCCCTCCCATAACACCCAGAACGGCAACACAATCCCCAGGTCCACCGCGACGCTCTTCCACGAGGTCCAGCGCCCGCCCGAAAGCGTTCTCAGGTTTCCGCCGCGCTTATGCACGCCGGCCCAGCAGTAATAGAGCAGGGCCCAGTCCATGAAGATTGCGCCCAGGTAAATAGGGATGGCTTTGCTGTGGCTGGCAAGCTGGCCGGATGCAGCTCCGCCGCCTCCGGTGGGTGCGTGCTGAGCCAGAAAGCCCAACGCCACCACGCCCGCCCCGATCAGAAGAAAGCCCGCCAGGTGTGCCCACGATGCGATCTGTTTCGGTCCTTCGCGTCCATCTGAATTCGCTGCCGCAAACATCTCATTTGCCTGCATGTCTTTTCTCCTGGCGGGTCTCTGAAGACTTCCGCTGTTTCCTGGCTATCTTGTTCAATTCGGCTAACGTCTTTTCCGCCCAGCGCAGGTGCGCTTTCATTTCCATCTGTCCAAAATGTGCGGCCATTCTCCAGTAGGGCGCGCCGGGATAGTGCCGGTTCTTGTCGATCTCCTCGCGCACCGCCCGTTCCAGCAACTCCAGCAGCGTGCGGCTTTCCTCCGCCATGCGCTCCACATATCCAATCAGGATTTCAGCGGGAACTTGCTCGCCAAAGAACAGCTTCAGCAGCAATTCGTTGCGCGGAATCTCCGCTTGCGGCGGCACCGCCAGCCACTCCGTCAATCGTTCCCGTCCCTTTTTCGTGATCGAGTAGATGCGCCGGTCCGGCTTGCCTTTTTGCCGCTCCGTCTTCGCGGTCACAAACCCGTTGCCTGCCAGCTTTTTCAGGTTGGGATAGATCTGCCCGTAGCTTTCGTTCCAAAAGTGACCGACCGATCCCCGGATCGTCAGCCCCAGGTCGTAGCCCGACATGGGCTCGATCGTCAGCAGGCCCAGAAGCACTTCCATGCTCGAACTTGATCGTTTCGCCATATTTCTATTAGATATATGCCTATTAGATTTATCTGTCAACAAGAATCTTGCGCCCGCTTTCCGCGCTCCGTTCCCTTGCGCCCGCAGCGCGCGAGCCGATGAGGATACTTTCAGGAGCCCTGAGCCCGGTGGGCACGCCGACCGCCGAATGCATGGATCGTTCTCGTTCCAGCAAGAACCTCGCCGCTGTGCGGCACACCGCGCGGGATGAGATATTCCTCCCCGGCCTGCAACGGAATCCGCTCGCCTTGAATGATCAGGGTGTAGCAGCCCTGCACAACGATCAGGTATTCGTCGTAATCATGGGCATGTTCCGCCGATGCCGCAGTTTCACGGCAAGTCCAAAACGCCATCCGGCTCCCGTCTGCGCCGTCGAAGACATAGCCCTCAACGCCCGGAGTCGCTTGATCGGACTTCGCGATCAGGTTTGCAGGATGCTTCATGAACTCTGGAAAATCGTCGCTGGACTGCAACATTTTTGCACTCTTCCAAACAACGGCGCCACTCTTCCGGTCTCTTCCACGTTTCAGATCTGGGAACACCCCAGCGGGCTCAGAATCAGATTCGTTATATTCGTCACAAGCTGATCCGAACTGAACCGCGGGCTGGTCGACAGCTTCTTCCATGCCGGATCGTTGCGGAAAACGTCCCACTTCGCTTCCAGCTCCGCCTGGTCGGCAAAGCTCAGCATGTAGGTCAGGTTCGGCATCCGCGCGCCGATCAGCGTGTCGCCGAAAAACACCGGATGAAACCCAGCCTTGAGGAAGATCTCGAACTCCCCCGAATGAAACATCTCCACCTTGCGAACGTGATCCCCGTCGCTGGGGCTCTCATACGTGCGCAGTTGAAAGATGCCCTTGCCCTTGGTGGCCGCTGCCGCCGGCGGCGTCAACTTCGGCCAGCCCTCAAACGCCGCCAGCAGAGAGCTCTCCACGCGCTCGAACGCCGGCGCCGCCGCCGTCGCATTCCAGAACGACTCCGCAACCTTCACGAAGCCCGCATCCTGGCCGAGATGCAGATCCAACTCTGCAAGAGCTTCCACTGAAGAACCCGGAATCAGCAGATAGAACGCCGGCGTCTCCGGTCCAACATCAAGCCGGAACGCGCCAATCGGGCCCATCCCCATCCGGGTCAGCGCCGGAATCAGCACATCCCCGAAGTAGCTCTCGGTCACCTTCGTCTGCGGACCGCTTTGCAGGTTATAGCGGCGCATCTGGTAGAACTCGCGCGTTCGCCCCGCCGGCGCCTGCGCCTTCCCATCCCCCGCAATCGCAATAGCTGAAGTCGCAATCGAAGCAGCAAGAAACTGACGCCGTTCCATGGTTTCCTCCGTGTGAAGCATCGTTCATGCAAATGGGGACGCCCTATTCTCCCCTGACAGCTCTAAGGATTGGGCGCCATCTGCATTCCCAGTTGCGCGAACAAAAAGCTGTATATGTCGGCCGATTCCTCAAGCGCTTCATCCTTGTCGGTGCTGATGCCGTGTCCCGCGTTGGCGCTGGTGCGCAGCATCACGGGCAGCCCCGACGCGCTTGCGGCCTGCAACGCCGCGGTCATCTTGCGCGAATGCGCGGGATTCACGCGATGGTCGTTGTCGCCGGCGAAAAACAGTATCGCCGGATACTTCACGCCTGCCTGAACGTGGTGGTACGGCGAATAGGCGTACATGGCCTTGAACAGCGCCGCATCCTTGACCGTCCCGTACTCGGTGGCGTTGAAGGTCCCGTTGGGGTCCAGTTCCACGCGCAACATGTCGTAGATGCCCACCCCGGACAGGACCACCCGGAACATCCCCGGGTGTTGCGTCAGCTCTGCTCCCATCAGCAGGCCACCGTTGCTTTCCCCTTCGACGGCGAGGTGCTCCGGCGATGTGTACCCGGCCGCAATCAGGTGCTGCGCGCAGGCCGCGAAATCGTCGAAGACGTTCTGCTTGTTCAGCAGGCTGCCGTTGGTGTGCCAGCTTTCGCCGTATTCGCCGCCGCCGCGCAGATTGGCATTCACCAGGATGCCGCCCTGGTCGAGCCACAGGCGGCCAAAGACGCCGGCGAAATAGGGGCCCAGGCTGATGCCGAAGCCACCGTAACCATAGAGGAGCGCCGGATTCGACCCATCGAGCTTCGTCCCCTTGCGCATCAAAATGCTCATCGGGATCTCGGTTCCGTCCTTCGAGGTGGCGAATTCGCGGCGCACTTCCACATCGTCGAAACGGATGCCGGTCTCGGTTTTGAACGGCAATGCGACGGACTGACCCCCGCCGTTGTAACGGAACCATTGCGAGGCCTGGGTATAGGTTTGCGCGCTGTAGAGGAACGAGTCGCCAGAGAGCGGAACCAGAGTACTGACGGACGCGACCTCAGGCGCCGGAACCTTGCCCTCGCTCTTGCCGCGCAGGTCGAACTTCAGAATCTCCTCCGGCCCGCCATCTACCACCGTGACGTACAACTCGTGATCGGCGGCCCAGAAGCGGCGCATTTCGTCTACGGAGCTGACGCCTTCGATGCTGCCCCGCATGGGCGCCACCACGCGCACCGCGTCCGCCAGCTTCACGCTGCCGGCTGCAAGGTGGTCCAGCTCGCCTTTGTCGCTGTTTGCATGGCTCAGAAGCCAGAGGCTGTCGTCGGCGCCGAACTGAATATCGACGATCTTGTCGCCGAAGCGCGTGATCTGGGCCGCATTGCCGTCGGGCGCAAGCAGAAAATGCTCATACCTTCCCCCGTCGCCGTCCTCCACGCTGACCAGGATGTGCTTGCCGTCGTGCGCCGTCTCCAGCGCCGTTTCTCCAATGCGCGGAAACTCCTTGCCCAGGACGTACCTGTCCTGCGCGGCGCTCGTGCCCAGCACATGGTAGTAGACCTGCTGGTAGAAGTTTGCATCCTCGGCGGGGCGCTCATGGCCCTGCGGATAGCGCGTGTAATAGAAGCCCCGGTCATCGGCCGTCCAGGCCATATCGCCGCCCGCGGTCGCAAACTGCACGCGCGGAACCGGCTCTCCGATCTGTTTGCCGGTTGCCACATCGAACACGTATAGGGCCGCGTCCTCGCTGCCTCCGGTGCCCAGCGCCATGCCCACCATGGTCCCATCCAGCGATGGCTTGTACCAACTCGCCTGGAAGATCTTGCCGGCGGCCAGCGTGTTCAGGTCGACCACGGTGCGCTCGCTGGCTTTGTCCTCGGGATCGCGGAACACCACCAGCGCCGCGGCCGATTTCTCGGGGTCGAACTTCAAGGCGAAAAGCAGCCCGCCGGCATACTGGAAGCCGCCGTACCTGACATGCGCCTGCTGCCGCGCCTTCTTCAGAAAGGCGACGATGGCGCCACGCTGCGGCAGGTTGCTCACGTAGCCCTGCGTATAGGCGTTCTGTGCGGCGGCCCATGCCTTCACCTTCGCATTGTCGCCGTTCTCCAGCCAGCGGTAGTCGTCCATCACGTTTACGCCGTGATAAACATCCGTGACCGGGATCTTTTCCGTCTTTGGCGGCGCAGGGATCGCCGCTGCCTGAGCTGCTGCGGCTTGGGCGAACGCTCCGCAGCCCGCCAACAGCAGGGCCGCTCCCGCAATCGTCAAAACTCTTGTCGTCATCGCGCGATTCTCTGTCTTTCGATGGACTTCATCCAGCAATCATAACTTGCGGATTCTCATCTCGTGACAGACTTCTTCACCCTCCGGCCCGGCATCGCGAAGTCTCGCGTCGAAGCGGTGAAAGAAATCTTTGTTTTCGCTTAATGCGAGTGCCGCTTAGGCAATCACGCTAGCCGCGGCCGTCCACTCCCGCTCCTGGCTCTCCGCCACGCCGCGATGCGTCAGCACGCCCATCCACGTGTTCAGTCCCTCGGCCAGTCCCGCATCCTGCATCAGCGCCTCCCGCGCGCCCAGGTTGGCCAGCCGCAGCAGATAGGGGAAGGTCGAGTTGGTCAGCGCCAGCGTCGAAGTATGCGGCACCGCGCCCGGCATGTTCGTCACGCAGTAGTGCACCACCCCATCCACCACGTAACTCGGATCGGAGTGCGACGTCGGCCGCGCCGTCTCCACGCATCCGCCCTGGTCGATGGCCACGTCCACAATCACTGCGCCCTTCTTCATCTGCGACACCATGGCGCGGGTCACGATCTTGGGCGCCGTCGTCCCTGGAATCAGCACTCCGCCGATCACCAGGTCCGCCTCTTTCGTAGCCTGCGCCACATTGTAGCTGTTCGACGCCAGCGTATACAGCCGCCCGCCGAAGATGTCGTCCAGCTCCCGCAGCCGGTTCAGGTTCACGTCCACCAGCGTCACCTTGGCGCCGAACCCCAGCGCAACCCGCGCCGCATTGGTGCCCACGATTCCTCCGCCGAGGATGCACACGTGCGCCGGCGGCACGCCCGGCACGCCGCCCAGCAGAATCCCCCGTCCGCCGCGCTCTTTCTCAAGATACGACGCCCCCACCTGCACGCTCATCCTGCCCGCAACCTCGCTCATCGGCGTCAGCAGCGGCAGCGTATTCTGGCGGTCCCGCACCGTCTCATACGCGATCCCGATCACACCCTTCTCCAGCAGTTTGTCGGTCAGGCCCGGCAGCGGCGCCAGGTGCAAATAGGTAAACAGCACCAGCCCCTCGCGGAAATAAACGTACTCCGTTTCGATAGGCTCCTTAACCTTCACCACCAGGTCGGCCTTGCCCCACGCGTAGCCGGCCTCGCCCACCATCTCCGCGCCGGCGTTCTGGTACTCCGCATCGGGAAAACTGGACTGCTCGCCCGCCTGTGTCTCCACCAGCACGGTGTGACCGGCCTCGGTAAGTTCCTTCACGCCCGCCGGGGTTACGCCCACGCGGGACTCTTGATCCTTGATCTCTTTGGGAACGCCAATAATCATCGCTGTCTCTCCTGTCTGAACCTTTGGATGCCGGCCGGGAAGAACCCGCCTGTTGCGAAGACCCGGCTCCGGTTTTGTTTGTCGGGGGAGGACTGTCCGGCGTCGGGCGTGCATCCAGGTCCAACTGCCAAGAATCCTACGGCGCAAGGGGCTTCCAATGTGTGCAAACTTCGTGATAAAAATGCCCTATGGGAACGAAACGTGACAAGAATAGCCGTCTTGCGCAAGAATCAGGCGCGCTGTACCCTGGAACCGGGACGCAATACGCGTCTGCGGCCGGAAACAACGCCCTCGATGAACTGGATGAATCCATTCTGCGCTTTCTTGAGCGCCACGGCCGCGCCACCAACTACGAAGTCGGCGAAGCCGTCGGCCTGTCCGCCTCGGCCGCCTCGCGCCGCATCCAGGCTCTCGAAGCAGCCGGCGCCATCCGCGGCTACCGCGCCCAGATCGACGACCGCCTCCTCGGCAAGAGCATGACCGTCTTCATCCGCGTCACCCTGGAGCGCCAATCGGCCCCGGTGCTGGCCGCCTTCGAAACCGCCATCCGCCGCTCCAAAGGAATCGTGAGCTGCCACCTGATGGCCGGCCAGTACGACTACATGCTCCAGGTCCGCGTTGCCGGCATCGACGACTACGGCCGCCTCCACCAGAACGAACTTTCCCGCCTCCCCGGCGTCACCCGCCTCGAAACCAGTTTTGCGCTTAGAGATGTGCTCGAGGGGACAAGGTCTTAGGGGCTCGGAACGGCCTCAGCTTCGTGAGTTGCTCCGGCCGCTTTCGCTCCTGCTGCAAGCGCCCAGGACGGCATCCATCGCGGCGATCACCCGTTCCAACAGAATCGGCTCCCCGGCGCTGGGGATTCCCTGCAACTCTTGGGCGCTCCGGCCCGCGGTAGTCATTGCGCCGGGATGACTTCGGCCTGGCTTCCATCAAGACTCTCCGAATTGCATTCTGCGGAAAAGGCCCGAAAGTTCGCCTTTCGGCCTTGTCCGCAAACGCAGTAACGCGCATCTGCGGCTCGCCCGCGAACGTCTCTCTATTCCCAGCTGATTCAGTCTCGCCCCCGCCACAGCATTTTCATTCCGGCTCTTTGCAAAAACCGGACAGTCAAGTAGCTCATTCCTTATCGGGGTCCCCACCGGGCGAACTTTGTTCGGTGGGGTGAAGCGACAGTTCTTCTTCGCTGGGGCGGAGGCAGATACCACTTTCTATGCAGACGCAAGGGCTGCATATGAAATGAGAATGCTCTGGATGTTAAGTTTCATAAATGCCACCCGCCGGCGCCATATCCACCTGAATCAATGGTTTACGGGTTGAGAAAATGTTGATGAAACACGCTCTGGTAACCAGACATTTCCCTGACCATTTATTGCTATTTACGCAGAAGGCAATGCGTGGTCCAATCTAGCTGATTCCAGAAATTTGGAAATTCGGACAACCGGGAAAGGGGTCCGCCTGATGACAGATGAAGATCCGCAAGAGCCCTACGGCGCCACCTCGGGCGCCGGCCAGCAAGCTCCCCAAGGCGAGAAAAAGGATGAGGATCAAACGGATCCAGGCGCCCAGACTGCGGATGCAGAACAGCAGAATCCAATCGGCGCAATAGCTGATTCGCCCCAGCAAGGTTCCGCCGTTGAACCCTCAAAGCCCGCAGCCAACCCAACATACGTCTACGCCGCGATAGGCGCGGGACTCGGGATTCTGGTTGGAGTCGCGTTCGCAGCCGTTGCCTGGGGCCCGGCCGGTTCCCATGCGCCATTCGACTTGGGATCGGTCGTCTCCTACGCGGATGGGCTGAAGGGCCATCTGATCTTAAATTGGGGAAAAAAGCTTAAATACCACCTGGTGGTCGAACCCAGCGATCCTGGCAAGCATGCAGAGTTTTCGCTCGCGGCAAGCAGTCCGCCGCGTCCACTTGCTTTCGATATCCAACTCAAGGATCCCGCCGGCTCTGTGTTGTGCAGTAAGACCATCGTGTTGAAGTACGATCCCCGGCAAGCTGCGGCTCTTGCTCCATCCGATAAGGAACCCAAGGCCGGGACGGCGAGCGCAGGCAAGGTTTCCACGGACCAGATAGCGCAAGCGATCGATATTGCCCGATCCGAAGCTCTGGAACTTCAGCGGGAGCACGGTCAGGATATCTTCCAGAATAACATCGGCCAAGATGGGCAAATTCAATCCATAAGCTCTCAAGGAGATATGCCATGCTCAAGGCAGGCATATGAGCGCATTGCTTTCTGGAGCTTCTCGCAGGACTTCCCAACCCTTGACGAGCAGGCTGAATTGCTGAATCGCCAGGCGAACGCACACGCGGATCGAAACCCCTCGCCTCCTGGAACATCTGCCGCCGCCACGGCATCCGGCGCCCGCAAGGCATCTGCCACCCGCAAGAAAGCTAAGAAGAACGCGCCGGAAGAACCCGCGACTTTCGCCATCGAAGGAGACGACGAATTAGTCATGTATGACCCCTCCAGGGGGATCATCCAGACAATCGCAAGAAAGACTTTCCTCATCGACAAGACTGGCGGAGAAGGCAATGCGGCCAGATGGCAGGACACTCCCGCAAATATCCACTACAAGTGCGACCTGACTGCAATCTGTACACTTACGCGCGCAGGCGCCGTCGCCCTGCACGCGCGGTTGAGGAGATAGATCAGACCCCGCTCGAAGCAGCCCATCTGCTCATTTCGCGCTGATTCCTCTGTTCTCACTCCGCGTTATCGATCTGTGCCCTTTGCAGTTTGTCGGAGTAATCCACATACACCGCCTTCCAGGTCGTGAAGAAGTCGATAGCTCCCAGCCCCTCCCGGTGCCCGTTCCCCGTATGTTTCACCCCGCCGAACGGCAGATGCACCTCCGCGCCAATGGTAGGAGCGTTGATATAAGTTATTCCTGCCTCCAGGTCGCGAATAGCCGTAAACGCCCGGTTCACATCCTTCGTATAAAGCGCCGTCGAAAGCCCGTAGTCGATGGAGTTGGCAATATCGATAGCTTCCTCAAAGCTATCGAACTCGATCAGACTCACCACCGGCCCAAACACCTCTTCGCGCGCAATCCGCATCCCCGGCGTAACTCCGCCCAGCACCGTCGGCTCAAAGAATGTGCCGTGGGCGTAGGCGCCCTCGGTGAGCGGATGCCCACCGGCCAGCAGCTTCGCCCCCTCAGCCAGCGCAATGGCCAGGTATTTCGTTGAGGTTTCGATCTGGCTCGGATTCACCTGCGGACCCACCTCGACCGACTCCTCCAGCCCGTTGCCCACCTTCAGCTTCTTCGCCCGCTCCACGAACTCAGCCGTAAATCTCTCCGCAATTCCCTTTTGCAGCAAGATGCGGCTGGTCGCCGTGCAGCGCTGTCCGGTAGTGCCGAAGGAGCCCCACAGCGCGCCCTCGAGAGCCAATTCCAGGTTGGCGTCGTCCAGCACAATCTGCGCATTCTTGCCGCCCATCTCCAGCGACACCGGCTTGAACGTGGCCGCTGCCCGCTGCGCCACCAGCGAACCCACCTCGCTCGACCCGGTAAAGCTGATGGCGCGCACGTCCGGGTGCTCCACCAGCGACCTTCCCACAGCCGAACCGCTCCCACTGACGATATTGACCACCCCCGGCGGCAGCCCCGCATCCACCAGCGCCTGCACCAGGTTGTAGACCGAGAGCGGCGTATCCGTGGCCGGCTTGATTACGCACGCATTGCCCGCAACCAGCGCCGGAAACAGCTTCCAGCTCGGAATCGCCATGGGGAAGTTCCACGGCGTAATCAGCCCCACCACGCCCACCGGCATGCGCACGCTCATGGCAAATTTGTTCTGCAACTCACTGGGCGTGGTCTGCCCGAAGAGCCGCCGTCCCTCGCCGGCCACGTAAAAGGCCTCGTCGATCGCCTCCTGCACGTCCCCCCGGGTCTCGGCCAGCACCTTGCCCATCTCGCGGGTCATATCGTGGGCGTACTGCTCCTTGCGCTGCTGCAACAGCAGCCCCGCGCGCATCAGCACCTCAGCCCGCTTGGGCGCCGGAACCAGCCGCCACGTCGCAAAGGCCTTTTTCGCCGCGGCCACGGCCAGCTCTACGTCTTCCGCGTGGGAAGACGGGAACGCCCCCACCACGTCCGCGTGGTTGGCCGGGTTCAGGTTCAGGATCGTCTTGCCGCTCAATGCCGGCAGCCATTCGCCGCCAATCAGATTGTGAAACGTCGGATAAACCATGGAAATACCTCGAAAAGAGATGGAAAACGCGGAGCGGCCATAGAATGCCGTCCCAAACCGGGAAACAACTGAGTGTACCGCATTGGGACTACCTTCGCCCTCATTGACGGCTTCAAATTACGGCCACCGCCCATTGGCCGTACAATAAGGATTGAGGTAGACGCAATCTCCTTATGTCATTGAACGGTTATCCTTCGCGCTCCACCCGCTCACACGGCCTGCGCTCGCTCTTCAGTATGTTCTCGAGCGACTTGGCTATTGATCTCGGCACCGCCAACACCCTGGTCTTCGCGGCCGGCAAGGGCATTGTTGTCAACGAGCCCTCCATTGTGGCCATCAACAAGAACACCGGTGAAGTGGAAGCCGTGGGCAAGGAGGCCAAGGAGATGCTCGGCCGCACCCCCGGCAACATCGTCGCCATCAAGCCCATGAAGGATGGCGTCATAGCCGACTTCAAAGTCACCGAGAAGATGCTCAACTACTTCATCCAGAAGGCCCACAACCGCAAGATGCTGGTCCATCCCCGCATCGTCATCGGCGTGCCTTCCGAGATCACCCAGGTGGAAAAGCGCGCCGTCGAAGACTCCGCCTACCGCGCCAAGGCCAGCGAAGTGTATCTCGTCGAACAGGCCATGGTCGCGGCCATCGGCGCCGGCCTACCCATCACCGAGCCCTCCGGAAACATGGTCGTGGACATCGGCGGCGGCACCAGCGATATCGCCGTCATCTCGCTGTCCGGCATCGTCTATTCGCGCTCCGTGCGCATGGCCGGCAACCAGATGGACGAGGCCATCACCAACTATCTCAAGCGCAAGTACAACCTGCTCATCGGCGAGCGCACCGCCGAGCATATCAAAATAGAGATCGGATCGGCATATCCGCTGGACAAGCCGCTCACCATGGAGATCAAGGGCCGCAACCTGATCGAAGGCGTGCCCAAGACCATCTCCATCGACGACAGCGAAATCCGCGAGGCCCTCGGCGAGTGCATCGCCGTCATCGTCAACGCCATCCGCGTGGCCCTCGAGCGCACTCCACCCGAACTCTCGGCCGACATCAGCGACCGCGGCATCGTGCTCACCGGCGGCGGCGCGCTCATCAAGAACCTCGACAAGCGCATCCGCGAAGAGACCGGTTTGCCCGTCTCCATAGCCGACGATCCTCTGGCCTCCGTCGTGCTCGGCACCGGCAAGATGCTCTCCGACTTCCGCCTGCTGCGCAAGATCAAGATCGACTAGCCGGGAACCGAGGGACTAGGGACTGAGGGACTAGGCCCGGCTAAAACACGGCGATACAGGTGTCCCTCAACAGTTCAAACAACATGCAGAACGAAATCCTCCAAAGTCCGATCAACCGTTGTCCTTTAGTCCCTTAGTCCCTAGACCCTAGTCCCTCTCACTGCCATGGATTCGTTTTTCACCCGCTATCGGAATCTCCTGGTGCTGCTGGCCATCCTGCTCGCACAGATCGTCGGTCTGGCCGTGCAGGTGCGCCGCACCGGCGCCGGGCGCAACACCCTTGACCCGCGGGACGAACCCGGCGTACGCCTCATCCGCCTCTGGGCCAATGCCCTGGTCTCGCCTCCCGAGCGGCTCATCCACTCCTCCAAGCTGGGCGCGGACTACCTGTGGCAGAACTATCTTGACCTCCGCCACGTCCGTGAGCAGAACCGGGACCTGCAGCAGACCATCGACCGCCTGCGCCTGGAGCAAGCCGCCCTGCTTGAAGATGCCCGCCAGGGTCAGCGCCTGCAAGGTCTGCTCGACTTCCAGCAAAAGTACATCTACAAGACCGTCGCCGCGCAGGCCATCGGCACCAGCGGCAGCGACCAGTCCCGTGTCTTCTACATCGACAAGGGTGCCGACTACAAGCTCGACCGCGACATGGCGGTCATTACCGCCGACGGCATCGTCGGCAAGGTCCGCGACGTCTTTCCTCACACGGCCCAGGTGCTGGTCATCAACGATCCCACCAGCGGCGCCGGCGTGATCCTTGAGACCACCCGCATTCGCGGCATCCTGCGCGGCAACGCTGCCGGACAGCCCCAGATTGTCGACCTCCTGGCCGACCCGCGCATCCAGCCGGGAGAAAGGGTGCTCACCGCCGGCGGCGATCTCGTCTTCCCGCGCGGAATGCCCGTGGGCGTGGTGGAGAAAGTGGTCCGCGACCCCGAGCGCGACTCCTTCATCGACGTCATTGTTACCCCGGCCGCCCATCTTGATCGCCTCGACGAGGTCCTGGTTATCACCTCCACCGAGCCGCGCTTCTCGCCCCAACAGCAGCAAGACCTGGCCACCAGCGAAGCCCTCAAGGGCCCTGAGGCGGCAGCCATCAAGGAACAGAAGAAGGCTTCCGAGGTGATGGCCGAGCGGCTCCCTGGCCTCACCGACCCCAACCTTCCCCCGGACCAGCAACCGCTCCTGGACAATTCCAACCCCAATCCCGTGGCCCACCCGCCCCAGGCGCTGCATCCGGACCGCTTCACTCCCGGCGCAGCGTCCGGACCAGCGCCAGCGACCGCCCCCGACTCCAGCGCCGCCTCCAAATTCGAGGCTGGCTCAAAGCCTTCGCAGCAGAAGCCAGGGCAGGAAAAGGAAACCACCCCGGACAACGGAACAACCAGGCCCGTTCCCAAGACCACCCCCACGCCCGCTTCCAGCCCCGGCCGGCAAACCACGCCGCGGCAAGCCCAGCCCCAACAAACCCAGCCTCAGAAGGACGAGCCCCGGAGGAATCCATAGCATGTCCGTCCTCGGTGCCGACTTCCGCCGCGATTTTGAGATTCGCCGTTATCCGTTCCTGGCCTACGGCCTGGTGCCGCTGACGGCGCTGGTCCTGCAGGCCTGGCTCCCGCGCCTTCTCGGCCCCTACGCCTGGTTCGATTTGCCCCTGGTGGTCACCGTCTACTTCGCTTTGGGCCGCCGCAGCCCCATACAGGGCACGCTCATGGGCGCCGCCATGGGCCTCTTCGAGGATGCGCTCTCCCACCACGCCATCGGCGTCAACGGCATCGCCAAAACCGTGGCCGGCTTTCTGGCCGCCTCGGTCGGCGTGCGCATCGACGTGGAGAACTTCACCATCCGCCTCATGTTCATCTTTGTGCTCTCCCTGCTCTCCAGCGCGATCTATGTCTTCGTCTACCGCGTCCTGCTCGGCCTCGATCTGGACTGGGGATGGTTCATGGCGCTCTTGACGGCGCTGGGCAACTCGGCCATCGCCCTGGTGATGTTTCCCCTGCTGGACCGTCTCCAGCTTCAGGATTGAGGGCGCGGGATTCCGTATTTGGGCCGCTGCTTTTTGCCCTCGTGAACGAGTAGGCTGGGGACAACGTCCATTGTAGGTAGACAATGAAGTTCATTCACGCAACAAACGCAACTGTACCCTAGGGCCCAGACACATGGATTCCGGCAGAATCAACCGCGACGAAAAGCTCTCCACCCTCAAGCTGACCGTGGTGCAGTACGGCATTCTCCTCATGATGCTGGCGCTGGCCGCGGGCCTTTGGCGGCTGCAGGTGCTGGGCGCGGACAATTACCGCTTGCAGGCCGAGCAGAACCGCATCCGCAAGGTTCCCGTGCTGGCCGCCCGAGGCAAGCTCTTCGACCGCGAAAACCGCCTGGTGGTGGACAACTACCCCTCCGTCTCCTGCTTCCTGGTCCGCGAGCAGAACCGCAACGTGGACGACGATCTGCCGCTCATCGCCCGCGGCCTCAACCTCGACCTCGACCAGTTGCGCGCCACCCTCCGCCGCTATCGCGCCGCACCCGGCTACCAGCCCATCCCCATCAAGCAGGACATCACCGCCGACGAGCAGGCCTTCATCGAGGCCCACCGCAACGAACTGCCCGAGCTGGAGACCATCGACGAAAAACGCCGCCTCTATCCCCGCGACGGCTTTGCCGCCCACCTCATCGGCTACGTCGGCGAGGTCAGCGAAGAGGATCTGAACCAGACCCGCTATGCGGCCTACGAACCCGGCGACGTAGTGGGCAAGGCCGGCATCGAGGAGACCTACGACGAACTGCTGCGCGGTCAGGACGGCTCCCGCGACGTGATTGTCGACAGCCACGGCCGCGAGGTCGGCTACTTCGGACTTCAGCACGCCATCCCCGGTCAGGACCTCAAGCTCACCATCGACATCGACCTGCAGCGCGCCGCAGAACTGGCCCTGGGCAGCCGCAACGGCGCCATCGTCGCCATGGACCCCCGCAACGGCGAGATTCTCGCCATGGTCTCACGCCCCAGCTTCGATCCCAACGACTTCGCCGTTCGCATCAACCGCGCCGACTGGAACCAGCTCATCACCGATCCCGAGCATCCCCTGATGAACAAGGTCATCCAGGCCCAACTGGCTCCCGGCTCGACCTTCAAGATCCTCATGTCGGTCGCCGGCCTGCAGGAAGGCATCGCGCAGAACCTCAAGGTCAATTGCACGGGCGGATGGGGCCCTTACGGTTACTTCCACCAGTGCGACAGACGCCACGGCCCGGTGGATATTCACAACGCCATCCCCTACTCCTGCGACACGTTTTTTTACCAGTTGGGCGACAGGCTAGGCATCGACAGAATCTCAAAATATGCCACTGCCTTCGGCTTCGGCCAGAAGACCGGCATCGATCTGCCCGGCGAACAGGCCGGCCTCATGCCCTCCGCGCAGTGGAAGGTGAAGAACTACCATAACCGATGGTATCCGGACGAAACCCTCGACGTCGCCATCGGCCAGGGCGCGGTCGAGGCCACGCCGCTGCAACTGGCCCGCATCATCGGCGGCATCGCCTCCGGCGGACACCTGGTCCGCCCCCACGTCGTCTTTCCCGATAAGCTTCCTCCAGACTTCCGCAAGGCATTGCTGGAGACGTTTCCCGGCGCGGGCGACGCCGAATTCCCCATCGATCCCGGGAATTGGACCATCATTACGGATGGCATGGCGGATGTCACGCAGCCCGCCGAATTCCACACCGCCGGCTCCGCCCACCTCGAGGGCATCGACTTTGCCGGCAAGACCGGAACCGCCGAGGTGATGAGTCACGGTGTATCGAGCCGCATGGCCAAGAGCAAATCGCTGCTTCCCAACGTCTGGTTTGTCGGCCTCACCCCTCGCCGCAACCCCGAATTGGTAGTGGCCGTGCTCTGGCAGAACGGCGAATTCAGCTATTACCCCGCCCGCATCGGCGCCAAGGTCGTTTCCGCCTATGTCGAGAAGCAGCGCCGTCTGGCAAACAACCTTCAGCCCACCAAGGCCGCGGCCCCGGTCGAAATGAGCGCCGTCTGGACCGTGCCCGTCCCCGCCTCCGGCTCTGCCGCCAGGTCCCCAAACCAGAGCGCCGCCACCGACCGCATCCAAACCGGCCGCTTCCTTGTCGATCACGGCGAAATCGTTGCTCAGGCCGCGCCGGCGTCCGCACAAAAGCCCCGTGCCCCATCCGGGCCGGGCCCCAGGACCACAATCGCCAGCTCCGTGCCCGCCGCCGCAGGAAAGGGTCAATAGCCAATCATGCGCCGCATCCTCAGCTTCCGCGACTTCGATTGGCCCCTTCTGGCCACGGTCCTCCTGCTTTGCTCCATCTCCGTCCTCGAAATCTATTCGGCCACGCTGCACACCAAATACATCGGCTTTCACACCAAGCAGATCTACTGGATCGCCGGCGGCCTGCTGGCCATGTTCATCTTCTCCAAAATCGACTACCACAAGCTGATCGATTGGGTTCCCTGGGCCTACGGAGTCTGCCTCGTCGCCCTGCTTGCGGTTCTCGCCGTCGGACAGAAAGTCCTCGGCGCCAGACGCTGGATCAAGCTCGGCCCCATGCACTTCCAGCCCTCCGAGTGGGTCAAGCTGGTGCTCATTCTGGCCGTGGCCCGCTACTTCGCCAACCTCGGCGGCCGCACGCTTACCTCGAAGGACATCTTCAAGGCATTCGTCCTGGTCGGTATCCCCATGCTGCTGGTGATCAAACAGCCCGATCTCGGCACCACCCTCACCTACACGCCCATCCTGGCCGCCGGCCTGTTCCTGGGCGGCATCAACATCCGCCAGTCGATCGTCCTCGGCGCCTGCGCCGTGGTGTTGGTGGCCGGCGTCTGGACCAGCGGCAAGCTGCTCAAGCCCTATCAAAAAGCCCGTCTCACCAGCTTCATCAATCCGGACAACGACCCCAGGGGCACTGGCTATCAGACCAAGCAGGCGCTGATCGCGGTCGGGTCCGGCGGCGTCTGGGGCAAGGGCGCCGCCAAGGGTACCCAGACCCAGGGCGACTTCCTCCCCATCCCCCATGCCGACTTCATCTTTGCCGCTTTCGGTGAGGAACACGGCTTCGCGGGCGCGCTTTTCGTCCTGCTGCTATACTTTTTCATATTGATGCGTTTGATTCAGAACGCTCAAACAGCCGCAGACCTGTCCGGCTCCCTGATTATCATGGGAGTGGTGGCTGTGTTGACCTTCCAGATTGCGGTCAATGTGGGTATGGTCATCGGTTTTATGCCGGTCACCGGAATTCCTTTGCCGTTAATGAGTTACGGCGGTTCTTCGGTGTTGTTTACGTTCCTGGCGCTGGGCGTGGTGATGAATATCCGCATGCGCCGCTTCGTAAACTGACGGTCTCGCGGCCATTATGGCCGAGACCGCGTTCTTGAGGTTCACCTCTTGCGTCGCTCCGGAATTGTCCGGCACACAAGAGAATAAGTTTCAATCACTTAGCCGGCCAGGTCCTGATGGATCCCGAGCCCGGCAGGATTGGGTTCATGAGCACGCAGAGACAGGAAAACCGCTGGCAGCGTACAAGTTGCACGGAACACGGGGTCCCCAGCCGACGATTTGTGCCGGATGGGGTGCAAAGCGCAAGAGCATCGGGCCAAGCATGCCCCGCTCCGTTCGCGCGGCAAGACCGTGCACACGCCAGGGTTGGAACGGCCCCGCCGCAGGCAATCGTTTGGTTGCCAGCGGCTTGGTTGGCCACAAACTCTCTGCAATCGGATCACTGCACCACTCCGCCTGTTCGGCTTGTTCTTCAAGCCATCCGTCGCAGTTCGCCGCCTTTCGGGGCTGGCCGGCGCGCGGTTACCGGCACACCAGCGACTCGCAGGTCATCCCTTCCGCCCATCCCCCTCCCGTCCGGTCCACCGCGACTCCATCCCGCCTTGCCGCATGGCGGTTCGCCAATTGAAGTACCCCGAAACCAACGCAGCTGAGTGGCTTTTCCTTCGGGAAGAAGCCGCCTTGCACAGAGTTGGCAACGGCACGTGAATTGGAGAACCGCTCTATCTCCCGGCAGACAAACGTCGCCGGACGGAAAGGTACGATGGCAAAAGAGATCTGCATCTCCTCCACGCCGCATGAAACGCGGCTTGCAATCCTTGAAGACGATCAACTCGCGGAAATCTACTACGAACGCGAAAACGAGTACACTCTGGCGGGGTCCATTTACAACGGTCGCGTCACCCGCGTCCTGCCCGGCATGCAGTCCGCCTTTGTGGACGTGGGCCTCGAACGCGACGCTTTCCTCTATGTAACCGACTTCCTCGAACTCGAAGACTCGGAAGAGACCGACGAGCTCGAAAAAGCCG
Source organism: Occallatibacter sp. (assembly GCA_049509995.1). Taxonomy (GTDB): domain Bacteria; phylum Acidobacteriota; class Terriglobia; order Terriglobales; family Acidobacteriaceae; genus Telmatobacter. The sequence goes on along the minus strand of JBEKZJ010000002.1, from coordinate 34,027 downwards.
CGGCCACCGGCGGCAACCAGCCGCCCCGCGAGGTCCACCACACCAACGCCCCGGACAGAAACGGCCCGAATGCTCGCAAGGACGGCCGCGCCGAGGGACGGACCGACGATCGCGGCCAACGCTCCGCTCAAAAGCCCGATCAGAAGCAGGAGCCTGGTCCCGAACGGCCCGTCACCGACCGCCAGCCCCGCGGTCGCCGTCTCGTCGTCGAGCCAGAATCCGAAGCCGGCCTCACCGCCGCTCCCGAATCCTCGTTCCTCTCCGAACCCGCGGACAGCACCCAGGAGGATTCCACCGAACCCGGCGCCAAGCGCTGGCGCGGCCGCCGCCGCCGTCGCGGTGGCCGTTCCCCTGCCGGCTCGTCTGGAAGCCAGGCCGAAACCAGAGAGTCCACGGAAAGCTATCCGGAATCGCCCGCGGAACCTGCCGTAGCGCCCGACATTCAAGCCTCCGCCGGCGACCGGGGTCCCCGGGAAGCGAACTCTGCTTCCGGGGGTGGTGGCGACCGGGGCCCCCGGGAAGCGAACTCTGCTTCCGGGGGTCGAGGCGACAGGTCTTCGTCGCAGCGCGGGAATGCCCCGCCTGCTGTTTTCGCCCCTTCGCCTCGCACCGGCCAGGCCCCGGTTCCCTTTGTCATGCCCGGCGAGTCGCTCTCCAAGTACGGCGGTGCGCCGGAAGACGAGGCTCCCCCGGCCGCGCCCGCATCCGGCCCCACTGGTCCGGCCCGTCCGGCCAGCACCTTCAAGCCGGCAACGCTCATTGAAGCCCCCCTCGCGTGGGACGGCAGCGGCCTGCTCCCCGGCGAGTCGCTTTCCCGCCATCGCGCCTCCAGGCCCGAACCCGCTCCCGAAGTCCATCCTGAGCCGCAGAGCGTCGTTCCCGATGCCGGGCAGTTCACCGGCGACGCCCCCGACGCCATCGAAGAGCAGGACTTGTTCGAGCTGGACTTCCTCGCGGAGCACACCGAGCACACAGCCGAACACGCGGTTGAAGCAACTCCGGAAACCCTCGTTCTCAAAGCGACAGAAGACCACCTGGTCGAAGAGTATCAATTCGAGGAATCCACTGAGACCGCGCCCCACCCCCTTGCTGCGCAGCCCGAGCCGGCCGCTCCCGACGCGCAGGAATATGAAGTCAAAGAGGTGATCGAAGAGCCCTCCGCCGATGAACCCCTCGCAGACCCGGTCCTAAGGCAGGATGAAGTCACAACCGGCCTTGGCTCCGACCAACCTCCCGTTGCCACCGAACCGCTGCCGCCCGAGTCGCCGGATTCCGAGCGCCAGCCGTCCGAGTCCCAAGAACCCGAGCCCCAGGACCCGGTCTCTGATCGAACAGCCCGTCACCGCGTCGACCCGATGCCGCCCACGGGTTTCAAGCTCCCCTTTGGCCTCGGCGGCAAGAAGAAGACCGAAGAACCCGCCCCTGTCCAGCCGGCTCCAAAGCCCACCACCGTAACCTCCGTCTCCGCCTACGCCCCCGGCGCCGGCCTCATCGAAGAAGAGGTCATCGAAGGCGAAGAGTTCGACGTCGCTCCCCATCATCACGTCAAAACCGAAGAACACGACTTCGAGGATTATGAAGAGGAGACGCTGCCCACCCAGATCCGCTCCGGCGACCTGGGCGAGTTGCTTCAGGAGGCCCACCTCGACCACCGCATCGAGTTGAACTTCGACGAAAAGAACGGCGACGACGAAGACGCCTTCGACGAAGAAGAAGACGAAGAAGAAGAGGAGCCCACTGCTGAAGGCCAGCCCGCCGCCGGCCCGCCTCAGGACTCAGCCCAGCAGCGCCGCGATCGCGGTGGCCGCGGACGCCGTAGCGGCCGTGGAGGCCACCCTCTGTCGGGCCAGGGCATTCGCCGTGGTCCCTCGCGCCGCTCCGCCCAAACCTCTGACCTGCCCATCATCAGCGACCTGCTCAAGCCCGGCCAGGAGATCCTCGTTCAGATCGCCAAGGAGCCCATCGCCAAGAAGGGCGCCCGCATCACCTCGCACATCGCCCTCCCCGGACGCTTTCTGGTCTTCATGCCCACCGTCTCCCACATCGGCGTAAGCCGCAAGATCGCCTCCGACGACGAGCGTCAGCGCCTCAAGCGGATTCTGGTCCACGAGCGCGGCGAAGCCTCCGGCGGCTTCATCGTTCGCACCGCTGCCGAGGACGCTTCGGAAGAAGATCTCCGCGCCGACCTCCGCTTCCTCATGAACCTTTGGAATGACATCAAGCAGCGCTCCGACTCCTCCAAGTCGCCCGCGCTCATCTATCACGACCTGTCCCTCATCGAGCGCATCTTGAGAGACCAGGTCAGCGCCAACTTCTCCTCCATTTGGGTCGACTCCGAGGCCGACTACGAGCGCATCGTCCGCTTCCTCAACCGCTTTTCGCCCTCGCTCGTCCGCCGCGTCAAGCTCTACACCAAGGAGACCCCGCTCTTCGAGCACTTCGGCATCCAGGAGGAGATCTCCAAGGCCCTCCGCTCCAAGGTCTGGCTCAAGAGCGGCGGCTCCATCGTCATCAATCAGACTGAAGCCCTCGTCGCCATCGACATCAACACCGGCAAGTACGTCGGCAAGTCCGCCCGCCTTGAGGACACCATCGTCAAGACCAACCTCGATGCCGTCCCTGAGATCGTCCGCCAGATTCGTCTTCGCGACCTCGGCGGCATCATCGTCATCGACTTCATCGACATGGACGACCGCAAGAACCGCTTCCGGGTTCTAGCGGCTCTCGAAGAAGCCCTCAAATCCGACCGCGCCCCCACCAAGGTTCTCCAGTTCAACGATTTCGGCCTTGTCGCCATCACCCGCAAGCGCGTCAAGCAATCCCTGGAGCGGACTCTCTCGGTCCCTTGCCCCACCTGCCAGGGCACCGGCATGGTCAAGAGCCCCACCACCGTCTGCAACGAGATCTACACTGAGCTGCGCAAGATGAAGCGCCACTTCGATGGCGCCGACGTGCTGCTCCGCGTCAACCCCGAAACTGTCAAGGTCCTCAAATCCAATAACGCCAGTTGGCTCACCGAATTCGAGGAGTTGACGGGCAAGAACATCCTCGTCAAAAGCGACGCCACGCTGCATCCGGAGCAGTTCGACATCCAGGGCTAACCGCTCACAACCCGCCATCAACAGCCAAGGCCGGAGCCCCGCTCCGGCCTTTAACATTAGCGCTCTATAGAATTCCCGAAAAACGGCCCCTCGGATGAAACGGAGAGTCTACTCGCGCCGAGCCGCAAAACCAGACTTGAGTCGTGGCCTAACCGGATTATGGTGACGCAAGGTTGGCTTTCGTTCATCACAAGAGTCTCTATGACTATCCGACTTTCTTCAAAATAATGACCGTTTTCCGAAGAGAATTCGGCCTTGAATCGCTAAACTTCAAGCAGATCGATAAGTTCATTTATCTGGACGGCGGAGAATCGCCTGCCTCAGAACAGGGCGAGCCTTAGCCTTGAACCTGCCTCACCGAATCACGTGAATCGGCACCCCCACCTTCAGGTCCTTCCACACCTGTTCTGTCGTATACACCGGCGCGTTCAGCGCAACCGCCAGCGCCAGGCACGACCGATCCCCCAATGACAGTCCATATTTCGCCGTCTCCGCGATCAGGCTTCCCGCAATTTTCGCCTGATCCGCGGTGAAGGGTTCGGGGTCCGTCTCAAGCAAATGGGCGTCCGACCAGGCATTCTCTGGCGGATGACCCATTTTTACGAGTTGGCTTTGAACTTCGGCCAGATTGACCGCGCTGATGACAGCCGAATCCATGATCTCGTCTGTCATCTTCTCCGCGCCGCGTTCCTCGAAAAGGACCGCAAGGACGACGGAAGCGTCGAGCACGGCTCTACTCATTCTTCGCAGCCTCGCGCCGCTCCGCGCTCAATTCGTCGGAAACCAGTGTCCCCGGTGGAACGAGGTACCGTACATTTCGCTGGGCGCGCCTGATCCTGCCCCTTATCGTCGAAATGCGAAGTTCGTCGTCCTTTACGCGAAGGACCACAGAGTCGCCCACACCCATTCCGAGCGCCTCACGGATCGCCACGGGAATGACAATCCTGCCCTTTTGGCCAATTTGGCTACGTGCCTGAAGTTCCACGTGTCCCCTCCTTCCTTGAGTGACACTAGATTACGCGAGTGGCACCACAATTTCAATGGTTCGGCATCGAACACAACCTCATTCATGCTTGGCCGCCTCACGCCGCTCCGCGCTCAATTCGTCGGCAAGGCTGACCCCTGGTGGCACAAGAGCCCTTACCCGCTCCTGCGCCCGCCGCAGCCGTTCCCGCATCGTTGCAATCCGCAGTTCGCCGTCCACAACGCGCATATCCAGCACATCCCCATCGGCCATCCCCAGCGCTTCCCGTAGCGCCGCGGGAATCACCAGGCGGCCCTTGTCCCCAATCCGAGTCCGGACCCAAAGTTTGTCGACAAACCTGGGCCACTTCCGGCCCACTTTTGGCTCTTGAACTTCCAACACTTCCATTTATCCCACCCCACTCGAATTGTCCCACTAGAATATCATAGTGTCACTTTTCACAAAAGTGGGAACTCCATGAGAATTCCCACTAGGCTCCCGCCCACCACCGCAACCTTCTGCCAAATTCCGTGTCTAATCTTATGCCGGAGCATGACCCCGGACGTAATTAAGACAAATTCGATCCTTGAGGTTCCTCACATGTCTTCTTCTCGTTGGATGCCGCTGATGCAGTGTGTCTGTCTCCTTTCCGGCCTGGCTATCCTTGCGGCCGTCTCCGCAAGCGCCCAGTCCTCACCCTCCCTCCTTCAAACCACTCAGTTCGCCCCCGGCGAGTCCAGTTCCTCCGCGTTCCAGTTCGCGGATGACGACGGCCTCAACGGCGCCGCGGCCCTGCGCACTGCCGCCGCCGCTCTCGGCTCAGGCGGCTCAGGCGGCGCGGGCCAGAACGGCGGCGAGAAGCATGGGGCCTTCAGCGTCAGCCGCATTGCGTTCGAGGCCGGCGCCGGTTTCAATGCTCCCGTCGGCAACGACACGCCCTACATCACCTGGGGCGGCAACTTTACCGGCGGCGCCGGACTGAACTTCTCCAGGCGCTTCGCCCTGCTGGGTGAATTTCAGTTCATGGACAACAAGCTCCCCGGCGCGTTTATTGCGGCAGGCGGCGGGCAGGGAGGGAACGCGCACATCGTGTCGCTGACCGTGGACCCGGTGATCGACCTGCTCCCAAGGCGGGTGAACAGCGTCTACGTGACTGGCGGGGGCGGATATTATCACAAGTCGACCAACTTCACCGTTCAGGAATGTTGCGACTTCTACGGGTATCCGGTCAACGTGACCACAGACAGCTTCTCTTCCGACCAGGCTGGCCTCAACCTCGGCGTGGGGTTCACGCACCGGTTGGGTGGAGTCTACGGCGACGGCAAGATGAAGCTCTTCGGCGAGGCACGCTACGTCTACATTCACACCCCAGCCATCACCCAAACCGACGGCCTGGGAACGACCGAATTGATCCCGGTAACCTTTGGGGTGCGCTTTTAAGATCGCCGCATCGAAAACTGCCGCGGCTCTCTGGCAGCAACCTCGCTGGGAGCCGCCCTACAGAATCCCCATCACCCTCAGCCGCACCAGCCCCCCAGCCAGCACCCCCAGCGGCGTAAGCGCCACCAGCGCCAGCGCATGCCAGACCGGCTGTTCGCCGCGCGATTGCAGCGCGCTCAGCGCCGCCAGCGCCAGCACCACTATCGCCAGCGCCAGCACGTGAATCAGCGGGTTGGCCGCTGCCACCCACGCCGTCACGTACCCTCCCCCCGCGCAGGCCAGAAACGAGTACCCGAAGTTCACGAAGATGTAGCCCGCTTGCGGTGTGCCCTCCGCGCCTGCCCAGTGGGGCGTCAGCCAGGACAGCAGCGACGTCACCACCATCACCAGCACCGCGATAGTGCCAAAGCCGGCCGCCAGCGCCAGAAATGCGTGCAGAATCACCAAGGTCTTCTCTCTCCTTCTGGCTTCGCGCCCACCTCGCCCCTCTCGATCCGTTCCAGAAACGCCCGCGCCAGCTTCCGTTCTCCGGGGTGGCTCTCGCCGTGGATCGAGCACAAGTCCAGGAACTCGTCGCACAGCGCATTCTGTTGTTCCTGCTGCGCAAAAACCCCTTGCAGCGCCAGCGCCAACTCCCGCAGTCGCGCCGCCTCCGGCCAGCCCCGCTCCTCTTCATCCTCAACCAGAAGCTCTACGTCTGAAAACAGCCCCTTCCGCCCCCGCGCGCACTCATCCAGGCAAGCAAGCAGTTGCTCGCAGAAGGCCTGCGCCAGCATCTCCAGCCGATCGGGCTCCATTTCGTCACGCGGGTCCATTCTCCCTTATCTCCCCTGCATCGCCGCTTCCACATCCTCGGCCGTATGCGGCAGCGCCGCCACCAGGTCGATCAACTTTCCATCCGCGCCCACCAGGAACACGCACTCGATCCGCACCCCGATCTTCTCCTCGGGGATGTACACGCCCGGCTCGATGGTAAACACCATCCCCGGCTTCAGCACCACCGGATAATCCGCCGGATCGTGAACGTCGATCCCCACCATGTGCCCCAGCCCGTGCAGCCAGTACTGCCCCAGCGGCTCACCCTTCAAGCTTTTCCCGTGCGTGTTGATGTAGTTGTAGGCCGCATTGTCCAGCGAATCCGGGTCCCGCCGCTCGCGGTCGTTGATCTTCGACTTGCCCGCCACAAACGCGTCGATCGCCGCCTGCTGCGCCCCCAGCACAATGTTGTAAATCTCCCGCTGCCGCGCCGTAAAGTGTCCGTTCACCGGCACCGTGCGCGTAATATCGGATGCGTACATCGAGTACTCGCAGGCCGCATCCACCAGCAGAATGTCCCCATCCTCCAGCGTCCGCGAGTTCTCAGAGTAGTGCAGCACCGTCGAGTTGATCCCCGACCCCACAATGGGCGCATACGACGCCCGTTCGCAGCCGTTCTCCATCCACGCCGCCGTCATCTTCCCCACCAGCGCGCGCTCCGTCACCCCCGGCTTCACCGCCTTCATCATCGCCCGCTGCGCAACGATGGACGCGTCCGCCGCCTTCTTCAGCAGCGCAATCTCACCCGCGTCCTTCACCAGCCGCAACTCGGCCGTCAGCGCCGTCACGTCGCGCGCCGAATCGCTCGCGTCCATCCCCAGCGTGGCCCTGGTAAAGCCCACCAGCGCCTTCGACTGCGGCGCCTCCGGCTGCGCCCAGATGTTCCGCGCCAGCCGCCGGTCGCCGTCAATCAGCCGGTTCAACACCCCCACCAGCTCCGTCATCGGCTGCACCGCGTCCACGCCCGCCGCTTCCGCCACCCCCGGCGAAGCCGCATCCAGCTTCGCCCCCGTATACTTTTCCATGCGCAGGTCGCGCGTCGGCAAAAACAGAATCTCCTTGTACTCCCGCGCAGCCGGCGCACCTGCAGTTTGAGCCCCTGAAGTTCGAGCCTGCCCAACGTCGCCCACAATCAGCAGCGCCGCCCCCGGCTCATTCCACCCCGTCAGGTAGTAGAAATCCTCATCCTGCCGGTAGGGCGTCAGGTCCAGTTGCGCCTCCTCGGCGGCGAAGAGAATGGCGACGCCGCCGTGCAGCCGCGCAGCCAGCGCCACCCGCCGCGCGCGGTACACCATGGCCGGCTGTTTTTCAAGCGAATGAGCCAAAGGGGCCAGCAAAGCCGCCAGAATCGCCACAACACAACTGGAACGAAGGAATTTCAACATGGCTATCAGACTCCGCGAGCGTGCGGCAGATGTCAAGCGGACAACCAGCGTGGGGCCGCGCCGTCTTATTCCTCCGCCGCCTTTGCCATCGCCGCCAGGCTCCGCTCCACATCTTCCTTGGTCGTCGCCCACGACGACACGCTGATCCGCATCGCCGTCTTTCCCTGCCACACGGTCGACCCGCACCAGCACGTCCCCTCCGCCTGCAGCCGCGCAATCGTTCTGAGCGTCCGTTCCGCCGTCCCAAACGAAACCAGCACCTGGTTGATGACCACCTCGTTCAGCACCTCGTACCCTGCCGCCCTCAGCCCCGCCGCAAAACGCCGCGCATGGCTTGAGGTCCGCTCCACAATCTCCGCCATCCCACTCCGTCCCAGCGACCGCAATCCCGCCCACAGCTCCACCCCGCGCGCCCGCCGCGACAGCTCCGGGTTGTAATCCGCTGGCTCGCGGTGCGCTCCCAACTCCAGGTACGCAGCCCGAATCGACATCGCGCCCTTGAGCGCCTCCGGCTCCCGCACCAGCGCGATCCCACAGTCGTAGCCGATGTTCGGCCACTTATGCCCATCCGTGGCCCACGAATCGGCCTGCTCAAACCCCCTGGTCAGCTTCCGAAACTCGGGCGAAGCCGCGGCCCACAGCCCGAAAGCCCCATCCACATGAATCCACGCCCCCGCCGCCCGCGCCTCCGGGCAAATCGCCGCTGCCGGATCGAACGCCCCGGTATTCACGTTCCCCGCCTGCAAGCAGAGGATCGTCTGCCCGTCCAGATGCGGCACCGCATCGGCCTGCATCCGTCCCTGCCCATCCGCTGGAACCCGCACCACCCGCCTCCGTCCCAACCCCAGCAGCCCCAGCGCCTTCAGCAGCGACGGATGCGCCTCTTCGCCCACCACCACCGTAACCGGCGGCGCCCCAAACAGCCCATCGCCTTCCACGTCCCATCCCGCGCGCTTCAGCAGCGTGTGCCGCGCCGCCGCCAGCGCCGAAAAGTTGGCCATCGTCGCCCCGGTCACCACCGCCCCGCCCGTTCCCGCGGGCAGCCCCAGCAGTTCCCGCACCCACTCCAGCGCCACCTCCTCCAGCACCACCGCCGTCGGCGACTGCACAAAGAACGCCGCGTTCTGGTCCCACGCACTCACCAGCCACGACGCAGCCAGCGCTGCCGGCAAACAGCCGCCGTTCACAAACCCGAAGTACCGCCCATTGTTCTTGGCCACCGTAGCCGGCGACCCATACTCATCCAGCAGGTGCAGCACCGCCTCCGCGCTCGTCGGCCCCGGCGGCAGCGGCCCCCGCAGCGCGTTCAGCCCCTTCACCGCCTCCGGCGCGGGCGCAACGCTCCGCCCACCCACCTCTTCCAGGTAGTCCATCGCGTCCCGCGCCGCCCGTTTCAGCAGCGCCGTCCGCGCCTCCGCAACCGAAGCGCCGGCCAAAGACGAATGACCCGCATGGGGAACCGAAGAATGCGCTGAATGGGGAACCCGAGATCCAGTCATAGATAGTGGTGAGTCTAGCACCGGGGCTCGCCATCGCTCACCTTGCCTGCGCGTTCGTTTCCTTTCCACCCAAGCGGTGAGGATCAAATAAGATGGTCAGTCGGCACGAATTGAACAAGGATGTTTATGCATCCACGAACCGAGGGCGTTGGGAAAAACCCCGCCCCCCCCAGCCGCAACCGTTAGCTGTCATTTGCAATTTGTAACCTGTCATCTGCGCATCGGAAGCTGGATGCGACGGTTCTTGCAGCGTAAAATAGGCGAGTCAGGCACGAATATGAAGGCAGCAGGCTGATATGATTCGCGACACCATCACAATCTCGCCGGGTTCGCGCTTTCGAGTCGCCATGGTGCTGGCGATCATTGCGGATGCACTCCAAATCGTCGTTTTTCCCTTATTCGTCGAGGGCGCTGAATCGCCTGCCGATGACGTACTCGATTTCGGTATTGGAGCCCTGATGGTTTACCTTCTTGGCTGGCACTGGGAATTTTTGCCATCGTTTTTTGCCAAGCTCGTGCCCGGAGTCGATTTAGTTCCTTTCTGGACGATGGCGGTTGCAAACGTTTATCGGAAATCGAAGCGGATCGCGGTCACCATAGAAGAAAGTCGTGAGGAGCACCCGGCGCTGAAAGACCCACGGAGTTCGTAAGCCGTGAATTGCCAGTGATCCGTGATCCAGATGGAGTTTCATTTATCAACAAAAGAGCCGCAGCCCCTTCCATGGCTGCGGCCCCTTGCGGTTGTGTTTCAGCCCAAGTTACATCTCCTTGACGCCTTCCACAAACGCCTTCAGCTTGCGGGAGCGCGACGGGTGGCGCAGCTTGCGCAGGGCCTTGGCTTCGATCTGGCGGATGCGCTCGCGGGTGACCTGGAAGCTCTGGCCAACTTCTTCCAGGGTGTGCTCGGAGCCGTCTTCGAGACCAAACCGCATCTTGATGACCCGCTCCTCGCGCGGCGTGAGCGTGCGCAGCACCTGCGAAGTGTATTCCTTGAGGTTGACGCTGATGACCGCCTCGGACGGCGACACCGCCTGCCGGTCCTCGATGAAGTCGCCCAGGTGCGAGTCTTCCTCTTCGCCGATCGGCGTCTCCAGCGAGATCGGCTCCTGCGCGATCTTGAGCACCTTGCGCACCTTGGCCACGGGAATGTCCATGCGGCGCGCAATCTCTTCGCTCGAAGGCTCGCGGCCCAGCTCCTGCACCAACTGGCGGCTGGTGCGGATGAGCTTGTTGATGGTTTCGATCATGTGCACCGGAATGCGAATGGTCCGGGCCTGGTCCGCAATGGCGCGGGTGATGGCCTGGCGAATCCACCAGGTGGCGTAGGTGGAGAACTTGTAGCCGCGCCGGTATTCGAACTTGTCCACCGCCTTCATCAGGCCGATGTTGCCCTCCTGAATCAGGTCAAGGAACTGCAGGCCACGGTTGGTGTACTTTTTGGCTATGGAAACGACGAGTCGAAGGTTGGCTTCGATCAGCTCTCTCTTGGCCTGCTCGGCGTCCATGTCGCCCTGGATCATCTCCCGCTGTGTGCGCTTGAGTTCGGCGATGGAAACGCCCGCGTCGCCCTCGATCTTCTCGAGATCCGCCTTGCAGTTCTTCTGCTGCCTGCGATACTCCTTCTTCAGTTCCTCGCTCTTCGAGGCTTCGAACTTCTGGTCCAGCGAACGGATCTGCCGCTCCAGCGTGCGCATGGTGTCCACGGTCTTGTTGACCTTGTCCAACAGGCGCTTGCGCTCCAGAGGGGTGTACTTGAGCTCGCGCACGATTCGCGAGATGAGAACCTTCTCGCGGGCGATCAGCCAACGGGTGTGGCGCGCGGCAGAGGCCTTGGCCTTGGCGGCGCTGGGCGCTGTCTGCTTCTCTTCAAGCTGTGCAATCCTCTTCTGGTGCTTCACCAGCGCGTCAATGCGGGCTACCGTGGACTTGACGCGGGCCAGCACCACTTCCTCGGTAAGCTCCTCTTCGTCGAAGATCACGACTTCTTTGACGTTGCGCACACCGCGCTTCAGGTCCTCGCCCAGGGCCACAATCTCGCGGATCACGATGGGCGAACGCGAGATGGCCTTGAGCACGCGCATCTGGCCGCGCTCGATGCGCTTGGCGATCTCGACCTCGCCTTCGCGGGTCAGCAGCGGTACGGTGCCCATCTCGCGCAGGTACATGCGCACAGGATCATTGGTTTTTTCCAACGTTCCAGGGGTCAGGTCGAGCTCGACGTCTTCGCCCTCTTCCAGTTCGAAGTCCTTGTCAGCGCCGAACTTGGGGCCGTCCAGCAGGTCGATGCCCTGGGTGCCGATGGTGGTGATCAGGTCGTCCAGATCGTCGGCCGAGCCAATCTCATCCGGCAGGATGTCATTCACGTCCCCGTAAGTGAGATAGCCCTTCTCCTTGCCCACTTCGATCAGGCCCTCGATTTCGTGTTCGAATTTGTCGTCAATCGCCAAAATGTTCCTACTCTCTTCGCCATTCCCAGGGAAACTGGTCCTGTTCAACTTCTTAGCAGGGTCGCCGCTTCCCGGTGGTCGCGTCGACTTCAATGCTGTGTTTCAGGGATACATCATCCCTGGTAATGCTGCGCGCAAAGCAGATTCAGCACCGTTTTGCGCACCGGTGCGGGGTCTGGTCCGGAACGCGCAAAAAAGAGACTCCCGCGTGTAAAACCAAGGAATCTTCGCGCAAACGCGGACACAAACCTGCGGCAACCCGCAAAAAGAAGCGGCCTAAGGTAGTTGCTCGGAACAGGATGACAAGCGCTTCAGGTTTAGCCTGGGTCGCCCGCGAGCCGAAGCTCATGGTTGGGGCAAAGGGGCGCGCATCCTCACTGAGATCAATAGATTACCACAGTCCGTCCCGGTTTTGCCAACGCAAAATCGGGTGAAGTCAGGGTGCTTGCCGGCAGCTTCACGACTGGGCCGGGTAGATTTGCTTCTCACCCGCTCCTGCTCCTTGTTTATTAGACGCAATTCAGGGCCGGTATGATGCACGATACCAGCCTGGACGGGGCGCGCCGGACCGTACCCAGGGAAAGCTACCGCTCTGGCGGCTTCTGGTTGTGCAACTGCCGCAGCGCCCGGTCCAGATCCAGCTTCTGCTGGGTCAGCAAGGCCAGTTCGGTGAAGTCTCCACGGTGTTCCGCCTCGGCGATCAGGGCGCGGAGGTCACGCTGGCGGGTCGCAATGGACCGTTCCTGAATCTCCTGGATGGCGCTCAGAACCTCGTTTTCCTCGGGAGGCTTGATCTCAGCCAGCAGTGCATCGGCCAGCAAAGCGCGCTGCGCCGGGTCTTCGACCACGTCCATGGGGTCGTGGGCTTGCCGGCCCGCCAGCGCCTGCAAGGCAGAAAACGTGCCAAGATGCTCGAACCAGGAGGGTTGCCGCGCGATGGCCTCGGCAGCCAGCCGCCGCGCCTGTTCGTTTTCGGGGTGGGTGATGGCCAACGCCCGCAGCAGAACCCGTTCCACCTCAGTCAGCGCAGTGGTCCGCGCCTCGACGCGGTCGCGCCGCTTGAGCGCTGCCTGGCGCAGTTCCTCACGCAGCACGGCGGAGTCGATGCCCAGCTTTTGCGCCGCGTCGCGGGCAAACTGGTCGCGCGCCAGCATTTCCGGCATGCGGCGGATGTGGGGCAAGAGGTAGTTCATGGCCTTTAACTTTTGCTCCCCGCTGGCCCCTGGAAACATCTGCCGGGCGCGCTCGATCAGGTAGTCGGACTGCCGGCGGGCGCCGCGCAGGGCTTGCGTGTAGGCCTCCGCTCCGCGCTCGCGGATAAAGCGGTCGGGGTCCAGGCCCCCGTCGAGGGTGACGATCTTGATGGTGAAACCCTCCTCGGTGAGCAGGGCGATGGACTTCTCCGCGGCATTGGCGCCGGCCGCGTCGGGGTCGAAGTTCACCACGATTTGCGATGTGTGGCGGCGCAGCAGGGCCACCTGCTGCTCGGTAAAGGCCGTTCCGCTGGTGGCGATTACGTTCTGAATGCCGCGCAGAAAGACCGAGATGCAGTCCATCTGGCCCTCCACCAGCAGCGCAAACTCATGCTGGCGAATCGAGGTGCGCGCCTTGTCCAGGTTGAACAGCACCAGGCTCTTGGAGTAGAGCGGCGTCTCCGGCGAGTTGATGTACTTGGCGCCCGCCTTCTCGCCCGTCTCCAGGGTGCGCGCCGTGAAGGCGATCACCCGCCCGCTTTCGTTGGCGATGGGGAACATCACCCGCTTGCGGAAGCGGTCATAGATCGGCCCCAGGCTGCCATCGCCCTGCTCCTTGGAGCTGAACAAGCCGCTCGCCCGCAACGTCTCGTTGTCCGCCATCCCGCTCAGCCGGTCGCGCAGGGCGTTGTAGCTGTCGGGCGCGTAGCCGATGCGGAAAGTCTTGATGCCTTCAGGGGTCAGTCCGCGGCCGGCCAAGTATTCCCGCGCCACGGCGCCCTCGGGTCCGCGCAACTGCTCCTCGAACCAGGCGGTTGCGGCCTCGTGCAACTCCAGGAGCTTGGCTCTCAGGCGTGCTTCGGCAGCCTGCTCCGGGGACGAAAACTCCCGCTTGGGCAGCGGAATCCCGCACTTCTGCGCCACAATCCGCACCGCCTCGGGAAACGTGACGTTCTCGATCTTGCCCACAAAGCTGAACACGTCCCCCGAAGCCTGGCAGCCGAAGCAGTGGTAGAACTGGCGCACCGCGTGGACCGAAAACGACGGCGACTTTTCCTTGTGGAACGGGCACAGCCCGGTGTAGTTCTGCGCCCCCGCCTTGCGCAGCCGGATGTACCCCTCGATCACCTTGACGATGTCGGCCTGCTGCTTCACGGTTTGGGCAAAGTCGGACACGGGGTCTGTATTGAGGATAAGGCCGGCGTGCGAGGCGATGTGAGAGGCGTGAAAAGGGCTTCTTCGATCAGCGCGGCAGGCTCTCCTCGCGATAACCCATCCATCAGCAACTTGAATTCGTAAAGGTTCTTCTTCTCCTCGTTATCAGGGGAAGCATTGTTCTTCCATCCGTGTGTGAAGACGACCACGACCACATCGCCTGACTTCTTTTCTTCCCGTATCAGATCCAGTACACGAGACAGTTGGCAGTTGTTTGGGTCGGTCAATGAAGTGCATTTCTCCCACGACTCACCCATGTCATCGAACTCGATGATTCCCAGTTTGAAGTTCGCAGGGGAAACTCTTCCGTCCACCACCGGAGCAGTTTGTACCGCAGCACTTCCCGGGCGATAGATTCTGTTCGATACGCATCCATTCATCAGAAGCGCCAATGCCAACAGAGGAGAAAGCGTCGAAACGATTGCACAGCGCGGCCTCCGTGCGTGAAGCGAGATTCAAGCCCAACTCAGCTCTGGAGGGAGTCCAGTCTACTGAAGGGAGAATTGTATCGTACGGGTGAAGAGAATCTTAGTGATGCATGCGGAAATTCCTGTGCTTCGGATTTGTTTGCAACGCCAATTCCGCGAAGTGCACGCTCCTGGCGGTTTCCCCGGCGGCTCCAAACAGTTCGGATGCACAGGAGCAAATGACGGCATCGCGAACACCCGAATCCAGCGCGAGACCGATGTATTCCAAAGCCTCCTTGACGCGGCCATTGCGGAATAGCGCCCAAGCCAGCGTTGATTGCGTCGAAAAGTTGGGCCGCATCTTCATATCCTGTTCGGCCCATCTCAGAGCTTCGGCAGGCTCCAACCGGGCGTCAGCATAGAAGTCGGCAAGATGATGGAGATAGTGAACCCCGCCGCGCCGCACTGAGTCCAGGTATGTGGCCAACGCGCTGTCAAACCAGGGCTGGGCTTGCTCCGGACGATCAGTGAAAACATACAGTTCGCCAAGGGCCTGCTGGATTTCCGGCTTGGATGTCCGCGCGATGACCTGCTTGAGTATTGTTTCGGCCTCGTCGAAGTTGCCTTCGGCCGCGTGCAACTCGGCAAAATGCTCCGCCGTATGCCAGTGGCCGGGATAGCCCGCTTCCGCTCTTCGGTAATGGGCCCATGCTTCTGGATAGCGGCCATGGTTGAAGTCCAGCATCCCGCGCTGCAACTCCAGCCACGCATAGGACAACATCTGTTTCGCGGTGAGATCCTCTTCAGCCTGCTCATAGAGTTTGTCGGCTTCTGCAGGTTCGCCAAGCTTACTCTTCCAATGCGCCAGCCGGGCAATGGTATCCCAGGTTGGATTCTCTCGAATCAGTTCCTGGAGCGCCAGGTGGGCTACCTCGTATTGGCCCTCTTGAAAAGCGAGGTCGGCTTGCAGCACGCGGGCATCGAACCGGCCGGGGAGCAAAGGAGCCATCTCCAGATCGTGCCGGACCCCTGCCAGTCGATGAAGGCGGAAATCGAGATTCGCCTTGAGGAGGCACAGGTCTTCTTTTGGGCCAAACTGATGGATCGTCTGCAGGATCGCCGCTTCCACTTGCTCCAGGTCCGCCAGCTTGCCGGTCAGAGAAGCGCGGTGAAACATCCTGTATGCAAGCCGGACCCGGCCCTGCAGGTCCCAGGGATGGTCCTTGCACCGTGATGTCAGCAAAGCGACTTCCTTCTCAGCCCGGACGAGTTCTTCGTTGAATCCCGCAGTGGGTGCTTCTCGCAAAACGGATTGCGTCGCCATCGTCTCTACCATTTTTCCGGCCATGGTTCGGCAAGGTAGGGGAATCCATCCAGAAAAGTCTTGTCATTGTGCAGCGGATTCGGCGGAATCTTGGGAACAATCGGTGCACTGTCCCACAATGCCTGATCGCCGAGCAGGTCAACGTGATACTTCTTGCCTTGCCATTCCGCCTCCATGTCCAGAAACATTGAAAGGAAGCGTGTTGCCACCTGATCCTCCAAGCGGCGTCCGAACGGCCATGTGCCGCTCGTATCCATATCCACAGCGCACACGTTGGGGATGAAAATCTCAAACGGCCGGCGCAGCGGAATTGGCAAGCCCTTGGGATTCCAGGATGAATCCGGCATGTTCAACGTTTGAAAGAGCGTCTTGGCTACCCTGGGAAACGCGGTCGCGACCAGGTCATAGGTCTTGTACACAGACACTGGCGAGTTATCGTGATCGAACGAGCACTTCAATCCAAGGGCGCTGATCGAGGGACCGAAGCCCCATCCCAGGTGGGCAAGGCGCTTGATAAAGTGCGGCCCAAGCCAGAAGTTGTTCGCTCCAAGCTGCCGGTCATCTTCGCGTTCGCTCAGCGCGGCATCGGCAAACGGCTGACCATCCGTGTCAACGAGCTTATATTTACTGAGTTCCTCGTCCAATTCCTTTTCTCTGATCACCTTCCAGGGATGGTTTAGCCATGAGGGATTGTCGGGAATGCTCTCAACCTTGTGAGCTGCCTTGAGGACCCAACTCTCGCCCCAGGCGTTGACCAGGCGGTTCTCGCTTGTGTGGGGCGTAATGAAGGAGTGAGGCATTTCGAATACAATCGCGTTGCAGTTTTGGCCTGCACGGCAATCGCGGCCATCGTAGACGAAGCGGAAGTTTCCGTCGGCGTCCTTCTTGAATCTGTCGCCGCTCCAGGTCCACGGTCCCGGCGGCAAGTCCAACTTAGGAATTGTGCCATCGGGCTGAGCGAAGCCCCACTCGGGCATATCGGGCCGGTAATTGAATAAGTCGTTTCCCTCCAGCTCTAGGAGAGTTTTGGGGATCGGCAATTCGCGCGCTTCCGTCATGGTGTGCGGAACGTGATAGAACTGCGGCGCATAGTTGATGGAGCGGAAAAAGCCCGTCAGGTCGTTGAAGAAGGCATCGTCGCGCCCGCCGACAAACGCCTGGATCGTCTGCCCGTCCGGGGTGGAAATGGAGACGGCCTTGTTCACCTCCACTTCGGTAGAGAAATCGCCGCAAGGGAAGCCGAGAAACTTGACCAGGACACGGCTGGTCGTCTTCACGATGACGCGGATTTCCGCTGTTTTCAACTCGCCCAGGTACTTTTCCTTCACTGCGTCAAAGTAGCCCAGCACGGACTCCAGGCTGATCTCACGCGCGTCCGGCCACGCCACTCTGGGATGGGAGGTGAGTAACAGGCGATAGAGCAGGTCGCTGTCCAGGACGCCGGCCGCGGGCGCCGAGGCAAAGGTCAAGGCAAATACGACTTTGTTACCCTGGGCCGTGGGCCATCCGAACAGATCGTAAAGATCGGCCGGGCTATAGTCGATGTCCGAAAAGATGTGATTGACGGCATTGGGATCGTTGTGGTCTGCCATAAAAACCCTCAATTCTTGAGATCGGCGTGCGGCTTTGCGTCTCGTTCAGAAGGTCTTCACAAACTCGATGAGGGCCTTCTTGTCCGCATCGCTCAACCCCGGCTCATCTGGAAGCATGTCCGTCCCGAAGTAGTGGCCGCGGTTGACGACGAAGTCCGGGCATTTGCTGAACTTGATCAGGTCCGGCTCCACGTTAGCGAAAACCTGCCTTACCTGATCGTCGGTTGGGTTGGGCGGCAACTTTTCGAGGTCGTGCTTCAAGCGGATGACCAAGCCTACCACCTGTGCGTTGTGCTTGATGCGCTCCCATCGATCCGTGCTGTCGCTCATCAGATCGATGTTGGCCAGAAGGTTGACGGGGGTCCCGGCAGGAATGGGTCCTATCTGAATCCCATCCTCGCTGAATAGCTGGGGGAAAAGTATGTGCTCCAATTTCGTGCCGCTGTCGAGCGGAGCGGGCAGGTACCCCGAGGAGGCGCGCAGATAACTTCGTTCGGTTGTGCGATCGATCAGGCTCGGTCCAGGGCCGTCCAGCAGGGGGACGCCCGCCGGAAGAGAAGCTTTCTGATCGCTGTCCTTGGCGCGCTTTTCCGGCCATAACAACTGCTCGATGGCATCGTTGAAACTTCTCATTCTGGCGTCGACAGCGGGGCTTGCCTCAAAATGTCCGAGCGTGTTGTTCAGCAGCAGCGGGGCGGTGGACCAGACGCTGATCAGGCTCGGCACGCGCGTATATCCGCGGCCGCCTCCCGGCATCTCATATTGCCATTCCTTGCCTGTGTAGGGATCCCGAACCGAGATACTCCCGACCGACGGCAGATCCTTGTAGCTCTGCGAGGTGAAGTTATCCCAGATATTGTTCGCCAGCCCATTGGTGGCCAAGGGGCTGCAGGCGTTGGTTTGCAACAGGGTTACAGGAATGCGCGCATCCGTAGACAGGTAGTTGTCCTGGAGAAAGTCCGGCTGCAGAACGATGGCGCGCATCTTGGCCTTGAAGTCCGCGGTCTGGGTGAGCTTCCAGTAGCGATAGAAGCATGTGAGGTAGTCTTTGCCCGCGCAGTTTTCCAGGCCTTGTCCAGGAGCCAAGTCCGGGAGCTTGCTGGAGTGACAGCGCGCGCAGCGCTCGGCGAAGACGATCTTGCCCTGCGTGAGCAAGGCTTGGTCCTTGGTGAGATATGCGGCGCCTCCTGGAGCATCGGCCAGGTGGTGCGCATCGGTGCTCTTCAGCATGAAGAGAGCGAGATCCACCGTCTGCTGCTCGGTCGCCTTCCAGTAACTCGAGTTCTTCTCCGCGACCGCTATCTCGATCGGGGTTACCTTCTTGCCGCCGATGAGCGCATTGAAGTGCTCCAGCCACTCCTCACTGAAGAGCCCTATGTTGAGATACACGCGATTCAGAGCGCCTAGCGCCCCGACGGAATCCGCTCCATCCTTGAGCACATGGGGCACGCTCACATTGTCCGGCGCGCGGTAGTACTGGGCCAGCGGATTGTCCGCCGGAACAAAGTCGTTGAATTGTTTGTTGTTCAGACCGCCGCCGGCAAGTTTCTCCTGGCCCCATTTTGAGGCCATCGCCAGGCGCGCCCGCAGGCCATAGACCGCGTTCATGCTCCGCGGGTTGTTGATGTTGTCGGTCGAAACCAATGAAGTGTCCAGGCTTCCGGGCCGCGAGGCGTGGAAGATCTGGAAGACAAAGCTGGACTGGTCGCCATTCCAGGAGAAGATGCGGTCGATCCAGAAGTACTGCGCCCCGACCATCGAGCTCAGGTTCTCCCACTGGGGGTTGTTCGGATCCGCCGGCGGCTTCAGGGGGTTGGGGCCAACATGGCAGAATCCGCACGACATTCCCACGCGGTATGGCTTCACCAGGTTGCGGTCGTTGTAATAGCTGGCATCGGTATAATAGCGCACCGGATCCCAATGCTCCTTCGCCTTCTCGTCGAATGCCGGGTTGGGAAACAACCGCAAGCCCACGATACCGGTTCCATAGCCGTAGTAAGACCCGATCTTGACCGTCTGTCCGCGCGCGCCAATCTTGATGCCGGGGTACTTGGTTTCGTTCTCGAAGGGGTCAGGCCCGCATTCGGACTTGCGCTTGTCCAGCCACAGTCCGTAACGATCCGGGTCCGGCCCTGTAGCTTTCTCGTAGCATGGTTCGTTCACCAGCCCGAGGTAGTTCCACCGGTTGTCGCGGCTTGCCGGCAGCCCAGGCGCCGAGGAGATTGTCTTCAGAAGGTCCAGTGTCCCGAAGCTCTTGGAAGAGAGCAGGTCCCACAGGCGATCATTGCCGCCGCTCCACACGATCCAGTTGTTGCGTCCCTTCTCCTCTTCGGTTGTGAGGGCGATGCCGCCATCCATGTCGTGGAAGTAGGGTTCATCGGCGCCGGGCAAGCTTTCGGCGGAACGGCCTGCAAGCATGGCTTCATCCTGCACGTTGCCTGCCTTCGACAGGGGGAATACCAGCGCGGCCACGATCAGCAGGACCACGGCGACGACAACGACAACGACGACTGAGATTGCCAGACCAAACAGGCGATAGACGATCCCGCGTTTTCGGGGCTCTGCTCTCATGACCTACCTCCGATATGTTCCGCCGCCCGTGTGTCTTCCAGGATGACGTCACTTGCCTTTTCCGAGACCATGTAGACCGCGCTCACGATGAAGAAGCCGGGGATGCGCGGAAATACGGAAGCATCGACAACCCGCAGGCCGGTTGTGCCATGGACCCGGAAGCGGCTGTCCAGAACGGCCGCCGGATCGCCGGCAGGCCCAATCGGGTTAGTGCAGGAGGCGTGATGTCCCCACGCCTCCCGCTGGATGAAAGCTGCGATCTCTTCGTCCGAGCCGCATGCCGGACCTGGCCACACTTCCGTCATGCCGACTCCCTTGTCGATCTCCCCATTCATCTCGCGAACAAAATTGACGCCCGCTACGACTGCGCGGAGATCGTCCTGCGCCCGATCGTTGCCCTCTGAGAAGTAGTGAAAATGGATAGAAGGAGTATCGCGGGGATCTGCGCTGCGCAGTTTGACCTCGCCTGCGGTGTTCTCCGTATGCGCCTTTAAAATGGCCCAGGTGAAGATATCCTGATAGTGCTGGATGGCAGCCGTGTAGCCCGGATAGTAGCCCTTGAAATAGGAGGGCAGGCCAAAGATGAAGAGGTCGGGGTCGGGCTTTTCGGGGCTGGACCGCTTGGTAATCGCAATCGTTGCGCCATTGGACGTGTAGACACCCTTGCCTTGCTGCCAATCCAAAAACGCAGGGTCTGGAGGTTCTCCTTCCGAGGGTGGCTTGAACGTTGCTCCCTTGAGAAGTTCAAAGGGTTTGCCCATCCTGGAGACCACCCCAACCTCATAACGATCCTGCATGTTCTTTCCGACGCCGGGGAGATGGACCACGGGCGCAATGCCGAAGCCGCGCAGCTCATCCGCGTCGCCCACGCCGGACAGCATCAGCAGTTGCGGGCTGTTGAACGCGCCGCCGGCAAGAATGATCTCGCAGCGCGCCCGCACGGTCACCTTTGTGACCGCGGCGTCTGCGCCTGGGTTGCGCGATGCCCGGTACAGGTTGCTGCCGCCAAGGTACTCGACCGCAACGGCGCGCGTTCCGTCGAATACGATGCGTGTGGCCAGCGCCCCGGTCTGAATCTTGAGGCGTCCTTTCGTTTCTTTAACCGTGTCCAGCAGACGCTCGCGGACACCGATGCGAGCGCCATTGTGCGTGGCAAGCGGCGTGAGGCTCACGCCCTCCCGTCCCTTGCTGGTAATTGTTCTCCAGTCGTTGGGATCGAACAGCGTATCGATGTCGGTTTCCAGGCAGCCCAGATGTTTGGCCAGCCCGGAAACGGCAGCCAGTGTCACCAACCTGAGCAGCTCGAAATCCTTGAAGATCAACTCCGGATTCGCGGTTTGTGTGTGCAGCCAGCCTGAATATCCGTGCCCGCTGGGATTCAATCCCTCTCCGTGAAACTCACCGGCGATTGCCTCCGCCAAGCGCTCCAGGCCGGCGACGTAGTCGCAATGCTCAAGCCGCTTGAAGTACGTGTGCATATGATCAGCCGACCAGGACTCATCGCCTGTCAGCTCCCGAAGACCATTCCAGTCGCTATTGCACGGATACACCGTGATCATCGCATTGTGAGCGCTGCATCCGCCCAATGCTCCGGCGCGCGGATAGAGAATTCCGTTCTGGGCGGCGACAAACTTTGTATCCATCTGCTGCTTCGCCTCGTCGTCGTAGTGACGGACGAAGAAGTCCCAACTCATGGCAGGATCTTCGCTGGCGAAAGGATGAAAACAGGGCACGCGGTAGGTGTAGCTATCGCAGTCTTCGCCGGCCTCGAGAACCAGCACGGAGTAGCCTGCGCGCGCAAGATTGGACGCAACCGGCCCGCCGCCGGCGCCAGATCCGACAACAACAAAATCGTAGACTTGGTCGGGCACAAATACCTCGCCTTTTTCAGGAACGAATGCCGGGCCTTTGAATCGAAAGGGGAGTAGAAGGGGGAAAGGACCGAGCTTTCGAAGTGATTCTTGAAGGTATAAATGAAATGCCCCTCCTGTCAAGAGTCAATTTCATGCTTGTTCGATTTTATTGCCGCTCGGAACAGCCGGATCGGGTAGATCCGGCTGTTCCAAAAAGTGAGCGCTCAGGTCCACAGGAGAATGCACGCGGGACAGGGTCTGTCAGGGGCAGATCACCTCCCGCTTCCATCAAAAGCACTTGAGATCGCGTGTTTTCAACAGACGTCAACAATCGCTTTGACCTGGTTCGGGACCAGGGGGTCGGAGGTTCAAATCCTCTCTCCCCTACCATTCATTGTTTTTGGCCCTATTGAAGATCAAATCAAAGGGCTTTCTGTATGTAGGATAAAGACTTACGGCATCAATAGAGCAGTTCAGAAGTACATTTCTCAGCAATTCGGCCTGTTCCGCCGGTTTCCGCAGAAGGTATAGAAAATAAGCATCTTTCGCGAATTCCAAAATCTTGCGCACTTCCTGCTGAATACAGTCAAATCCGCCACCCGGTACAACGATATGCCGCCACTCAATTCAATGAAATGCCGCCACCGGGTACAACGTTGTGCCGCCAGGCAATTGAATAAATCGGGACAACAGCATCATCCACGCCGAAGGCATGACGGAATGTTTACTCAAAGGTAACTCCCGGTTGGCCGGTGATACATCCATGACCATGGACTGCACCTCCTAGGCGCTCGATGAGCGCATTGGAGATCCTTTGCCGACGCACTCAGCGAGGAAACCGGCAGCAATCCAGACAGGTGCGGCAGCCAGTCGATTCAATCTGAACGGCGGAGGGATGACGACGAAATCGTGCCCAGGAAAGTGCTTCGAAACGGGGCCGTTTTGGCATTGCGACGGTTACCAGTGAGATTGCGAGCCGGGCAGTCGGCGCTGTATTCTCTCGTGGTTGGAAAGCAAGATGGAAACTCCGGTGATTCGACCCTATCGATGGCTTGCACAGTATTACGACGAGCTCTTTTCGTCTTTTCGATTCCCGATAGATGCAGCGCGTGAGCGCCTGCTCGGCCGGATCCTGCCCCACGTTGAAACCGCTTGTGATCTCGCGTGTGGCACGGGAACCACTGCTCTGGCCTTGGCACGCAAAGGCATCCACATGTACGCTGTCGATCTATCTCCGCTGATGTGCCGGCTTGCCCGTCAGAAGGCTGATCGCGCCCACCTGCCTGTACGCGTACTTCGGGCCGACATGCGGAGTTTCCGGCTTCCTCAACCGGTTGATCTGCTTACGTGCGAATACGATGCGCTCAATCATGTTCCACGCAGAGCAGACCTGCGAATGGTCGCAAAGGCCGTGGGACGAGCGCTGCGCCCAGGCGGCCATTTCTTCTTCGACGTGAACAACTCCCTTGGATTTCAGCGATACTGGTCGGGCACCGTCTGGCTCGAGAAGCCGGGCTTTGTGATCGTGATGCGCAATGGTCATAATCGTCCGGCCGACAGGGCTTGGACTGATGTCGAATGGTTCATCCGGGACGGGAGCCACTGGCAACGGTGTCACGAACGCGTCGAAGAGGTCTGCTGGGATTCTGATGGGATCCGACGTGTTCTCAAGGAAACAGGATTTGACCAGGTGCGAGCCTGGGATGCTGCTCCCTTCTTCAAGGGTAATGCGGTGATCGTTCCCGGTTGCCGGACAATTTATCTGGCGCGCAAGGCAGTAGGCTGAAGGCTGGCGGGTGGCAGTTCCCCGCACCAGAATCTGGGTGCTCCAGGTCCGGATTCTAAGACCTGAGAGCCTGCCGAATCTCGCCAAGAAGATTGCTGAGGACGTCACTTGACGCCAGCAGGCCGAGTCACTCTTCCAGGCCCGATTCGGATCAGAGTTGGGAGTTCCGGCCGGATCGTCGCCTACTCGGAAGTTATTTTATAGTTAATACCCTATAAGCATACAGCCGCATTGCACAACGCGAGCGCCAAACGGGGACCACAATGGACGGGTACCGGATATGAAATACTGCCGGCGAGAGACTTGGGAGGGAACGACAAGCTTCCGGCCTGAGAAAGGCGAATGAGGAGACGCTCGGAGGAAGTGCAGGGCATGATGGAGAAGCAAATTAAGCCAGAAGTGGCTCAAAAGGAATCCCGCAAGACCAAACTTGAACCAATAACCAAATCTCCGTCCTTGAGCAGGGCCATCTTGGAAACACTGATTGAAGAAGCCGTGGTGGATGCTTGCGGTGAACAGGAACAGACCGTTGGCTTCTTCACGATGATCGAGGAACATCTTGCTTTACCATTTTCCGTGAAGATCATGGGGGTTGAGGCCATCGTTGAGAAGGTGGACATGACCCGCGATGGCCGGATTGTTGCGGTTTGCAGGCGAGACGGAGTCAGGCAGAGAATTGAAATTCTCGATCTTCCCCTGCCCAAGCCGACACCGGCAGGCGCGGAATGGATCGCGGCATACAGCCATTGGCGCAAGGGATTCTGAGTGAGCGAATACCAGTATTACGACCCCAAACTGATTGATCGAACATTGACAAACGCAGTGCATCGAAACCCCTCCAGGCACAAACTTCGAGGCGGACCTGGAAGAGCCAATTCTCTGCGCCCCCGCACCGGTGCGTCGAATAATTAGTTGCCAGTTCCACCGGACGCTTTCGCGGCTCCTCCAAATGCGTTCAGCAGAGCGAATATTGCGCTGGAGAGCCGATCCGGAGTCACAGATTCAGGCAGGGGGATGGACAGAACCGGGCGGTTGGTCCGGGCATCCCGTGTGAACAGTCCGGCCAACGGCTGATCCACCCGGCTGGCGGGCGCGACCCCGGAACTTGCGGCCCCGCGGTCCGATGCAATCGTCTCGATGAATCTCAGCCCGGCCTCGATGAACGATGCCGCAGCCGTCTCGATACCACTGCGCTCCGATCCGGCTCCAGGCGCGGATGGTCCGCCGATGGAAGCGGGGACCGCCGCGCCCGTCACAGCGGGCACAGGTTCCTGCCCCCTGACGGCCGCCTGCATGGATGCAACCGGAGCGGGAGGAGTGCTGTCTATGACCGGCTTCGGTCTGCCCGGCTGGTTCGCGAAGATTTCCTTAACGGCCTGGAAAACCGTCTTGCGGCCCAGCTTGGCGAAGCTGACCTCACCCGTGGGAGAATCGAATACTCCGGAGAACAGCGACTTCTTCAGGCTCAGCGTCTCCCACACACGCTCTCCCTT
Organism: Occallatibacter sp.; assembly: GCA_049509995.1. Lineage (GTDB taxonomy): Bacteria > Acidobacteriota > Terriglobia > Terriglobales > Acidobacteriaceae > Telmatobacter. The sequence goes on along the minus strand of JBEKZJ010000002.1, from coordinate 8,941 downwards.
CAAGGTCTGCCAACCCGATTCTTTCAGAATCAGGCTGAACCGCCGCTCAACTTTCAACTATGGGTGGGGCATCCTCCTGTTCAGAGTTGAAAAGCAGTCCTCTTCATTCCTGGATATCGACCGCGCTCCCTGTCTCCCGACCTAGCAGGGAATAAATGCCCTATCTAGCTTGCACATCAACGCCATACAGCGGCGCTAAGCATCATATCCCCCGCCGGCAACGAAGATGAATGACTGCACATCCACGTAGTCTTTTGCACCCCTGTCCTTCAGCAGGCCCAAGTACACATCTCCCATCTTCAGAAGGGCATCATATGTTTGCCAGTTCAAAGCCGCGTCGTAGTGCAAATCAAACCCTAATGTCTCGGCAGCGGCTTTGGTTCTCTCCGGCTTGTGGAACATGTGCCGGCCCGGCTGGGCTATATGCGGGAAAAGCGTTGCAGCGTGCCAGCTTGCGACCTTTGACTTCTTCGCAGGCAAGGACAAAACCGCATCAATGTAGGGCTCAAAGACCTCTGCATTGATCTCAAGTGACTCCAGCAGACACAGAAGCGCCGAGAAAAACGTTCGCGCTGCATTGAGGTCGTGGATGGCGTCATGGAATGCAGCGTTCTCAAAAGGAGCCAGCAATTCGTTCACTGGAGTTTTGACTGACAAGGCTCTTTGGACAAGGGTGGGGATGTCGTCGCTCTCCAAAAGCTTCCGGAACTCCTTCAATTCCAATTGCTTGTCAAACCTCCGGTTTGCCTCATCCTTTCCCGATCTTTCGCCCTTAGCGTATTTCGGGTCGGAGAATCCCAGTGGAAAGTGGCGTAAGAATGTCCGTTCAGCAATAACAAGCGGGATCCGCGAGAACTGGAGTTGCCATTGGCCGTCCTTCTCGAAGAAGGGCGGCAAGTTGTCTAATATGGGGTCATTTTGAAAAGCTGAAACGCGCAGTATCGGGGCGTTGAGGGTGAAAGTCTTCGTCTCCTTCCCCGGCAGGTCCCGAAAATAGATGTGAAGATGACCGCCGCTGACGTGAACGATCTTGCCGGGTCCCCACTCAGGCTTTGAGACCGCCTCAACAATCATGACCTCTTTGTACTCGTAATTCATGTCATCTTCTCCTCTGTGCTTGTTGGATAAGCAATGATTTTGCTGGTCACCCGGTGGCAGGCGGTACTTCAGTTTGCTCTTTTCACCTGGAGCCTGTGCTTTTCTTATTTGAGCAGGAGGATCGTAAATCTGCGAGCACGCGCTCCCCCTTCTTGCGATTGTGCAAGGCAATACACTTCTTATAGAAATCGTAGGCTTTCGTCACTTCATCGACTATCTCCGCATCAATCTCAGGTGAGCAGTGCTTCTTTGCCCAGAGAATCCACGTTCATGTGAGCGGCTGGCTCGCGTCAACGCCAAACCCCCGGTTATAAATCCTGGATAAGAACAAGCTGGCCATCTGACTGCCGGACAGCGCAAGGATTTCCAGGTCCGCCCTATATTCAGAGAGGTTGCCAACGGACACAGCATCTCCTGCCTCCGCTGCAATTAGATGGAAGTCCGCTGCGGCGAGGAGGTGATGCTGAACACCGTGACCAAATCGGTGCATGGTGCCCATCTCGCAAGAAGCTTCGGTATAGCCCTGGACAGCCGCCTTGCCGAACCACCGGTAGGCTTCGGCGAAATCCTGCTCCACGCCGCTGCCGTGTAGATAACGCTTGCCGAGGTTCTATTGCGCATCTTTGTTGCCCCGCTCAGCGCTTTTTCGGTACCAATACACCGCCTGAGCCTTGTCTGCCTGGCAACCGATGCCTTCCAGAAACATGGTGCCGAGGTTGTTCTGCGCTTCTCGATCACCGAGCGAAGCGCCAATCTCATACCAATGGAATGCCTTCGCCCAATCCTGTTTTAGGACCTCGCCTATCCGGTAAAGATCCCCAAGTTGGCATGCCGCTGATCCGTCCCCTGCCTCCGCCTGTTGCTCTAGGCCGATAGGCAATGCTACTTCCTTGTCTGTCTCTGGCTTCTCTTCCCGTGCCGACAGATTGTCCCCGTCCAACGAATCCCGCCCGGCTAGCTTATCTCGAATGTCAGGCATGTTTATTACCCGTCTTGATCGACATGTCATCGTCCTCGTGGACTTGCAGCCGGTACATCACATCCCAGATGTCGTGCAGAGCATCGACGTAGCGCCGGCTCAGATTGTGGATGCGCACAAATAGGCCAGCCTCGTTCTTGAGGTTCCGCCAGGTTTGTTCTGTGGCCATCTCCGATAGTGCCAAAACCCATTCAGCCTTAGGCATCACGAGCCTGTATCGGTAGTCGGTATGGGATGAAGACTCAATGGGCAGCTTCGCAATGTTCGCGTCCTTGAACCTCTCTTGCAGGTTCAACAGATGCTCTTTCAGCCTGGTACGAACCATGACGACATTCGGATCAATGTCGCCACTCCCGGGCTTGTTGGCACACGCTATTGAAAAGAAACCGTACCTGGTGAATATCCACATCTGTTCCGTCCTCCTGAACCGGCTCGACCCTATGAAGCAACGCCGGCACTCCGCTGGTCAGTTCGCTTCTTTTGCCGAGATCTCCCTGAGCTCGTTGACAACACGCTCTAATTGCTCCACGATCCGGTTCGTTCCAGACGACTTGAAGACTGCCAGGAGTTCATCGAAGTACCGGATCTGTTCCCGCCTCCCGCGTTTGAATCGTTTCCAAACCTCTGGCCCGATTTCTCGGTAGTCTTCGAGGATTGCCCTGGCATTGTGAAGCTTGTCGGCCGCTGAAATAAGCTGAACATCGGCCGGTTCGCTGCGAAGCATCTGGATGTAGGCTTGTTTGCGTTCCATCCAGGATTGCTTGTTATGAGGGTCCTCGGCAAGGCTGTCCGACAGCCCCTTTACCATGCGTGCCACATTCGAGCCGAAATTGTGCTCGATGTCCTTGAGCCGCAGAAGCCCACCGTGGTCTTCGGCAGCGTCGTGAAGCAGAGCTGCGATCACCATATCTTCGGTGACAGGGAAGCTGGTGTGTCCAGCATCACCCATAACCAGGGCAGCAACCCCCAGAAGATGCGCCATGTACGGGATATCGGTTCCCTTGCGCCGCTCGATGTGGATGTGACGCGCATAGTCTACTGCGCTCGTAAACCTGCTGCTCAGGTGCAGTTGTTTGGCTTCATCGAGGTTCGTGCTTCTGTTGTCAGTCTTCATATCCCCTCAATGTTCATTAGCCCTCCGATTTCGTCTGAACGGAACCGCTTAGGCGCACCTATCCTTCTCTCGTTGCATCCTTCCGCGACGGGGGTGTAGCCAGTACTGGAGTCTCATTCTTCAACTGGGCAAGCGCCATCAGCCGGGGTTTCCATTTTGACTTCCTGGCCACGAGCGAGTATACGCCCGTTTGGGCGCCTCGCAGATTGAAGGATCGTGCGGGCAGGCAACGGGATAAACTGTTCGCGTGGATAGCCAACGATGTGACATGCAGCAAGCCGCTAAGAATGGCGGATGGAAGCCTGCGAACGGCGATTGAGGTGCAGCGGCGCTGTGCAATGAAAGGGCTCTTCCAGGCCTCGACGAATCTCCGCAGTGGAGAGGACGGGCGTCGGAGCGGAATGCGGCGTAGGCCAGAAAACCTGGAACCGGTGGTACAAATAATCATCGAGAAATGCCGCCTGCTGGCACAGCGCTAAGCTGCGTTTGGCCGAATTTGCGGCTTCCGGCGAAAGCGGCTCCATGACTTCGATCTTTCTCTCCTACGCACGCAATGACGATGAGGCGTTTGTTCGGCGGCTGCATGCCGACCTGACCAGCGCCGGGTTCGACGTGTGGTTTGACCGCGTCTCAATGCCCTCGCGGCAGCTCACCTTTCACCAGGAGATTCGCGATGCGATTGGGGCGCGCGACCGGTTGCTGCTGGTCGTCGGTCCCGGCGTGCTCACCTCCGACTACGTGACGCAGGAGTGGCGCTTTGCCTACTTCGAGGCCGGCAAGTGCGTGAACCCGATTGTTCGGCTGGACGGCCGCCGCGACAACTGCGATGTCATCGACGGCTACGAGCTGATCCCCGAGGACCTCAAGCTGCTTCATGCCGAGGACTTCCGCGACGACGCCCAATATGACGCGCACCTCGCCAACCTGATCCGGCAGCTCTCCGAGGCGATCCCGCCGGTGGGCAAGCTGGTGGCAGTGCCCGAGCTGCCGGCCTGCTTCCTGGCGCAGCCGGACCGCATCAAGGCGCTGCGCGATCTGCTGCTGGTCGACCTGCAGAAGCCGGTGGTGGTTAGCGGCGCGGCGGCGCGGGTTGGGTTGCAGGGGATGGGCGGGATCGGCAAGAGCGTGCTGGCCAGCGCCCTGGCCCACCGGCCCGAGGTGCGGAGGGCCTTTCCCGACGGCATCTTCTGGATCACGCTGGGCCAGAAGCCGGAACTGGCCGAGCAGCAGCGCTGGCTGGCCAGGGAACTGGGCGACGAGGCGCTGTTCCCAACGGTTGAAAGCGGCAAGGAGTGCCTGCGCTCTCTGCTGGCCGGGCGCAAGGCGCTGCTGGTGCTGGACGACGTGTGGCAGCGCGAGCACGCCGAGGCCTTCAACGTTATCGGGGCTATGGGGCGCATCCTGCTGACCACGCGCGACGCCGGACTGGTGAGCGCGCTGGCCTCGAAGGAGACCCATTACCGGGTGGAGTTGCCCACAGAAGCCGAAGCGGAGGGAATCTTTGCGAAGGCTGCGCAGCCCAAGCCGAATGAGCCGCCTATTGCGATCACGGCGGATGAGGTTCGGGAGATTGTTGCTCAATGCGGGCGGCTGCCGCTGGCGCTGGCGCTCTGCGGCGGCATGGTGCAGAAGAGTGTCACGCCTCAGGCTGTCTTGGAAGCTCTGCGCCGTCATGCCCTGAGAAGCATTTCAGACCGGTGGGCAGCCGAGGAGCAGCATCGCAACATCTGGGTGGCCATGGAGGCCAGTGTTGAAATGCTGCCTGCGGAGGAACAGAAGCGCTTCGTCGAACTGGCCGTTTTCCCGCTCGACAGGGGCGCTCCACAGGCTGCCGTGGACGCGCTTTGGAGACATACCGGCGGTTTGGAGCCGTATGAGAGCCAGATTCTGCTGGCCGAACTCGCCGAGCGGTCTCTGGTGCAGTTGACTTCTGTGACGGACGCCGACGGCCAAACAGGCGCACGGATGACGCTGCACGATCTATTGCACAACTTCGCCGAAGGCATGGCGGAGAGGCAGTTCGGCTCGCTGGACGCGCTCCACCAAACGCTTCTTGATGCTTACTGGAGGAAGTGCCCCTCGGGCTGGGCCTCCGGGCCGGACGATGGCTACTTCTTCCAGAATCTCTGCGAACATCTGCTCGCTGCCGGGAAGTTGGACGAAGCTGTTGAGTTGCTGACCGGTCTCCCCTGGATTGAGGCCAAGTGCAAGGCAAAGCTGGTCTTTTCGCTTCAGGAAGACTACTGCAACACCATCGCCCAAATGCCGAAAGCGCAGGAGGGCCAGGAATCAGAGGCTGAGGCGGCACGCCGGGAAGCGCTTCGACTGATTCAGGGAGCGCTCAGATTATCGCTCCATGTGCTGGTGAAGGACCCAAGTCAATTAGCCCCCCAGTTCACAGGACGGCTGCTCCCCCATCGGGCCAAACCGGGAATCTCGGGACTGCTGAGGGAGATCGAGGCGTCCGCAACCTGCCCGTGGCTTCGGCCGCTCTGGCCCGCGCTCGACCCGCCGGGGACGGCGCTTTTGCGCACCCTGGCCGGTCACTCGGGTTGGGTTCGTGCCGTGGCAGTGACGCCGGACGGGCGGCGCGCCGTCTCTGCTTCCTCTGACAACACGCTCAAGGTCTGGGATCTGGAGACCGGCAAAGGGGTGCGCACCCTCGCCGGACACTCCAGTTCGGTTTGGGGAGTGGCGGTGACGCCGGACGGGCGATGCGCCGTCTCTGCTTCCTTTGACCACACGCTCAAGGTCTGGGACTTGGAGACCGGGGACGAAGTGCGCACCTTCGCAGGCCACTCCTGGGGGGTCCGTGCCGTGGCGGTGACGCCGGACGGGCGGCGCGCCGTCTCCGCTTCCGACGACAATACACTCAAGGTCTGGGATCTGGAAACCGGAGGCGAAGTATGCACCCTGGTCGGCCACTCCGATTGGGTTCTTGCTGCGGCGGTGACGCCGGACGGGCGATGCGCCGTCTCCGCTTCTCGAGACAACACGCTCAAGGTCTGGGATCTGGAGTCTGGCGATGAGGTGCGCACCCTCGCAGGCCACTCCGGTCCGGTCTGTTGCGTCGCAGTGACGCCGGACGGGCGGCGCGCCGTCTCCGCTTCCAATGACAAGACGCTCAAGGTCTGGGACCTGGAGACCGGCAATGAGGTGAGCACCCTCGCAGGCCACTCGAATTGGGTCTGGGCCGTGGCGGTGACGCCGGACGGGCGGCGCGCTGTCTCCGGGGCCGACGATAAGACGCTGAAGGTCTGGGATCTGGAGACCGGCAATGAGGTGCGCACCCTTGCCGGCCACTCCGGTCCGGTTTGGGGCGTGGCGGTGACGCCGGACGGACGGCGCGCTGTCTCCGCTTCCGCCGACGGCACGCTGAAGGTCTGGGATCTGGAGAGCGGAAAGGAGATGCGCACCCTCGCCGGCCACTCAATGTCGGTCAACGGCGCGGCGGTGACGCCGGACGGACGGCGCGCCGTTTCCGGTTCCTCTGACAACACGCTCAAGGTCTGGGACCTGGAGACCGGCAAAGAACTGCGCACCCTGGCCGGTCACTCGGGTTGGGTTCGTGCCGTGGCGGTGACGCCGGACGGGCGGCGCGCCGTCTCTGCTTCCTCTGACAACACGCTCAAGGTCTGGGATCTGGAGACCGGCAATGAGTTGCACGCCCTCGCCGGCCACTCTGATACGGTCTATGGCGTGGCGGTGACGCCGGACGGGCGGCGCGCCGTCTCCGGCTCTGGCGATAAGACGCTGAAGGTCTGGGATCTGGAAACCGGACAGGAGGTGCGCACGCTCGTCGGCCACTCTGATACGGTCTATGGCGTGGCGGTGACACGGGGCGGGCGGCGCGCCGTTTCCGCTTCAGTCGATGGGACGCTCAAGGTATGGGATCTCGTGAACGGTGCGACTGTCGCCACCTTCACTTGTGATGCCGGCGTGACCTGTTGCGCCTGTGCGGATGACCGGCACTTCGTCGCCGGCGACGCTGCGGGCCGCGTCCACCTTCTCTCGCTTGAACCTCCCCAACAAAGATGAAGACGGCAGGTGCACGTCGGAATATACAGAAGGGATTGGAGCACACCCGATGCCGACCGCGACACGCACATTCCGGGTATTTGTCAGTTCGACCTTTGAGGACCTGAAGGCCGAGCGTGACGCTCTGCAGCGGGACGTCTTCCCCAGGCTGCGCAAGCTGTGCGAGGAGAACGGCGCGCGCCTCCAGGCCATCGACCTGCGCTGGGGCGTGCGCGACGAGGCGGCGCTCGACCAGCAGACCATGGAGATCTGCCTGCGCGAGATTGAGCGCTGCCAGCAGACTGGCATCAAGCCCAACTTCATCGTGCTGCTTGGGGAGCGCTACGGCTGGCGCCCGCTGCCGGCGCGGATCGAGGCCGGGGAGTTCGCAAAGGTCCGCGAGCGGGTCGCAGACCCCGATAAGCGGCTGGTCGACGACTGGTATGAGCGCGACGACAACGCCGTGCCGCCGGAGTTTCTGCTCAAGCCGCGCACCGGCGAGTTCGCCGATAAGGATCGCTGGGGAGAAGTGGAAGAGAACCTCCATCGCATCCTTCGAGAGGCCGCTCGAGACGCCGGACTGCCCCAGGAATCGCTGATCAAGTACGAGGCCTCGGCCACGCACCAGGAGATTCTGAAGGGCCTGGGCCTGAGCGAGGAAGACCGCAGGCATGTCCTTGCCTTCTTCCGTGAGTCTGCCGAGGACGCAGCGGTCGATTCGGAACTGGAGGCGCTCGAAGACGATCTGCGGCACAAGCTGCCTGAGGGGAATGTTCGGCCATTTCAAGTTGGGGAGATCGGGAAGCTCTGCACCGATGTGGAGGAGTCGCTCAAGAAGGTCATCCTCGACGAGACCGGCAGGTTCACTTCGCGCGATCCTATGGAAATTGAGACAGACGCGCATGACCGGTTTGCCGCGGACCGATGCCGGATATTTGTCGGACGCGAGAGCGCATTGACGGCCATCGCGGATTACCTCAGCGGGCCGGAGCAGCGGCCACTTGTTCTGCATGGCGAGTCGGGGTCGGGCAAGTCGGCAGTAATGGCGAAGGCTTCGGAGCTATACAAGGGACCGGGCCGCGTAATCCGGCGGTTCATTGGCGCATCTCCTGAGTCGGCGAGTGGGCACGCGCTGCTGACCAGCTTGTGCAAGCAGATCGCGCCGGGTGAGACACCGGTAGATTACTACCAGCTTGAGAAGGCTTTCCAGGAGCGGCTGGCGACGGTTACGACGGAGGAACCGCTCGTTCTCTTCATCGATGCGCTCGATCAACTGGCTTCGAGCGACCCGGCGCGAACAGCAATCTGGCTCCCGGCGGAGTTGCCGGCGCATGTGAAGGTGGTCGTCTCGACTACCGACGATGGGGAACGGCTGCCGACCGGCCTGTCGGTTCGGCTGGAACGTATGACGACGACGGAAGGCGGGCAGGCGCTGGATGAGTTGCTGCGGGGCGAATGGCCCAAGCAGGCCCCCCGGGAGCTTCAACCGTGGCAACGCGATGCAGTGCTAATGCACTTCGAGCGCTGCGGGCTGCCGCTTTATCTGAAGCTGGCGGCCGAGGAGAGCCGGCTGTGGAAGTCGTTTTCTCCCGCTGCGGCCTGCACGCTGGGTGAAGGCATCGCGGGCGTCCTCGACACGCTCTTTGACAGGTTGGCGACGAACGCAAATCACGGGCCGGTGCTGGTGGAGCGCAGCCTGGGCTATCTGGCAGCGGCGCGTTACGGTTTGACGG
>JBEKZJ010000199.1:0-9011 GCA_049509995.1 Occallatibacter sp. | reverse complement strand
AATGGTCGGATCGAACTCCACGGAGACGGTGCAGGATGCCGTCGTCCCGGCTCCGCCCAGCGCTGCAGGCGCCATTGGGCAGGTCGTCGCTGACTGGGTGAAGTCGCCGCTTAACTGGAGTTTGCTGATGTGCAGCGGTACGGTCGTGTCGGCGTTCGTGATGGTGATGGTCTGGTAGGCGCTGGTGGTGCCCACGTTCGCCGAGAAGTTGGTGATCGACAGCGGCGACACGAGCACTGGCGCGTTCCCGGCGCCGGTCAGAGTCACCGTCTGCGGAGTGTTATTCGCGGTGTCATTAATGCTGAGCAGGGCCGTCCGAGTGCCCGATGCACTCGGCGTGAAGGTGACATTCAGGTCGCAATTGGAAGTTGCCGGGACCTGTGAAGGCGCAGTGGGGCATGCACTCGTCACCGCAAAGTCGCCGTGGTTGGCGCCCGTTATGTTCACCGAAGAAATGGTCAGCCCAACATTCTGCTCATTGGTCACCTGCACCGGCTTGGGCGCGCTCGTGATTCCAACAAACTGCGCCGCGAACGACAGCGAACTGACCGAGAGCTCCGCCTGCGGAATCGCAGTCGCGCTGAGGGTAACGTTCCCCGGGCTTCCTGCCGCGTTATAAGGGATGCTGATGGTGTCGCCCTGCGGTCCGGTCGCGGTCGCCGTCAAATTGATCGAGATGACGCAGCTGGTGAGCGCCGCCAGAGTGCTTGGCGAGAACGGGCATGTGGTCCCCGTCGTGTTCAGAGTGTAACCGCCGCTGAAGCCCGTAATTGGGCTGATGGTGAGTGGGATCGTCTGGAGGTTTTTAAGGTGGAAGCTACCCACAGCCTGCTGATCGACCACCACATTGCCGAAATTGTATGCCGAAACCATGGCTACTGCCGCGGCCCCGGTTCCCGCCAGGCTGATGTGCTGCGGGCTGTTCGGAGCGTCGTCATTGAGGGTGACTGCGCTCGCCGGCACCGCGCCCGGGGTCGTTGGCGAGAACGTCAGGCTGATCACGCAGTTGCCGCCGGCCGGCACGGGCGTACCCACCTTGCAGGCGTTTGCCACCGCGGCGGTCCCGTAGGGAGACGGAACGGTAATCGACGAAAAATTCAGCGAAACCGTCTGATTGTTCGTCAGGGTCACGTTTCTCGCCGCGCTGGTCGTGCCCACCGCCACGTTGCCAAAGGTGACCGAGCTTGGCGAAAGCGTAGCGGCCTGCACTCCAATACCGGTAAGCATCACAACCTGGGGGCTGTTGGCAGCGGTGTCAATCACCGTGATCTGTCCGCCGGTCGTAGCCCCAACGGCCGTCGGCTTGAAGACGATCCCGATTTTGCAGCTCGCTAAACCGCCCAGCGTCCCGCTCACCGTCCCGCCCGACTGCGGGCAGGTGGTGTTGGCGCTGGTGTCCAGAGCAAAAGGTCCGCCGAAGACAACCGACGAGAAGTTCAGCGCACCCGTCTGGTTGTTCGTGATCGTCAACAGCTTCGTCGCGCTGGTCGTGCCGACCACCTCGTTGCCGAAGTTAATCGACGTCGCCGACTCCGTGGTCGGCGCAACGCCCCAACCGAACAAGCTTGCCGTCAGCGGGCTGTTCGTGGCACTGGTGCTCACCGTCAGCGACCCTGCCGGAAGCGCTCCCAGAGCAGTCGGCGTCAACGTCATCGAGATGGTGCAATTGGAGCTGGCGCCCAGCGTGCTCCCGCACGTCGTCGAGGACACGGCATAGCCGGCGGGCACAGTAATCGAACTGATGGTCAGCGTCGTCGGTTGGTAGTTATAAAGCGTAAGGGTCTTGATGCCGCTGGTCTGACCCACCACCACGTTGCCGAAGTACTCCGAACCCATCGAAAGCGCGGTCGGCTCCACGCCCGTTCCGTAAAGAGCCGCGGAAAGCGGGGTGTTCGACGCATTGGTGTTCACCGTCAGCGATCCTGCCGGAAGCGCTCCCAGAGCGTTCGGCGTCAGGGTGACGGAGATAGTGCAATTGGAGCTAGCCGCCAGTGTGGTCCCGCACGTTCCTCCAGACACGGCATAATTGGCTGGCACTGTGATCGAAGAGACGGTCAGCGGCGTCAATTGGTAGTTGTACAGCGTAAGGGTCTTGGCCGGACTGGCCGTGTTGATCACCACGTTGCCAAAACTCTCCGACGTCGCCGACAGCGCGGTCGGCTCAACTCCCGTCCCACTCAGCGCAACCGTGTTCGGGCTGTTCGTGGAAGTGCTGGTGATGGTCAGCGTGCCGGCCGGTTGCGCGCCCAAGGTGGTGGGACTGAGGGTCAGGAGGACGGTGCAACTGGCTCCCGCGGCCAACGTCGGACTCAAGCACGTCGACGCCGGAGTGATGGCATACGGGGTTCCCGCGGTCACCGCGAGCGAATTGATCGTGATGGAGGCCGCCCCGGTGTTCTTGAGGGTGACGGTCTTGGTCGCACTGGTCGTGTTGACCACCACGTTGACAAAGTTCTCCGATGTTGGGGAAACCGTGGTTTGCGCAACGGCGAAGGCCGAAGAAAACAGGCTGAACATCGCCACCAGGGACAACAGAAAAACATTGTGCAACTTCCGCAGATGATTCATTCCACAATCGAGCATCCTGCTACCCTCCATCTTCCTTGCAACATGGGTGGCAATCGCCAGCCCACAAGAACTTTTGGTTGCACCCCGCTCGCGCTGCGGTCTGCCGGACACCATCGAACTGGCCAGAGATCGCCTTGACCTGGTAAAGATCGAGGATGATCGGGTTGCGAATCCCCTGCCTGTCCTGATGTGTGACGATTGCCGGCATACCCTTTGCACCCGGCCCCGTAAGACCCGCTTCAGCAATTACCGAAGGGGCTGCCAGGATGAGGATTAGCAGCGCCAGGCGCGCAGACAAAACCACCATTGAAGCGCAAATTCGGCCCACAGCTGCCATCGCTGCACCAAGCACGTGCTGCCTTATTGGTTCCAGGCTCTGGGGTGTGCGCCGGTCGAGTCCGCATTTCGCTTGCCCTGGATGGAAAAGGCAACGGACAGACCTTACCGGCCAAGCGCAATCGCGCACATTCCCCAATTCCGCAGCACACCGGAGGATCGCTCAAATGGCCGCCAAGAGCAATGGATCAGAGATGAACACTTGATAGATTGTCTATAACTTTCCTATGGATTTCTCATAACTTCTTACTAACTTTCGCCGGCGGGGACCCTCGATCACCAGAGCGCCGGAGCTTCTTCGGCAAAGACCTTTGGGGGACCTCTTGCAAGCTCAGATTCGCCTGAATATTTTGAGCCACGTCGAGGATGATTTCCCGTTGTGGCGATAAACGGTCTCGGACCGCTCTTTGATAGGTCTCCGCCCATAGGTGTTTTCGTGCCGCAACCTGATACAGATTCCCGGTGACACGCAGGTTCCCCCCTGATTCGGTGACGGAGCCTTCGAACACATAGTCCTCATGCAGGTCCTGAGCAACAGCCTCTAGGGAAGCGTGGTTTCGTTCGAACTTCATCACCGACACGCGCGACACAATCCGCAACTCCTGGCTTTTTCGCAACTCGGTGATCAGTTGCTCCGTCATGCCCTCGGCAATGTAGTTTTGAGCTGGATCATTCGACAGACCGTCAAAGGGGAGGACGACTGGCGTTGGAAGCGCCTTGTTCTCCGCCTGACGGCCGAGAAGAGAATGGAGTTTTCCTGAAGCGAATACGATCGTCAGCAACGCCAGCACAGTCAAACTCAACACGGCGGTGATGCCGGTACGTCTCCACCATAGCTCAGCTGGGTGCCGCCCTTCCGTATCCTGACTAGAAACTGGAATCACCCCGGCCTGCTTTCGCGCTCTTCGAAGGCGGCTTGCAGACTCCGGTCTCGAGATCTCGATGCTCTATTGGAAAACGTGACCGGCGCAATGAACCGATATCCGTGCAGCGGCAGCGTCTCGATGAATTTGGGGACATCGGCAGTATCGTTCAATGCATGTCGCAGCCGCATCATGCTGTATTCAGCCTCTGCTCAAAGTCCACAAGCTCTTGCATCGGCCAAAGCTCACAGGGCTGAATCTCAGGCGATTGACACAAAAAACCAGACCACTTTCATCACAGCCTGGTGAAGGCAGATAATTGCGTCATGATGAGCTTCCATTCTCGTTTATCGATATCGCCGGGAGCACTCCCTTCGGGCCCAGTCTTCCTTGCAAGCCTTGTTGCGATGGCGTTGCTTGCAGGCATTGACTTCATCGACGGTCCTGAAGTGTGGCTGAATTCGCTTTACACAATCCCCGTTGGAGCAGTTGCCTTTTTCTGCGTTCAGAAAAAGCAGGTGATCGGCTCCGTGTTGCTCAGCGTTGCCTGCCAGGCCATCGTATTTCGAACCTACCCATTGGCGCCTATTCCTGAGATCGCCGACTCATGTATTGCTCTTGTATCGTCCGCGGTGGTCGCATATTTTGGTCAAATGGCTCGCGCCAGCTTTCTCGCCGTCGATAGGCTCGCGACCACCGATGCCCTGACCGGATTGAAGAATCGCCGGAGCTTCGACTTCATCGCCGATGTAGAGATCGCAAAGCAGAAGCGTTACGGGGGCTTCTTTTCTCTGGCGATCATCGACCTTGACGGCTTCAAGCGTTTGAACGATTCGCTCGGCCATCGCGCCGGAGATAAGGCGTTGCAGGCCCTTGCCGGCATCCTGCGCCAATCCACACGGCAATCCGACACGGTTGCCCGGATGGGCGGAGACGAATTCGCGATCCTGATGCCCAATACCATGGCAGCGGATTGCCGCATGATTTGCCGTCAGCTTTCCGGGAGGATTGCGACCCAAATGGCGGATGCTGGTTTCGAGATCACCGCGAGTATCGGATATTCGGTATTCGAGCGGGCGCCAGAATCGATGTCAGAGGCCCTGCATAAGGTAGATTCGGCCATGTATGCCGCGAAAGCAAGGGGAACTGGGTAAGTTGTTGACGCTTATTGGATGCCTGCCGATTCGCAGGCAACGGTGAGCCTTCCGCAGCCCCCTGGTCATGCTGCAAAACAGCGGAAGTCAGAAAGACTCTGAGTTTGGCGCTGCTTACGATCATTCACTCTTCTCGCCATGACAAGTCCGCACCGCCTCGATGGCCCGCTCTAGCCCCACGCCGCGGGAGCCTTTGACAAGTGCTCCATCGCCGGGCTGGAGGGTCTGCGTGGGCCACAGGACGGCGGCTTCGGTGGTTGGCAGGAACAGCGATGCGACGCCGCCGGCGCAGGCGGCGGGGAGCGCGGCGAGGGTGCGGATCATTGAGCGCAAGGCTTCGGGATTGGAGTTATAGCTGTCGTTGACGATGGTTGCGCCCTAGAGGTCGATGACCTGGCTGCGCTTGCCGCTCGACGTGAGAGAGGAGTGACGCTTCAGGGAACGCTGTGGCAGTGATCCTGAACTTGCGGAGTTCTTGCGAGAGATGGCACATTTGTTCCTGGATAATGATTTACACTTGGCAGCTATAGTGCGTAAGTGGGCAAACCAGCTTACTGATATTCGATGGGGTGAATGGGCCCCAAGGTCAATGGATCAGGGATGGATTGGCGATGGATTCTCATATCTCTTAGCTGGATTCTGTCAGTGAGAGCCACTCACAACCCGCGGGGAGAAGGTTCTCCGGCAGCAACCTTAATGGATTTTTTGCGAGCTCAGATTCGCCTGAATGTTTCGAGCCATGTCGACAACGATCTCCCTTTGTGGCGATAACCGGTCCTCGACCGCTCTTTGGTAGGTGTCGGCCCATAGATGTTTTCGTGTCGCAACCTGATAGAGATTCCCAGTGGCGCGCAGGTTCCCCCCTGATTCGGTGATGGAGCCTTCGAATACATAGTCCGCATGCAAATCTTTTGCAACAGATTCCAGGGAAGCATGATTTCCGTCGTACTTCATCACCGATCCGCGCGACACAATCCGCAACTCCTGGCTTTTTCCCAACTCGGTGATCAGTTGCTCTGTCATGCCTTCCGCAAGGTAGTTTTGAGCTGGATCATTCGACAAACTGTCAAAAGGGAGGACGACCACTGTTGGAAGCATATTGTCCCCCGCCTGACGGACAAGTACCGAATGCAGTCTTCCTGAAGCGAAAGCGATCGTCAGCAACACCAGCACAGTCAAACTCGACACGGCGATGATGCTGGTACGTCTCCACCAGGGCTTGGCTGGTTGCGGACCTTCCGCGTCTCGACTAGGATCAGGAATCACACCCGACCTGCCTTCGCTCTCTTCCAGCGCGGCATCTGGACTCCCTTTCTGAAATCCCGATGCGCCGTTGGAAAATGTTACGGGCGCAAGGAGCCGATACCCGACACGCGGCAGTGTCTCGATAAATTTGGGGGCGTCGGCCGTATCGTCCAATGCACGCCGCAGCCGCATCATGGCCGTATTCAGCCCCTGGTCAAAGTCCACATACTCCTGCGTTGGCCAAAGCTTCCGGTGCAAATCTTCGCGCGAAACCACGCTGCCGGGCTGCTCCAGCAGCATGGTCAGAATTTGAAAGGCATGATTCTGGATACGGATTCGTTTGCTGTCCCGGAAAAGCTCGTGGGAGCGGAGATCGACGTGGTACGGCCCAAGGCAGGCAATGTGGGAAACAACCGGATCATGCGTGCTGAGATCCACCGGGATTCCGCCGTTCCAATCGACGGAATCAATGTTAGAAGTCCTCCCCTCCACCGTCAACTGAATACCGCCTCTACACCCGCTAGCCGCCGCAAGGATTTGCTGGTAGTGAAGAAGACAGGCCACCCGGAACGTGGGCGGCCTGCAGCGGTTAAATCATTCAACATCAATGAAATGCAGGTTTGTTCTGCCTGTTGGGGTAGCCGTGGAAAGCGTGTTTAATGGTGTGCGACAAGCCAGTCGAGGATGGGCTTCCAAACCAGCGTTTCGGCATTCGTTGCAAGCACCGTATCGGCATGGCCGAAATCAAGCGTTCTCTCGTCATCCGGCAGGAGCTGAATCAGGACTTTCGTTACATCCTTGCTGGCGGTGAGCCCCAGCGTGTAGTAGCTGGTCTTCCCAAATCCTCCCTGCGCGCCGACAAGCAGGATCGGGACTTCGATTCGACCTAGATGCTGAACGAACGGCACCGGTGACTGGCCGCAGAACATTACGTCCCCGTCTAGATCCCCTTTCATCGGATAGTGAGGCGGAATGTTTTCGAGCACATCGAGCCAAACCCTATCTTTGGTAAAGCGGAGCTGAGTTGGGAGCCCGTTTTCGTCAAAAACTCCCCCTACAAAATGCCAGAATTGCCCATTCAGCAATTCGGGATCGGCTCCGAACAGCAGGGCGGCCTGGTAGTTTGTGGTGCCTGGGATGTTCTCGGAAGGATCATCGGGCGCCGACAGCGCCAGCTCGCTCAGGGATTTGAGGAAGAGACCGCTGTCATCGCTGTAGATCCCGGCATCGAGATTCGCCTGGTCGGCTGCGGCAAATCCGCAGCTGATCGCGCGGTAGTTTTCGTCTTCGAGCTTCACGCCAATGTCGAGAGGAATGAACCCCTTGACGTTGCGCAGGCCTCGGGGCATCTGCGTCTCTTCCCCGACAACCGTGTATCCGACGATCCCGCCCCAGCTGAATCCGAGCAGGTCGAGTTGCCCGAACCCCTGTCCAGTCCCGAGGCGAATCTGGCGGGCCAGAGAAAGAGCGGTCTCCGCGTCGCGGACGTCGCGTTCCAACCCCCAGTCCTTCATGAAGTCAAAATTCGTGGTTTCCGCTGGGACCAGCGCCCAGCGATAGTCCATTCCCCATACGTCAATGTTGTTCTCAGCCAGGTAGATCGCCATCGCCTGGTCCCATGCGGGCACCTTGGAGATCGAAGGCACCATAAACATGGCCTCGAAGTAGTTGGGGCTTCCGGCAAGAAGCAGAATGCCGTCGACCGTATGAACGGGACGGTACGGGAACACTTCCTTCACGACGCGGTGCAACCGGATGCGGTCGTACTGGCCCGGGCCGACCTTCACATCGAAGCGGTAATGGACGATGTCGCCGTGGATCACCGTTCGGTCCATGTGGGTAATGAATGCCGGGGGATCCTTGGAAACCGGCCCTTCGTGACTGGCTTGCGCTGCCGCCGAAGGAACCAGAACCATCGGCGCCAGGCACACAGACAGAAGCAAAATTAAAATGCAAATTCGTTTCATCGAAACCCTTCCTGCACTGGGCTTGAGCAGCCTTGTTGGGCCTTGCTTCCGGGGGTATTGTGTTGGCTGAGCCCGTGGTTCGCTCGCAGAAGTTGAAGATGGCGATGGAGAAGGCCTCAACCGCCAGCACACAAGCCCGCGTGCGTCTCAAATTCCCCGGCACCCCGAAGAATCGCTCCGTTGCGGCTTGAATAGCAATGGACCGGAGATGAACTAACGATGGATTCTTATGGCTTATGGCTGACTTATGCCGGCATTGGCCTGGGAGCGGTGTCGAGAAGACTCTTGGCGGCTGGGGTGCGAAGACGCAGGTTCGCGCAGCGAAACGCTTTCCGGCTCCGCGACCCTTATGAACCCCGCCGCTCCTCATCCATCGCCAAACTACAGGGTCATCCTGGGCATTTTGGACATACGGTTCAATGCAGCGGAGATAATTTCTATGGAACCCGGATGTCACGTGCTAACTGGTTGATAATAAACGAGATGAACTATCTTCTGCGCGTCGGGGACGGAACTTTCACGACTGGCCCCACCTTTAACACAAGTAAGATCGCCAACACCGAAGAGTTTACGTTTGGGGGAGAATAATCTTACTACGGACCTGTGCGGGGGCGGTCAGTAATGACCGTCCCTACCGCGACCGCAATGAGGCGAAAAGAACCCCGAGCGTGTGCTTCCCTGATTCAAATTGTGAATCGGGCGCTTCAAGACAAGGCGATGTCACCATGGAGGCGATTCAACACTGGAAAGAGAATTGATTCGTCAGAAGAAATCGTGGGCGAGTGGAGGTTCAGGAAGTTTGGCAAGTGAGTGATATGCGCGAGTTCGAGGACGGGGAAGGTGCGAAAGCCGTAGGATTTTCTCATGGTGACTTTGGC
>JBEKZJ010000198.1:0-9095 GCA_049509995.1 Occallatibacter sp. | reverse complement strand
ATAGGTGTAGTCACCGGCGCCGCCGGGCGGGAAAAGATCGCGGGTAATGAGCTGGGCTGAGCAACTGCCCTTGTTGCCACCGAGATTGACGGTGTTGCAGTAGGGACTCTCATAGAGGCGCAGGGGGTTGTAGGCATAGTAGAGGCGGAAAGGCGCGTTGATGACGGGCATGATGACCGAAATCTCGGCACCGGTGGACATGCGGGGAACGAAGTTGGTACCGGAGATGGGGCGGATGTTCTGCTGGAAGCCGACCTGGGAGCCGGGAATGCCGCCCTGGCAGGCGCCGTTGTTGAAGACCGGGCAGCCATAGAGCGGCGCCGTGAGCGAGGCAAACCCCTCGGGACTCTGCTTCAACTGGCCCTTGTTGAGGGCGGTGTCGATGCCGAAGTCGTCGAAGAACGAGAATGTGACCGGACCTGCGATAGGAATGCGGTACTCGGCATTGGCGGTAAGGTTGGAATCGCCGCCGATGGAAGCGATGCCGTAGACCGGCAGTGGCACCTGGATGCACTGGTTGTCTTCAGGATTGGTGGGGTCGCGGGGAACGCACGTTCCGTCCGGATTGGTGAGCTGGACATTGACGCGATTGGGGACGTAGCCGTAGGGCGTGGCGCCGCGGATATCGAAGCCGCGCAACTCGCCCTCGCCGCCGGAGTAGAAGCGGTTGTTGGGGGGGGCGACGTCGCCGCCGAAGCCTTGCACATAGCCCAACTGCGCGCGCACGCCGAGGACGTTGCGTCCACCGGCCGTCGGTATGAGGTAGTGCATGGGCATGAAGCGCTTGTAGGCCACCAGCGGGGAAATGTAGCGCACGTTGCCGCCGAGGCCGGCCACCTGGAAGACGGCGGTGTATTCCTTGCCGGAGTGGGGACGCAGGGGGTTGTTGATGGTGTTGTAGATATAGCTGAAGGAGGCCGAGCTGTTGATGATGCCCGCCAGCGCATTGGAGCCCTGAATGCCGGAGCGGAAGCTGATGGTCTGGAAGAAGGTCTGGCTGGCGGTGCTGAAGGCTGTAATCGTCGACTTATTGAGCGAATAGGTCATGCCGACGCGCTGGAAAGCGTGGCGCCTGAGGGGATAGCTGACGGAGAAATTCAGGCCGGTGGAGGCCTGATTGTAGTTCTGCGTGAGCGACTGCTGCGCCGAGGTCAGGTTGATCGACGTCCCGGTAGCCGTCTGGTAGCTCTTGGCGGCGTTGTAGTCCTGCTTGGAGTTGAAGAGCTGGAAGCCGAGGTTGAGGGGGCGGTTGCGTATGTAGGGTTGCGAGAAGCCGAACATGAACGTGCGGGCGACGTTGCCCAGATTGCCCTGCAAGCTGAGGGTTTCGCCGAGGCCGAGGAAGTTGTTGGTCTGGTAATTGACGCCGAGGAAAGCGCCGGAGAGACCGCTGATGCCGCCATTGAGACCGATGGAGTTCTTGCCCTTCTCCTTGACCTTGAGGAGGAGATCGACGGTGCCGGCCTCGGCATCCTGGTGGGCCTCGGAGTCCTGATCGACCCTGAGGGGCTCGAAGTACTCGAGCTGGTTGAGGCGCAGCAGGCTGTACTCCCAGAGTTGGGAGTTGTAGACCGAGCCTTCATCCAGCATGAGCTCGCGGCGAATGACTTTGTCGCGGGTAATGGTGTTGCCCTGAAACTCGATACGGGAGACGTAGAAGGGCTTGCCCTCGTCGATGTCGATGTCCAGTGAGACGGTCTTTTTCTGATCGTCGTAGACAGGCTTGGGGATGGCGCCGAAGTTGATGTAGCCCAACTGGCCGTAGGCCTTCTTGAGGTTTTCCAGGCCCTTCTGGATCAGCGTGGCGTTGAACCAGTCACCGTCTTTCAGGGCAAAGGTGCCGCGCAGGGCCTTGACGTTGGAGACGGCCTTGTTGCCGGTGAAGGTGATGGAGCCGAGACGGTAGCGGCCGCCCTCTTCAATGGGCATGAGAATGTCAATGCGCTTGCCCTTGTTGGGGCGGAAGGTGAACCAGTTGAGACCGCCCTCATCGCGGATCTGGGTTTTGGGCTCCTCGACGGCGGCGATGGCGTAGCCTTTGTCGCGGTAGGCCTGGCGGACGCGCTCAGTGTCCTCTTCCAGCTTGGAGGCATCGAAGGTCTGCGCAAAGAGGTTCTCGAAGATGATCGAATAGGGGATGCCGATGGGCTTGAGGTTCTTCATGGAGCGGCGCAGCACCAGGCCGCTGAGGTGCTGGTTGCCGGTGAACTTGATCTGGCCCACCTTGACGGTGGGGCCTTCCTTGATGTTGAAGTTGACCTGGACGGAGGCGGGAGGAATGTCCTTGATGTCAAGCTTGATGGTGGCAAACTGGTGGCCGTGCTCGGAAAGGATTTCCTTGAGGACCGTGGTGGCGCGGAGAACCTTGGCGGGGTCGTACTGGCTCTCGACCGAAAGCGGAACCTTTTCCTTTTTGAAGCGGTCGAGGACGTCGGACTGGGAGACGGCGTTAAGGCCCTTGTAATTGATTTCGCGGATGGTGGGCTTTTCCTTGACGAAGATGTCGAGGATGATTCCCTTCTCGGAGTCCTCGCGCTCGATGCGCAGGTTTTCGAAGTAGCCGGTGTTCCAAAGGGAGTTGAAGTCGCGCTCGATGGAGATGGGGTCGTAGGTATCGCCGGGGTGGGTGAAGAGCCGCGCCAGGACGGTCTCCTTGGGGATGCGGCGGTTGCCGATGACGCGGATGGAATCGATGGTCTGCGACTGCTGAGCCAGGGCTGTGCCGGCCGTGACGACCAGCACCAGCGCCAACAGGATGCGCGCCAGAGGGCTGGAAGTCCGCATGGCGTGGGAGAACGAAGTGTGCTTGATCTTCACCGGGCTGGAGCCCTGCGGCGAGGACAAGTACTGGTGCGGTCCATAGTTCGGCTTCACGGGAAGAATATGCACACCCTCACTGCTGAAAAGTCTGATCCTGCCTCGAGGAAAGAACGATTATATTGGACCGCGGCCACCCGGCCCAAACCGATGGGCTGTCGAACGGCTCGGAAACCGTGTCTTTCCCAGAATCTCCCTGCCGCGCGAAGCACCTTCGGACCGGGTCAGGCCCCAATTGGAGTCTAATCCACAGTCTACCGGAAGCAGACGGGTTGGGATGGGTTTGCATCCCCTCCGCGCCTCGCCGCATCCCTCTTAGACGCAGGTTGGATTCACTTGGCATCCGCCGTGCGCGGAGGTTTTTGCGGTGATTGAAGGGACTGAGGAGACGGTTTATGAGTTTTCAGCCCCGCTCCTGGATGGGCGCACGGTAAGCCTGGGCGAGTACCGGGGCCGTGTGCTGCTGATTGTGAATACGGCCAGCAAATGCGGGTTTACCGCGCAGTACTCGGGGCTGGAGGAGCTTTATCGCGCCTACAAAGGCCGGGGGTTTGAGGTGCTGGGGTTCCCTTGCAACCAGTTTGGCGGGCAGGAGCCGGGCTCGGCAGGCGAGATCGGAGCCTTCTGCGAAAAGAATTATGGAGTGAGCTTTCCGATTTTCGCCAAAATCGACGTGAGCGGCCACGGTGCGCGCCGGCTCTATCGTTTTCTGAAGCGAAGCAAGCCTGGAATCCTGGGCATCTTCGGCGTTGGGGGCATCAAGTGGAACTTCACCAAGTTCCTGATTGACCGGAAAGGGAGGGTGGTGGAACGCTTCGGACCCTCGAGGGCTCCAAAGGCCCTGGCGACGACGATTGAACGTCTGCTGGACAGCCAATAACGAACCGAGATGGCGCGAGGGCCGGGATTGGGACCTTGCTTGGAGGGGCAGGGCTGCTGCGGTGCCCAATCTGCGCGGAGGGATTGTTCACTGAGAGGCGGTTGTCCGCCGGTTTTTTCCTGCGCGGAGATCAGACCTTTGAGGAATTCGCGCGCAATTTCGGCATTTTGCCGCATTCGCCTTGGCTCTGCGGTATGCTCTTTGCATATCTGGCTCGAATGCCGGCCTTCATTGCAATTGGACAGGCCTTCCCAGAAAAGCCCGGTGCCGGGAGGCAAAGATGCGCCAAAATCTACCCATGATCCTCATCCGGGTGATTGTGGGTCTGGTGTTCCTGGTTGAGGGCGTGCTGAAGTTCGTTCACCCCGATGAACTGGGCGTGGGACTGTTTGCGGGGATCGGCCTGCCCTTTCCTCATCTGCTGGCGCCGCTGGTGGGCGGCATTGAGATCGCCGGGGGCGCGGCAATCATTCTGAATTTTTATGCCGGGGATGCGGCGCTGGTGTTGCTGGTGGTGATAGTGACGGCGCTGGTGACGACGAAGCTGCCAGTTCTGCTGGGCCGGCCCCTGGGGCCGTTTGCGCTGATGAAGCTCCCCCGATACGGGTGGTTGAGCTTTCTGCACGAGGCGCGGGTGGATCTGTGCATGATCTTCGGCTCGCTGGCGGTGGCGATCGACCGGGGCCTGCGCGCGGGGCGCAGGAGACAGTGGTATCAATCCAACGAGCCCTAGAAATGAACGCACTGGCCGGCAAATCTTCGCCGGGCGAGATTGCGAGGCTGTTTGTTCGGCTGGGCACGGGCGTTCTGCTGAGCGGAGTTGACTCAATTCGCTTCGGCGCCGGAATCAAGGGCTACTGATGTGTTATGGCGGGAAGCAGGCTGATCCAGAACGCCAGGAATTGCAGCATCCCGAAAAGGACGATCAGCGCGAATCCTGGCGCTGACCATCGGACCCGCCGCAGACAGAGCACGAAGCCCGTCGCGCTTGCAACTCCGACAATCAGCGTCATTGCTATTTCAACCGGCGAGAAATGCCCCGAGACGACATGTGCCCATCCGAGGAGGAACAGCCAGATCAGCACCATGACGCCGAGCCAGAAGAGCAGGCAAGGCAAAGCGCACCACCGAGCCGTCTCCCTCCGATTGAATCCCAAAACAATCGGAAACCAGAGAGGTAGAGTCTGTATCTCATGGCGCAGCGATCCGTGGCTGACAGCGCCCACAATATAGAGCGCAGCAAGGACTGCGAGGCAGCAAGCTCCGATCCCCTTCAGGCTTGTCGTCATGTAAGGTCTCCTTTCCCCTACTCCAACGGCGCTGCCAGAACATAGACGTAGACCAGCATCCCCACACCGATAAGACCCGGAATCAGCCCGCAAAGCGCCACGTCCGAGCCGACCAGTGCGCGCAGAAAGATCACCAACCCAATGCCCACGCCGAGGTTGATCACCCCGCCGATCTTTAAGCCCTCGCGGGTTTTGATTAACCCTATTCTGTTCTGTTCGCGCAGCAACTCGACGGTGGCCTTCGCGCCGTCCCCTGAGGCCTCCGCAACCCGCCGGATGGTCTCCGATTTGTAGAAGGCTTCGCGTTCCTTGCGGCGGCTGTCGATGAAGTGAACGGTGGGAATAAAGACCACGAAGAGCGCCACTGCGCCGACGGAAAGAAACATCCACAGGCCCATACCGTTCATATCCGGAGCGCCGAGCAAATGCATTGCCAGATTTGTCATAGAATCCTCCTGATTGTTTTGCCGGGTTTTTGTCCCTTGCGTCTGGTGGGACCGGAGACGGCGGAATGCGGTTGCATTTTCTTGGGAATTCTTTTTCCGCGACAAAATGCAACCGGACGGGTGGGATTGGTGTCCTACCGCACGGAGAGTGCCAAAGTTGACAAAGACGCCCACCAGCGCGGCACCGAGGAACGCGGCGGAAGACCTGGCCGATGTGGAGCGCGTGCTGGCGGGCCAGATGCAGGCGTTCGAGGGGATTGTGCGGCGCTGGCAGGGGCCGCTGGTCAATATGGCTTGGCGCTATTGCCGCGACTGCGGGCGAGCCGAGGAGCTGGCGCAAGAGGCTTTTATCCGGGCGTGGCGGGGGCTGGCCGGGTGGCGGCGGGAGGGGAGCTTTTCGACGTGGCTGTTTGCGCTGGCGGCGAACGTGTTCCGCTCGGAGCTGAAGCGGTTTCCGGCGGTGAACCTGCCCCTGAATGAGATTGCCGAGCCGTCCGGGCCCGCGGGGCAACACCAGGCGCTGGCGGCGCAGTTGTGCGCGGATGCAGTGCGGCGGGCGGTGCTGGCACTCCCCGTTCGCTACCGGGAACCGGTGATTCTGTTCTATTTTCATGAGATGGACGTGGCGGCGGCGGCGCGGACGATGGGGTTGGCGGAGGGGACACTGAAGACCAGGCTGTCGAGGGCGAGGGCGTTGTTGCGAAAACGGTTTCCGCAACTGGAAGGCGAACTCGCTTCCCACCCTTCGCAAAAAACGCGAAGGATGGGGCACCCGCATTCCAGTAACAGCGAACTCCGGCATTCCAGCGACAGTGAAATTGCTCGAGAGACGGGAAAGGAGGCCTGAAGATGAACCGGACAGGAATTGGCGGCGAAAAAATGGAGATGAGCAAGATCGATGAGATTCTGGCGACGGAAGAGGAACTTGTGCCGTCTTCAGGCTTTCTGGCCGCGGTGATGGAGAGCGTGCGCGAAGAAGCCGAGATGCCTGCGCCGATTCCCTTCCCGTGGAAGCAGGCCGTACCGGGATTCTTGCTGGCTGCCGGGGTGTTCGGTTGGGGCGCGGTGGAGCTGGTGCGGCTGGGAGTTCCGGCGATGAAGGGAGTTTCGTTTGCTGCTCCGCATCTGCCCGCGGCAATGGTGCAGCCGATGGAACAGGTGGGGTGGGTGGCGCTGGCGCTGGGGGCTTCGCTGCTGTCGTGGCTGCTTTCGCGTCGGCTCGCGGGAAGGTCGGGGCTGTTGTAGGTTCCTACCGCGCCCCAGTGTGCTTCGCCCCGAACTGGCGGAGTTTGGCGAGGGTTGCGGCGGCCTGGCCGGAGTCAATGGCTTCGGTGCCCTGAGCTACGCCTTCCTTAAGATCGACGGCGAGGCCGGCGGCTACTAGGGCGGCGGCGGCGTTGAGCAGCACAATGTCGCGGCGGGGGCCGGGGATGCCGGTGAGAACGTCATAGAGAAGGGCGGCGTTGGTGGGGATGTCGCCGCCGACAAATTGATCGAGGGTCACGCGGGGCAGGCCGGCCATCTCCGGGGTGACGCGGGCGGCTTTCAAGGTGGGCTCACCGGTTTCGGACTCCTCGATGCGGGCGACGATGGACTCGCCGGTGGTGGTGAGCTCATCAATTCCATCGGTTCCGTGGACGACGAAGGCGCGCTTTGCGCCGAGGGCGGCGAGCGTGCGGCCGACGAGCAGGACACGGCTGGGCGCCAGAACTCCGATGACCTGGGCGCGGGCCCCGGCGGGGTTGGTGAGCGGGCCGCAGAGGTTGAAGATGGTGCGGAAGCCGAGCGCGCGGCGCAGGGGGCCGAGGGCTTTCATGGCGGGATGATAGAGGGGCGCGAAGAGAAACATGAAGCCGGTGTGGCGAAGGCACTTGACGGCCAGCTCCGGAGAGAGGGCGATGGGAACGCCGAGGGCCTCGAGGACGTCCGCGGCGCCGCAGCGGGAGGTGATGGCGCGGTTGCCGTGCTTGGCGACCTTGGCGCCGGCTGCGGCGGCTACCAGGGCCGCGCCGGAGGAGATGTTGAAGGTGAGCGGTCCGCCGCCGCCGGTGCCGACAATGTCGACCAGTTCGGCGCGCTCCCCTGGGGTGAGGGGAAGCGGCAAGGCGCGCTGGCGCATGACCTCAACGAAGCCGGCCAGCTCAGGGGCCAGTTCGCCGCGGGTGGCGAGGACGGTGAGCAGGGCGGCGATCTCGACATCCGGAACTTCGCCGGAGAGGATTTCAGTGAGGGCGTGGGCCGCCTGCTCACGGGTGAGGGCGGCGCCGTCCTCGGCGAGCGGTTTGAGGAGTTCCTTCAGAGAGGCCATATCTCCTGATGGTAACGGCGCGCGGGGCTCCGGCGCATTTTGAGAAGGCTGCACGGGTGGAGTTTGCCGCTGCTTTGGCGGGCAAGATAGTATTTGGATACCGCTGGCACGGTCTCGCCGGCCCAGAGTTCACTGGGTGCGGCGCCGAATCCTCCAAAGAACAGCGGACTGGGCGGTTCCAACTTGAAAATTCACGAGTATCAGGCAAAAGAAATCCTGGCCAAGTACGGCGTTGCCGTGCCCAAGGGCGAGATGGCCAACACGCTGGAAGAAGCGACGGCGGTGGCGCGGAAGCTGTTTGCGGAGGGCGCTACGGGCGTGGTGGTGAAAGCGCAGATTCACGCTGGAGGGCGCGGCAAGGGCGGCGGCGTGAAGGTGGCGCGGACGCGCGAAGACGCCGAACTGTACGCCAAGAACATTCTGGGCATGCAACTGGTGACGCACCAGACGGGACCGCAGGGGCAGAAGGTGCAGCGGCTGCTGATCGAGGAGACAGCGGCGATCGATCGCGAGCTCTACCTGGGGATCGTGCTGGACCGCGCCACGAGCAAGCTGGTGTTCATGGCGTCGCAAGCCGGAGGGATGGAGATTGAAGAGGTGGCCGCGAAGGACCCCGAGGCCATCTTCAAGGAGAGCATCGATCCGGCGGTGGGATTTGGCGCGTGGCAGGCTCGCAAGCTGGCCTTTGCGCTGGGGCTGAAGGCGACGCAGATCACCGCGGCGGTGGCTTTCCTGCAGAGCTTGTACAAGGCGTTCATCGAGACCGACGCGTCGCTGGTGGAGATCAATCCGTTCATCACCACGAAGGACGAAAAGCTGTTGGCGCTGGACGCCAAGATTACCTTCGACGACAACGCGCTGTTCCGGCACCCGGCGATCAAGGCGCTGCGCGACACGGCCGAAGAGGACCCGCTGGAAGTGGAGGCCAGCAAGTACGCGCTGAACTACATCAAGCTGGACGGGTCGATTGCCTGCATGGTGAACGGCGCGGGCCTGGCGATGGCGACGATGGACATCATCCAGTATGCGGGAGGGAGCCCGGCGAATTTTCTGGACGTGGGCGGCGGGGCGACGCAGGAGCAGATTGAGCACGCGTTCGAGATTCTGCTTGCGGACGCGCATGTGAAGGCGATCTTGATCAACATTTTTGGGGGCATTCTACGCGTGGACCGGCTGGCGACGGGGGTGGTGGCAGCGACGCGGAATTTGCACGTGAAGGTGCCCATTGTGCTGCGGCTGGAAGGCACGAATGTTGAAGAGGGCCGCAGGATTCTCGAAGAATCGGGCTTGAATTTCCTGGTCGGTGAAACGATGAAAGATGCAGCGGAGCTCGTGGTGGCCGCGGCTGCAAGGGT
>JBEKZJ010000197.1:0-15752 GCA_049509995.1 Occallatibacter sp. | reverse complement strand
TTGGCGGAGGCACGCTGGAGCAGGCGCTCGCCGAGGGCAGCTTTGTGGCCAAGACGCTCGGGAGCCAACTGCTGTGCGTGCAGTTCGGCAACGAACCCGATCTCTTCAAGCATCGCGATCAGGGCGACAAGCCTTGGACCTACGACGAGTACCTTGCCAAGTGGAAAACATTCAGGGCTGCGTTTCATGAGAAGCTGCCTGAGGTTGCGGTAGCCGGACCGGACACGGCCTTCAACCAGAAGTGGGTGAAGCAGTTTATGCAGGACGTTCCAAAAGAGATCGTGCTGGTAACGAGCCACTACTACCCCGAGGGTCCGCCTGCGGATCCACGCATGAATATCGACCTGCTTCTGCATCCAGGCGAGCGGTTCGACTACTCCTGCCGCGAGGCGCTGGATTCGGCCAAGGCCGCCGGCTTGCCGTTTCGCATGGCGGAAGGAAATTCCTGCTACAACGCAGGGAAACCGGGGGTCAGCGATACTTTTGCATCCGCGCTGTGGGCGGGGGACTTCTGCCTGCAAATGGCGTCCATGGGCTGCGTGGGAGTCAACCTGCATGGGGGAGCAAACGGCTTCTATTCGCCGATCGTGGGCTCGATCGGAAGCGGATTTGTAGTGCGGCCGGAGTTCTACGGACTGATGCTGGCGCAACAGTTTACGGAGCGCACATTGCGTCGGACGACGCTTGAGGCACAGGGCGCGAACCTTACGGCGTATGCGGCGGGCGGGGATGGCGCGCAGGGTCTGGTGGCCGTCTTCAACAAGGATGCACGCAACGTTGAGGTTACTCTTACCGAGGCTTCCGGTGGTTTCAAGTGGGCTACGGTCGAGCGCCTTGAGGCTCCGGCGATCGACAGCAAGCTCGGGGTCACGTTCGCGGGAGCGGCGGTAGGGAGCGATGGCCAGTTTCATGCTCGGGCCGGCCTGCGGCTAAGGGCTCATAGCGGCAGGTTGAGCGTACGCGTTCCGGCTTACTCCGCAGCACTCATCAGGCTGGGCTGAGGCACGTGCCGGACTGGGCGAGACACGGATGTTCTGGTGGAGTTCTGTTGCGGTCTGCGCTGCGGTTTACGCAAGCGGAACCTTGATCTTGGTCACAACTCGAATCTTGTTGTTGAGGCTCTCGACGACGCCGGTGGAAATCTTTCCTTATGCTCGGAGCCAGTTCAGCAGCAGTTCTTCATGGGCGTGTAAACACTGATCCTGTCGCCGTCTCGTACCGGATAGGAGAAGTCCACAACCGTACCGTTGAGCAAGATCAGATCGACTTCCGTGTGTGGCACGCCCATGGACTCGATCATGTCCTTCACAGAGCCGGGCAATTCAAAACTGTGCGCGAAGCAGGCAAAGCGGCGGGAGCGCGGCAGGAAATCGTTCAGTTCGGCGTAGTACCGAAAGACTGGGTGCAGTCTTAGCAATGCCGAAATCATCGTCTGTACGTACCCATCAATTCCGTCTGGGACAACACGTGCCGCTTCATGGCGAGCTCCAGTTCGTTTCTGCTGGCACCTGCCTTTACGTCGAGCCTGGCATCGAGAGCGTACAGTTTGAAAAAGTAGCGATGGCGCTTGCCCGGAGGCGGACACGGGCCACCATAACCAATGCGGTTGAAGTCGTTCCTGCCCTGACGTGCGCCATTGTCGAGTACTTCGACCTTGGGCACGCCCTCCGGCAAGACCGTAGCTTGGGCAGAGATGTTCCAGATGATCCAATGTGTCCACGTGCCCACGGGTGCATCAGGATCATCCGCTATGAGTGCCAGCGAATGGGTCCCGGCTGGGACGTCATCCCAGTTCAATGCGGGCGAGAGGTCAGCGCCATCGCACGTGTACCTCTTGGAAATCTCCCCGCCGTTCACAAATGCCGTTGATTTCAGTGCAAAGGACATCGCACGACCTCCTTGTAATTCATAATGACCAGATTTCACCGAGACGGGAGTGGTGATTTGGCCGGAGGAGCCCGACCGCGTACAGTTGAATGGAATCAGCAGCACTGCGCTTGTGAGAATCAGCGACGTACGTCGGTGCTTGCGCATTGTGCAACTCCAGCGCAGAGAGAATTTTACCACCGCACCGTCGTTTAGAGTGGTGAAATCGTCTGCCTTGACCATGGCTTCGCAACTGGACCAGCCGACGAACGGCTGCCTGATTCTGAACACGCCGGTTACGCTGGATGAAGTACAGCATGTTCTCGAGCTCTTTCCTGTGATCAAAGCCGCCATCGATCGGAAGCGGCAGCCCGGGCGGTTTCTGCTCACAGGATCGGCTAACGCGATGCTCCTGCCGAAGTTGTCGGAGCCCCTGGCGGGACGCATGGAAGTGCTGATCCTTTGGCCGTTTTCTCAGGGCGAGATGCTCGGAGTACGAGAGAACTTTGTGGACACCCTGTTTTCCCAGAAGCCCGTCGGATGGGCGGGAAAAGCCGCTACAGTTAGGCGGGAAGCGTTGTTGGAGACCGTTCTGGCCGGTGGCTACCCTCTTGCGGTTGCCCGCCAGAGCGCCACGCGCCGCGATGACTGACCCATCATGATCCGTGCCGGAAGCCGCGTGCTGGTTCCCGCTGCTAAGGGCCGGGCTGGTGGAAACAACTCTCATACTCGAACTCAGCATGGCGCACGGCTCGCGCGCCCTAAGAATTTGCTCCTGCCCACCTCGGTTCTGGCCGCCTACAATCTGTCTATGGCCGATATCCCGTGGACCATCCGAGGCCTCCGCAGTGCATTGGCGGCTGGCATCGAATCCCCTTCTGCTCTGGCAAGCCGCGCTATTGCACTGTCCGGCCGGAACCCTGGCCGCAACACCTATCTGTGGCTGGACGCCGCATGGACCCTCTCTGAAGCAGCCCGCGTGGAGGCCATGCCGCGCAGCGCCGGCGGCGCCTTCGGGGACGGGCGGAGCCCGTTTTGGGGTCTGCCCGTCTCGGTGAAGGATTGCTTCGACCTGGCCGGCGCGCCCACCAGTTGCGGAGTGCATTTTTACCGCGAGTCGAACGGCACGGCTGCGCGGGACTCCTGGCTTGTGGAACGAATCCGAACAGCCGGGGCAGTTATCACGGGCAAGACCCACCTCCATCCGCTGGCCTACGGGATTACCGGCGAGAATCCTGATTTTGGCGACTGCCTGCAGCCCTTCGACCCCACGGCCCTCACCGGGGGATCCTCCTCGGGGGCAGCGGCCAGTGTTCAGGAGGGCTCTGCGGTTTTCGCTATTGGCACGGATACCGGCGGCTCCATCCGGGCGCCGGCCGCACTCTGCCGGTTGGCCGGCTATCGCGCTTCGCTGGGCCGCGGCGACTGGCGCGGCGGAGCGCATCTGGCCGAATCGTTCGATACCATGGGCTGCCTCTTTCGCGACCTCGAAGACGCGCCGCTGCTGGCCAGCCTCTTCGCGCCGGAAGAGGCGGCCCAAACCGGCACTGGTTTCACACGATTGGCCGTGGTAGACGACCCCTTTCTGCATGACTGCGAACCGGGAATTGTCGCCAGCCTGCGCGATTGCATCCGAGAATTCGAGGCCCTGGGCTTGCGCTCGAGCCGGATTGATACTGGCTGGTGGGCAGACTCGATGGAGATATTCGCTCCCATCCAGGCATGGGAAGCCGCGCGCCTCCATGCGGGCCACTTCGACCGCTTCGAGTCGGCGATCCGCCAACGCCTGGAGTGGGGCGCGCGCATTGATGCCGCAGAGGCCGCTGCGCTGCGCCAGCGCCACCATTCTTTCCGCTCGCGCATGGATGAGCTTTTCGCCGAGCGCGAATTGGTCCTGCTTCCAGCCGCGCCCGTCCAACGCCTCGATGCCGGCGCCGATCACAGCGGGACTCGCGCCCGCCTGCTGCGCTACACCACGCCGTTCAGCCTGGCCGGCGTTCCCGCGGTCACCATTCCCTGTGCCGCCGGCGCCATGCAACTGGCGGCCGCGCGCGGATTCGACGAGACTCTGCTCCAACTCGCCGCCCAACTGGGAACACGCATGAAACTGAACGCTCCCCCGACACCCGCATGATAGTTTTCATTGCATGGATGGTTCGCTCCGCCAATGAGGTCGCCGTTGAGCCTTAGCAAGCTCTTCCCCTTTGCCGCGTTCATCCGCATCACTACTGAAACGATTGTGGATGCAACGATCATCCAGGCACCCTATTTGACCAAGAACCGTGCGGGCCAGCGCGACACTGAGATGCATCCGACAAAGAAGGGCAACCAATGGTACTTCGGGGCCAAGCACATATCGGCATGGACAGCAAGGAGACGCTGGTGCATTCGGTGGTGACCGTAGCTGCCAGCGTGGTAGATGCGCAAATGTTGCCGAAGTTACGGCACGGCGAGGAGAAGAAAGTATGGGGAGACACCGCGTATCAAGGGCAGACCGATGCGATCCACGAGGCCGAGCCCGAGGCGCAGGATATGACCAACCGCCGGATCAAGTTCGAGAACTATATGGGCGAAGAGGCCAACCGCAAGAACACGACCAAGGCCAGAGTCAGAGACAAGGTCGAGCATCCCTTCCGGATACTGAAGCGCAACTTCGGATTTGCAAAGGTGCGCTACCGGGGCTTGTGGAAGGACCACCAGCGGCTGTGCGCGGCGTTCGCGCTGGTCAACCTATTCCCAACTCCGCAACCGGTTGGTCCCAAAGGGTGCGTAGTGTCTCTGGAGACCGGGAAACGGCCTGCAGAGATCAAATAATCAAGCCAGGACATGCCCATTTCGAACGCATCTTGATCGAAAATGCAGGAAATCGACCACGATTGTTTCGTCGCGGGGAAATCAGGCACCTGCGTAGAGGCTCCCTACAGGCAGTTTGACAATTCCGAGAACCTGCCCACCAGATCCGGTCCCTGCCACGCGGCGGAAAATAGGACGCTGCCGTTGAACCTGCGCCCGTCCCCAGGGATACCAGCGACGCAACGTGTCTTCCCAGTGTTCAGTGAGGACGTGCATCCGAATCTGCAAGCGCAGATACGCGCTGGTTCCACTGCATCCGCTGCCGCTTGACCATTCGCTTGCTCACCACCTGATTCACTGCCGACTCCACGAAATCCCGAAGCGATCCGCACGCCGGTGCCGGTGATTGCAACGAACTCCTGGATCATGTCGAGACCGGATAGTCTGCACCGTCCCGCTTTACCGGGTAGAAAATATACGCCCTAGAGAAAAACTACATAGGCAGGGGCCTGCGGCAAATTGGGTCTGTCCTCCCCCAGCCCGGTCGCTTTGCCGCAAGTCGAACAATCTGGATAGATTAGGCATCTGGACTGCGGAGCAAGCGGTTTGGCACGGGCATTGCCTTATATTTATTTATTAGGGTGAGCCTCAATGTACAAGGCCAGCACCAAAACAGCCGCCGCGGCCAGACGACTGAGGGAGCCGGTTGTGCAACTGCGTCTCGGCGGAAGGACAAGCTCAAGATCGAAACCAGAGTTGACGAGCGGGCTTTACACCCGTCACCGGAGGAAAATCCCAGATATAACCCGGATCCAACCGCGCCATTGCAGAACTCCTGAATGGGAACCAAACTGTGATTACCTACTCAGGGAAAATCCTCTTCAATTAGCCACTTTTTACCATTTCCGAGAGTGATCCGGCAGCATTTGATTCGCGCTGCACTCTTTTACGTGCAAGATAAACTTAGGCTTGCATGGAGTAATGCGAAAGTTACGCATAGGTAACACTTAATGGTTATCTCAGTGCGTAAGCTGATGCTAAACTTTTACTGAAGTCTTCCGAGAATGGAAGTGAGGGCCTGAAAAGGTTCAAGAGCGTTAGGAGCGCTCGCAGAGGTGAAGTGATGTACGGAATTCTGGTTCACTTTCCATCGGATTCCGAATTTTCGACGTACACTGCATCGCCATACAAAGACTGTTCGCGACCGAAACAACGCCGTGCGCACAGTCGTGCTCAGATTTGTCGGCTCAACCATTGGAGCACAGCTCTCCTGATCATGTTGTCCTGCTGTCTCCTTCTCGCCGTGGCTGGCTGCGGAATGCATCTGGCGAACGGAGGGGATACGGGAACCCTCGTCGCGTCCCCCGACACAATCACCTTTGGCGCTGTCTCTATTGGTCAAACGGCTAGCACCACAGTCTCTCTCTTGAATGGGAGTTTAGCACCGGTTGAAATTACCCAACTTAGCCTGACTGGGCAGTCCTTCTCCGTTGTTGGTCCAAGCAGCCTTCCTGTCACGATAGCTGCTGGTGGGACCTATAATTTGAGTGTGCAGTTCGATCCCACCGTCACCGGCGCGGCGACAGGTCAGCTGACCATCACCAGCAACTCTTCGACCAACGCTACGGCTGTGATCGGGCTGAGCGGCACAGGCACGGCGGCGCCGGCGGGCACGGCGGCGTTGAGCGCGCTCTCCTGCAGCAATTCATCCATGACGGGATCGGGGACCGACGCCTGCACGGTGACGCTGAACGTGGCGGCAGCGAGCAGCGGCCTGGTTGTCAGCCTCGCGAGCAGCAGTACGGCGGTGACGGTGCCGGCCACGGTGACGGTGCCGGCCAATGCCACCAGCGCCACGTTCACGGCGACGGTGTCGTCGGTGGCGACCGCACAGGCGGTGACGCTGACGGCGAGTGCGGGAAGCGTCTCCGAGACCTTTGCCCTGCAGTTGAATGCAGTTGTGCCGACGCTGAGCGTCAGCGCCACCAGCGTGGCCTTCGGCAGCGTGGCGGTGAACACGGCGGCAACTCAGTCCGTGACCCTGACGTCCACCGGCACCACGGCTGTCACAGTGAACTCGGCCACCCTGACGGGTACGGACTTCACGGTCTCGGGAGCCACCTTCCCGGCGACGCTGACGCCGGGCCAGGCGGCGACGTTGAGTGTGCAGTTCGATCCCACCGCTGCGGGCGCGGCGACCGGTCGGCTG
This sequence comes from Occallatibacter sp., assembly GCA_049509995.1. Lineage (GTDB taxonomy): Bacteria > Acidobacteriota > Terriglobia > Terriglobales > Acidobacteriaceae > Telmatobacter. The sequence goes on along the minus strand of JBEKZJ010000197.1, from coordinate 8,884 downwards.
ACCATCATCAGCAACTCTTCGACCAACGGCACGGCAGTGATCGGCCTGAGCGGCACAGGCACGGTGGCTCCGGCGGCGTTGAGGGCGCTCTCCTGCGGCAGCGGAACCATGACGGGATCGGGGACGGATGCCTGCACGGTGACGCTGAGCGCGATAGCACCGAGCGGCGGCCTGAGCGTCAGCGTGTCGAGCAGCAACGCGGCGGTCACGGTGCCGGCCACGGTGAGGGTGCCGGCCAATGCCACCAGCGCCACGTTCACGGCGACGGTGTCGTCGGTGGCGGTGGCGCAGACGGCGACCCTGACGGCCAGTGCGGCCGGCGTCTCCGAGACATTTGCCCTGCAATTGAATGCAGCGGTGCCGACGCTGAGTATCAACACGACCAGCGTGGGATTCGGCAATGTGGTGGTGAACACGCCGGCGACGCAGTCTCTGACCTTGACATCCACTGGCACTGCGGCTGTAACGGTCAACTCGGCAGTGCTGACGGGTACGGGCTTCACGTTCTCGGGGCCCAATTTCCCAGTCACGTTGACTCCGGGACAGACGGTAACGCTGGGTGTGCAGTTCGATCCCACCGCCGCGGGTGCGGCGACCGGTCAGCTGACCATCACCAGCAACTCTTCGACCAACGGCACCGCGGTGATTGCCCTGACCGGTACAGGCACGGCGGCCTCATATGCTGTCGATCTGAGTTGGGATGCGCCCAGTAGTTCTACGGATCCGGTAGTAGGCTATAACGTCTACAGATCACCGAGTGGAAGTTCAACGTATCAACTTTTGAATTCATCGGTCGATACCCAAACGACATATGTGGATAGCAGAGTCCAGAGCGGGTTGTCCTACGATTACATCGTAGAGAGTGTCGACGCTTCCGGGAATGAGAGCGTCCCGACCAGCCCCATCGTCGTGACAATTCCCTAACAGTGAAAGTCTATTTTCCGCTAAGGCCAGATTTTTAAGTAGCCTGTGATCAATGGCTTGCAAGCCGTGATTTGCAGAACTCGGACTTTTACCACAGGTCGCTAAGGGCGTGAAAAACTCCCTTCAAGCCCAAACCCTGTCTGCCGTGGGCCGATCGCAATCCGTCAGCACTTTACCATACTCGCGGGCTCGATCCTCTTGGGCGCGTTGCGGGGTAAAGTCGAGGTGTAACGCGGTGGTTCTGCCTACACATTCAGAGTTGGGAAAGGCCCAGGCATTAAACCTGGGCTCTTTCTCCGCTTTGAGGAGGCAGCCTTGGCCCGGAAGGGGGGGGCGCGTAATCCTGTTGCGGCTCGCGATTGGCCCGGAATGCTTGCCGGAGGCATGGGGTAAAATTCTCCTACAACTGAGTGCAAAACTTTGCACTTTCCTAAGATACGTCACGGACAAACCGTTTATTTACAGGGTCTTGCAATGGCAACCAAGTTGCATTAGTATTCCCGCAATATGCTCCCCTCATCCCACCCGCACCCACAGGACATACGGGTACGGAACCTCTTCTGGGCTTTTTGCAAGTCAGGATTCTACTTGAGCCCAGAGGTCGAGGGCGAAGCGTGGGAAGTCTTAGGAGCAGAGTAAAAAAAGCGAGGGCTGTAGCCCACAGGGCGAAGCTATGTCTTTTTGACGGCATGTCAAGAAGGATGCACATTCAAAGGAGAGGCAAAGCAAAATGCTGACCTCAGAAAGCATTGGCGCCACAAGGTGCGAAGACTCCGCCTGGTGGGCGCTCTACACCCGCCACCAGCACGAGAAGACGGTGGCAGAGATGCTGTCGGCCAAGGGCTTTGAAGTGTTTCTGCCGCTCTATGACTCAATGCGGCGCTGGAAAGACAGAAGGAAGCTGCTTTCGCTGCCACTGTTCCCCTGCTATGTATTCGTCCGGGGAGGACTCAATCGCCGATTGCAGGTCGTGACGACTCCAGGGGTTCACATGATTCTTTTCTACGGCGAACGTGTCGCGATGATCCCGGAGGCTGAGATTCAGGCGATTCGAAAGACGGTTGAAGGCCCTTACCGCGTAGCCCCGCATCCCTTCCTGAAGTGCGGCGAGCGGGTTCGAGTCACACGGGGCACCCTCGAGGGCGTCGAAGGGGTTCTGGTCCGCAAGAAGAATCTGTACCGTCTGGTTCTTTCCGTGGACATGGTGGCGCAATCGGTGGCAGTGGAAATTGACGCTTCGGATGTGGAACCCGTGGCAGGGCGGAACTTGGCCGGGACCTTACGCTCGAGAAGGGTCGATCAGATTTGGATGAGACCACCCAGACCTCACCATCATCGTTGACACAGGACCAAGTATGAAAAGCAGCGCCGGTCGAGCAACAAAATTAGGATTCCTCTTCATTGTTCTTTCTGGTTCTTTGTTGGCGCAAGTGCCAGCCGCCAGTCAGGCTGATCGCGGACTCCCGGGCGGCGTGGTGGCGGATTCACCCGCAACGCCCCTAGCGCCATCAGGCAACAAGCCACACGACAATAGCTTCGTCATTGGTAATGACGACCGCCTGGCGATCAATGTATGGAAAGAACCGGACCTCACTCGGACAATTCCGGTGCGATCAGACGGGAAGATTTCGCTGCCTCTGGTGGGAGAAGTACAGGCGGCTGGACGAACTCCTTTGCAACTTGAACAGGACATTGCCACTAAACTCAGGAACTACATCACCGAACCCGAAGTTACAGTAATCGTCGAGCAGATTAACAGCCAGAAGTTCAACATCCTTGGGCAGGTGGGAAAGCCGGGATCATACTCACTTGCATCTGCCACGACGGTTCTGGACGCTATTGCGGCCGCCGGCGGATTTCGGGACTTTGCCAAGCAGAAGGCTATTTACATTTTGCGGCAGAATGCCAGTGGTGTTGAGACTCGCATTCCCTTCAACTACAAGGAAGTTATCAAGGGCAAGAATCCTCAGCAGAATATCAAGCTTGAACCACGCGACACGATTGTCGTACCGTAAGGGCTGTTTATGCTGACCCGCATTTGTCTGAGTCTTGCGTTCGTCGTCGCCATGCCTGTCTGGTCTCAGGTGGAACCGAGCGCAACTGGCCCCTCTCCCTCCTCAGAGGAGAATATGCAGACACCGCCCCCGGTAAGCGGCGAAGCTTACCCGACTGCGACCGGCTCTGAAGCGCGGTCAAATTATCTGCGTGCTGGATTGGCCGTCAATACCGCATACGATGACAACGTGCTTGGAGGCAACAGTACCACCCCGGTAGGCGACATCACCTACTCGATAATGCCTACAATTGCGCTCGACCAGACGATTTCCCGACTGCACCAGACGTTGACATATAGTCCAGGATTCACGCTCTATCAGCGCACGAGCGGGCTGAATGCCATGAACCAGAACGCGACCGTGGGCTTCCAGTACCGCTTGAGTCCGCACGCGAGAATCAGCTTGCACGACTCCTTCGTGCAGACTTCAAATGTATTCGAACAACCCTATGGGGGGGTATCTGGCTCCACGCAGTCTCCAACAGAAGCGGTTGTAGCTCCGTACGCAGACCAGCTCAGTAATGCAGCGAGCGGACAGCTAAGTTATCAGTTCAGTAGGAATGGCATGATCGGCGGCAGCGGTACATCCACAATGCTTAAATACCCCAATCCTGCGCAGGCCTCAGGCCTCTCCTCCAATTCGAATTCGCGCGGAGGCTCGGCATTCTACAACCTCCGCCTGTCAAGCACGCAGTACATTGGTGTGACATATCAGTATTCACGGATGTTGGCATCTCTGGCGAATGCACCGAGTGAGACTCAGGTGCATACGATCAATTCCTTTTACACTCTCTATCTAAAAAGCACTCTTTCTCTTTCCGTATCGGGCGGCCCGCAGCACTTCGACTTGGTCCAGTCTCCCTTGCCGGCGTCCGGCTCGTGGACACCTGCTGTAACCGCAAGCATGGGCTGGCAAAGGAGCCATACCAATTTTGCGGCGAGCTACTCGCGAACCGTCTCTGGGGCGGGGGGCCTGGTCGGAGCCTTCCAATCAGAGAGCGCAAATGCAAATGCGAGCTGGCAATTGGCACGCACCTGGACCGCAGGATCGTCGGCGAGCTACACAACCCAGAAGAATGTTCTCCCGGCCTTCTTTTCGTCCACTCAAGGGGGGCACGCCGTTTCAGGAACTGTCTCGGTCCAACACCCAATAAGCGAGCAATTCACGGCGGGATTTGGATACTCCCGGATCCATCAAAGTTACGGCGGCATTGCAGTGATATCCGAAAACCCTGATAGCGATCGTGTATTCGTCTCCATCTCCTATCAGTTCGCAAGACCACTGGGAAGATAATCATGGCAGCAGTAACCGAGGAACAGAATTCAGAACCGCTTGACCTGCAGCGCTACCTGAGCGTAGTTCGCCGCCGCCACATCCATTTCCTTATACCGATGCTGCTTGGGTGGCTTGTAGTCTGGGGAGCGAGCTGGGTTCTGCCGGCGCGTTATAAGTCGAGCACGATGATCCTGGTGGAGCAACCCACCATGCCTAAAAACTATGTCGAGCCGAATGTCAGCGACGATTTGCAGGACCGGCTGCAAAGTATTACGCAACAAATTCTTAGCCGCACGCGCCTTCTCTTGATCATCGACAAGTTGCATCTTTATGGTGAAAGGCGCGAGAAGATCAATCCAGATGAAAAGGTCGCGCTCATGACCAAAGACATTGACATCGAGCTTGTGCGAAACAATAACGGAGAGAAAATTACCGCATTCAGCATTAATTATTCAGCGCGCGATCCTCATATCGCCCAGCAGGTGACAAGCGAACTGACGGACCTGTTCATCAACGAGAATCTGAAAGTACGGCAGCAAGAGTCGGAAGACACTACCCAGTTTATTGCGAGCCAGCTGGAGAATGCGCGTGCGAGCCTCGCCGAGCAGGAGGCGAAGGTACGAGAGTTTCAAGGACAACACGAAGGCGCGTTGCCTTCCCAGCAGGGTAGCAATCTTCAAATCCTGTCTGGTCTGCAGGAGCAGTTACAGAACGAAGCGGATGCACTCAACACTGCGAAACAGCAGCGTGTTTACCTCCAGTCGCTCATCGAGGAATACCGAGGGTTTCATGGGGCCCCCCGGACTGCCGACGGCACCCCGACCGGCTTGTTAGCGATTGACCAGGAACTCGACAGATTAAGGGCAAAACTGGCAGATCTCAGCTCTCATTACACGGATCGTTATCCAGATGTTCAGAGCGTGAAGGACCAGATAGCCAAGACCGAGAAGAGAAGAGACGATCTTGTTGCCGATATGAAGAACAAAGGCAATGGCAGTCGACAGCCGAACGACGGCACCGCAACGCGCGATGTAGTGGATGCTTCACAAGGATCGCCAGCGCTGCAATTGCAAGGCCAACTGCAGGCCAACCAGTCAGAAATCGCGAGTCGTGAGCAGTCGATTGCAGGTTTAAAGGCCAGAATTAACGACTACCAGGCGCGCCTAAACGAGGAGCCTGCGGTCGAGCAGCAACTGGCCGACCTGACACGCGGTTACGATCAATCCAAGGCTGATTACGACGAACTGTTGAAAAAGAAGAACGAATCCGAGATGGCCACCAACATGGAACAGATGCAGCAAGGTGAGCGGTTCAGCATGCTTGATCCTCCCAGTTTGCCGATGAAACCAGATTTTCCCAACCGCCTCAAATTTTGTGGAATCGGGTTGGGCGTCGGTCTGGCGCTGGGCCTCATTGTGGCAGGTGGATTCGAATTTCTAGACGACCGTCTGTACAGTGAGAAGGAAATCAAGACCTTGCTGCCCGTGGCGGTCATATCTGAGGTTCCAGAGATACCGCTCCCATCCGATGAACGGCGCAGCATGAGAAGAACGGCGTTGGGATGGTCCATGACGGCGCTAGTCGTCGCCACCATCCTGGCCGGTTCTGCCTTCAATTATTTTCACGACTAGGTTTTGCATCCAAATGTACAAGGCCTTTTTCAAACTCGCGCGCAATCCGTTCAACCTCACGCCTGATCCTGTTTGCTTTGTCCCAACCAAGCGGCACAATGAGGCGCTGGCGGCGCTTTATCATGGCGTTCGGCAGCACAAGGGGTTTGTTGTGTTGACGGGGGAGGTGGGCACCGGAAAGACCTTGCTGCTTCGATGCTTGCTCGGGCTGCTGAAGGAGAGCAAAGACGTTGCCTACGCATATCTTTTTAATGGCCGGCTTTCACCTACGGAGTTCCTGCAGTACATTCTCTCCGACTTCGGGCTCCCTGCGACTGGTAAGAGCAAATACGAACTGTTGCTTGACCTGGGTCATTTTTTGGCATCGAGGGGTTCGAGGAAAATGACTACCGTGCTCATCGTGGACGAGGCACACCATTTGTCCGCGGACATACTCGAGGAGGTCCGTCTTCTGTCGAACTTGGAGACCACCGACGATAAGTTGTTGCAAATCGTGCTGGTTGGGCAGCCCGAACTTGACGAGAAACTGGATTCCGTTGAACTTAGGCAACTCAAGCAAAGAATTGCGGTTCGGACTCAGCTTGGCGCGCTGGACGCCGACGAGACCAAGCGGTACATCGAACAGCGGTTGCAGATTGCTGGAGAAGAGCCACATTCTAGCCCATTGTTCTCTGAGGAAGCCATCGCGACAGTGCATCGCTATTCGCGAGGTCTGCCTCGCCTGATCAACACAATTTGCGAGAATGCCCTTATTGCAGCCTACGCGAGACGGTTGCCAAGCGTAACTCCGGACATCGTAGGGTATGTGGCGAAAGAGTTCCGCCTCGATGTGGCTTCTTCATCTGATGCTGAAAAAGCAGAGAGACACAACCAGATGGATGCCAAGCGAGCGATGAACGCCCTCCTTGATCTGTTTGCCGCTCTGGAAGACGCATCGCAAACGATTCAGACGCAGGTGCGCCTGTAGCCATTGAAGTGAGCAAGCATGAGCCATATATTTGACGCATTACAAAGATCGGAAGGCGAGCGCGCTGAGATTGATTCGCCAGCACCGTCAGAAGCGACTGAACTACTGCGCCGTGCCGAGCGGAGAGCTGCGTCGAGATGGGAGACCGCGGTTGTACTTAAGCAGACCGATGCTACGGAGAGTGCAGAGCGCGACACGTTAATCGGACCACAAGCGGCAGCGCCCGAGGTGACAGTACAGAAAACTCCTGCAGCAGATGAGCATACGCAGGCTGACAGACACGTGGATATCTTTGCCCAATTCCAGTCCCTGCAGGTCACGCTTGCCCCTCAAAACCGGCTCGTATGCTTCACAGATGCGGAGAGCCTGGCGGCCGAGGCCTTCCGCCTACTAGGAGTGCGCTTGCGACATCTCCGGCGGGACCGGCCGCTCAGAAAAGTGCTGATTACGAGCACAATTCCTCAAGAGGGCAAGAGTATGGTTGCTGCCAACCTGGCCTGCACCCTAGCTCAAAGAACACAGCAGAGGATCTTGCTGTTGGAGGGAGATCTGCGGAGACCGTCATTATCCCAAGCCTTAGGGATCGGCCGGAATCCGGGCCTTTGTGAATGCCTGCACGGCGAGCGCACGCTCGCGAAGTGTATCTACCATCTGGAAAGCCCGGGTTTCTGGATTCTGCCAGCAGGCAGCGCTCAGAGCAATGCGCTTGAGCTCCTACAATCGGGAAGACTGTCTGCACTTATGGATCAGTTGGCCGCATGGTTCGATTGGATGATCATCGATTCTCCACCCATGCTGCCTTTGGGTGATACGAGCGTCTGGGCGCGGCTGGCGGATGGAATTCTTCTCGTTACGCGTCAAGGAACTACCGAGAAGCGGCATTTGCAGAGGGGTCTCGAAGCGCTCGAACCGAAAAAACTGATTGGCGCGCTGTTGAACTGTTCCAAAAGCTCGGCTCACAGCGACTATTACTATCGTGCGACCAATGTCTCGCAACCGATTGACGGGTCGACAAAATGATTCACCCCGACCAATCTAACTAGCTTTCATCGTCCGACATTTGATGTGGCTCGCGCTTAAATCCCCATTACAACGGCAATCGCGATCGGATATTTACTCTCGCATCACGAGAAGAGATGCGGGGAACGAGCATGTCGGTTATCGGGGTTCGTTACAGACAACCCAATGGAAGTGATCGTCTAGAAAGGAGTAAGTTGTGACCCTGTTACGCGTGGACAATGCTACAAATCTCGCTGACCGTGTATTTGAGCCGGTATCGGCCGGGAAACGCGAGGTCCTGAACGAGACCACCTTTAATCGGATGATCGCAATCGAGCGCAAGAGAACAGAGCGATCCAAGCAGCCCTTTCTGCTTATGCTGCTGGAGACTGGCCGTCACCAAGACTCGCCAAGGAATGGTGGATATCTCGAGAGTATGGTGTCTGCTCTGCTGTCATCCATCCGGGAGACCGACGTTATCGGCTGGTACAAGGACCGGACCATAGTTGGCGTGATGTATACAGGGCTTATGGTCAATAACAAGAACTCAGTCATGAGCATGATCCTGGGCAGAATGAGCGTTACGCTAGGGGACAGTTTGACCTCTGACCAATTCAGCCAAGTCACCATCTCGTTCCATTTCTTTCCCGACGACTGGGATGATGAAAGCTCCGGGCGCCCGAGCAATCCGGCTCTGTATCCTGACCTATTGATCCCCCGCAACGATAGGCGGTCCGTGGTGGCCATCAAGCGTGCGATGGATATTGTCGGCAGCGCACTGATGTTGAGCCTTTGCGCGCCTATCTTTTTAATTATCGCGCTGGCGATCAAGGCGTCATCCAAAGGTCCGGTGCTTTTCAGGCAACAGCGGGTTGGACAGTACGGTCAGCATTTTACATTTCTGAAATTCCGTTCAATGCACGTCAATAATGATCATAGCATTCACAAAGAGTATATAACTAAATTCATAGCCAGCGAGGCGAGAAAACAACCGTCGAACGGGAATGGTGAGGGTGTATACAAGCTTACGAACG
>JBEKZJ010000196.1:0-9203 GCA_049509995.1 Occallatibacter sp. | reverse complement strand
ACCGCAATCACTCTACGCATTCGAGCCGAAGCAAGTCCAGTGAAAAACCGGAGATGCTCCAGCGCAACTCGCTTCCTCCCGCCAGAGGTGGGATTGCATGCCGCTCATCCAGCACTCTCGGCCGTCCCCTGACCCCTGGCGTCTCACCGTTTACACTGATCTTGCATGATTCCCACCCTGACCTGGACCCCCGAAGGCGTCCGCTTCATCGATCAGACCAAGCTCCCCCTGGAGGAGAGCTACGTATTGGCGACCACTTACGAGCAGGTGGCCGATGCCATCGTCACCATGGTGGTGCGCGGCGCGCCGGCCATCGGCGTCTCCGCCGCCTACGGCATCGCCCTGGGCGCACTGCGCACAAGCGCCGTGACGCCCCATCTGTTCGCACCCGAGTTCGAGCGGATCTGCGCCCGGCTGGCGGCTACGCGGCCCACCGCAGTGAATTTGTTTTGGGCCATCGACCGCATGAAGCGGCTCTTTGCGACCCTGGCCGGGTCGGGCGTACCTTTGGTCGAGATCAAGGACAGAATCCTGGCCGAAGCGCACGCCATGTACGAGGAAGATATAGCCGCCTGCAAGAAGATGGGCGCATTCGGCGCGGCGCTGCTGCCGGACGAGGGAGGCGGGGCCCCCGCAGACGGGTCCTCGTCCGTGGGGTCGATAGGCGTGCTGACCCACTGCAACGCCGGCGCTCTGGCCACCTGCGGCTACGGAACCGCTCTCGGCGTCATCCGCTCAGCCGTCGAGCAGGGCAAGCGCATCCACGTCTTCGCCGACGAAACCCGCCCCTTCCTGCAAGGCGCGCGCCTGACCGCCTGGGAACTGATGGCCGACGACATTCCCACCACCGTAATCTGCGACAACACCGCCGCCAGCCTCATGCGCCAAGGCCGCATCCAGGCCGTCGTCGTCGGCGCCGATCGCATCGCCGCCAACGGCGACACCGCCAACAAGATCGGCACCTACAACGTCGCCATCCTCGCCAAAGAGCACGCCATCCCGTTCTATGTCGCCGCTCCCTGGTCCACCATCGATCTCGCCACCCCAACCGGCGACTCGATTCCCATCGAGGAGCGCTCACCCGTCGAAGTGACCCACCACGGCGGCAAGCAGTTGACTCCCACCGGCGTCGGCATCTGCAACCCCGCCTTCGACGTAACTCCGGCTAAGTACGTCACTGCCATAATCACCGAACGCGGCGTTCTCCGCGCTCCCTATGCCGAGTCGCTACGCGAGATGAAGCTGGCGGCCCGATAAGAAAAACCATCTACAGTAAGAGTGTCGTGCTTCCCCGCTCCTCCATCTTCCGGCTGCGGCGCAAATCGCTCCTGCGTGGAATCCTGCTCCCCCTCGCCGCCCTGGCGGCCAGCCTGCGCCTCGCCGGTTTCCCCGATACCGATCACCTCCACGCCTCCAACTGGCAGATTCTCACCGTGCCCTTCGTCTGCTGGGGCATGGTGGAAACCGCCCGCTGCCTGGGCCGCAAATGGAGCCTCTACCACGCCGGCGTCCTCATCCTGCTCTACTCCGAGTTGATGATCCTGGCCCTGGTGCTCTTCTTCTGGCTCTATCCCCTGCTCTATCCCCTGTGATGGATCGCCGCAGCCTCTAAAACCGCCTTGAACCCAGCCGCCCCTGCCATAAGTCCGCTCCTGCCGTGTAGCATATTCTGAACCCCACGATCGTAGGCCCCGCGATCAGCTGCGGCGAAACTCCCAAGGGGACAAATCCGGAGGAAGACATGTTGAAAGGCTTTCGAGACTTTATTCTGCGTGGAAACGTAGTCGACCTGGCCGTCGCTGTCATTATCGGCGCGGCCTTCAATGCCATTGTCAACTCCATGGTCAAAGATGTGCTCACACAGGTGATAGCCGCCATCGCGGGCAAGCCGGACTTCAGCGGCGTGGTGCTGAAACTCCGTGGCACCCCCATCATGCTAGGCAACTTCCTCAACGCCGCCATCTCGTTCCTGATCGTGGCCAGCGTGGTCTATTTCGGTATTGTGTTGCCCTTGAACACGCTCCTTGCAAAGCTCAAGAAGCCCGCGCCCGAAGCTCCGTCGTCCATGAAAACCTGCCCCGAATGTCTCAGCGAGATTCCCCTGGCCGCCAAGCGCTGCGCCCATTGCACCCAGCCCGTGCCCGTAGCATAGAGACTATTCGGCAAGCCGGCGGCAAACCCGCCGGCTTGCTGGAAAGAGAATGCCGCTTGTGCGCGCTGACTTGCTGACTTGCCGACTCGCTGACTTGCCGACTTGCCAACCCACTCCAAGGTTCCGCTGATGACTGTGCGCAATCCGCTTGCCTTCCTGCTGCTTGCCGCGCTCGTTCCGGCTGCGCTCCCGGCCCAATCCGCCCCGCCGGCCGTCTTCGGCTATGCCGACTTCACCGCCGAGTCCAAAATCGAGCAGGAATTTCTCGCCGTCCCCGACGCCAAGCTCGCTGGCCAGCACCTCAAGATCCTCACCGCCGAGCCCCACCTGGCCTCCACGCCCGAAGATCGCAAAACCGCCGATTACGTCGCGCAAAAGTTCCGCGCCGCCGGCCTCGAAACCGAGATCGTTCCCTACCGCGTCCTGATGAACCAGCCCCAAGTCGTGCGCGTCGAGGCCTACGACCCCACCGGGAAGCTGCTCATCAGCGGCCCCACCCGCGAGCACGTCGACGGCGACCCCTACCAGGACGATCCCCGCGTCGTCATGCCCTTCAACGGCTCCTCAGGCTCCGGCGACGTCACCGGCGACGTGGTCTACGCCAACTACGGCCGCCTGGAGGACTTCGACCAGCTTGCCGCCCAGCACATCGACCTGCACGGCAAAATCGTCCTGGTCCGCTACGGCGCCGTCTTCCGCGGCGTCAAGGTCTACATCGCCGAGCTGCGCGGCGCCGCCGGCGTGCTCATCTACTCCGACCCCCAGGACGACGGCTACTATAAGGGCGATCCCTGGCCCATCGGACCCTGGCGTCCCGATACCGGCGTGCAGCGCGGCTCAGTCCAATATCTTTTCAAGTATCCCGGCGACCCCGAAACCCCCGGCGTCGCCTCCACGCCGGCCCTGCCCGACTCCGCCCGCGTCAAGAACTTCGAGGGGCCCGAAGGCAACCAGCCCCGCATCATCTCCATCCCCCTCAGCTATCACGATGCCTCGCCCATCCTGCAAGCCCTGAAAGGCCCTGGCGTGCCGCAAGGCTGGCAGGGTGCGCTGCCCTTCCGCTATCACCTGGGACCGGGCGGCGTCAGGGTCCACCTGGTCTCGCAACAGGACTATCAGCGCCGCATAATATGGGACGTCATCGGCAAGGCAAAAGGCTCGCAGTACCCCGACGATTGGGTGATAGCCGGCAATCACCGCGACGCCTGGGTCTATGGCGCCGTCGACCCCTCCAGCGGCACCGCCGCCATGCTCGAATCCGTCCACGGCATCGGCGTGCTCCTCAAGCAGGGCTGGCGTCCCAGGCGCACCATCGTCTTTTGCAGTTGGGACGCCGAGGAAGAAGGCCTGATCGGCTCAACCGAGTGGGTCGAGCAGCAGGCCAAAATCCTCGATCGCGCCGTCGCCTACTTCAACATGGACGTAGGCGTCGCCGGCCCGGATTTCTCCGCCGCCGCTGTCCCGTCCCTCAAGCAGTATCTCCGCGAACTCACCCGCTCGGTTCCCAGCCCGCTGGGCGCAACCGTGTATGACCAGTGGAGAAACGCCCATCTTGAGGGCAACGAGCATCGCGGCTCCAATGCCCCGCCCGAACCCGAAGAGGTCCACGTCGGCGAACTCGGCTCCGGCTCTGACTTCACGCCCTTCCTGCAGCATGTGGGCGTTCCCTCCACCGATATCGGCTCTGGCGGTCCCTACGGCGTTTACCACTCCACCTTCGACGACTTCGCCTGGTACACCCAGAACGCCGATCCAAAATTCGTATATCTCCAGGAGATGGCCCGCGTACTTGGCCTTGAAGCCTTGCGCATGGCCGACTCCGACGTGCTGCCCTACGACTACCTCACCTACGCCCGCGCCATCGACTCCTACATTGCGGCCGCCAAACGCAAGGCCTCGGACGCCGGACTAAGCTCGCTCGATTTTGCCCCCGCCGAAGCCGCCGCAGGCCGTTTCGTCGCTTCCGCCCAAAAGGCCCATGACCGCCAGATCGCTCCCTCCGGCGACCTCGGCAAATTGAACCTCGCCCTCCGCCAGACCGAGACCGCGCTCATCTCAGAGGCCGGCCTGCCCAATCGCCCCTGGTACCGGCACACCGTCTTCGCCCCCGGCGAGTTCACCGGCTACGCCGCCGTCGTCATCCCCGGCGTCAATGAGGCCCTCGATGCCAGGGACTTGAACCGCGCCGCCCGGCAATTGGGGGTCCTCGCCCAGGCCCTGGACCGCGCCGCGCACACCCTGGACCCCGCGCCCTGAACAGCGCCTCAATCGATGCGGCGTCGAAGACGCGGGCTGACTCTCTGCCAGACTGAGTGGAAGCTTAGCCGGCTCGCCGGTTTTACGGCGGGCCCACCGCACCTCCCCAGGCCGGCGGTCCTGCCGCCATGGGGTGCGCCGCAGCCTTCCCCCGCACGTGCTCTTCCCCTGATTACCAAAGGCCCATGCCTCTCACACCCGGGAGCTATTCCTCTTCCCTGCTCCGTCCGATTACCCTCTTGCAGGTTGATTTTGCAGGTTGATTCGGTGCCATGCCCGCCTGCGCGCATTCCAGCCTGCTCTGGAGGGGAGTGCTGTTTTGTGGTTGATTTCCTGATCTTTGCCGGCTTTATCGTGGTAATCGTTACCCCGACCATTGTCGCCACGATGCTGCGCGCCAAATCTCACAAAGACGAACTCTGAGGTCCACCGGCAGAATGCAATGCGGCCCCCTCTGGTCGCCAATCCAGCCGTGAATTCCGCCGCAAGGCCATCCGCCCCCCCACCTGCCCTTCTCCAACTCCCGGTTCTCCAACCCTGGTTGGTTGACCCCCGCCCGGTTACCCTCGTATCGTTAAAGATTGACTATGAAAACTTCCCCCAACACCTTGCGGATCGGGATTGCGGCTGCCGTCATCGTCGGCACCATCGGCTGGCTGGCCTGGTCCGGCTATGGGGCCAGCAAGAGCTACTACGTCACCATCGCCGAACTCGGCGGCATGGGCGACAAGGCCTTCCACAGCCAGTTGCGCGTCGAGGGCTTCGTCGTGCCCGGTTCCATTGAGCAGAACGGCACCCACGTCGATTTCGTCCTCAACGAGTTTGAGAGCCACTCCCCAAAAGCCGCCACCGGCCGTCTGCTCAAAGTCGCCTACAAGGGCTCCGAGCCGCCGCCGGACACCTTCAAGGACGACTCCCAGGCCCTGGCCGAAGGCTCCTATGGCCGCGATGGCGTCTTCCACGCCTCCGTACTCCAGGCCAAGTGCGCCAGCAAGTATGCGCCCGCGGGGCCCAATCAGCCCCACTCACCCCAGTCCAGTCCCAAGCCTGCGCAGCCCGCTCATGCCAAATCCACCGCCGCCGCGCCCGCCGCTCACCCCTCCAGCCCGGCCGCCTGAGAATGACCGCTTCAGGAGTCGATTCGCCGCTCTGCGCCCGCCCCCTTTGTGCCAGCTTGGTCGGCGTCTCCAAGCTCTTCGGCTCCTTTGCCGCGCTCCGCCAGGTCTCCGCGGACCTCGATCCCGGCCGCTGCTACGTCCTCATCGGCGAAAACGGCGCTGGCAAATCCACCCTGCTGCGCATTCTCGCCGGCCTCCTTCGCCCCAGCTTCGGTTCCGTCAAAGTCTTCGGCGATCAAGATCCTCACGACGCTCGCGCCCGCATCGGCTACATGAGCCACGCCCCCATGCTCTACGACGAGCTCACCGCCCAGGAAAACCTGCGCTACTTCTCGAGCCTCTACCCCGGCCGGCCGAATCTCTCGCCCGCTGAGGCCCTGCGCCAGGTCGGCCTCGACCCCGGCCTCACGCGCATGATCGGCCAGTACTCCCAGGGAATGCGCCAGCGCACCTCGCTGGCCCGCGTTCTGGTCTCCGTCCCCGAGTTGCTCCTGCTCGACGAGCCCTTCTCCAACATGGACGTCGAATCCGCCCGCCAGATGGTCGAGCTCCTGGCCGGCTTCCGCCACGGCAACCGCACCATCGTCATCACCACCCACCAGCGCGACCTCGCCGCCCCCATCGCCGACTGGGTGCTGGCTCTCCACGCCGGCCGCGTAGCCTCTTTTGAGCCCGGAAGGCCGACCCTATGAAGACCAACGGCGCACGCTTCCTTGAAACCCTCGGCATTCCCGTCGAACTCTTGGAGTACGAAGTCGATCCCGACGACCTCTCCGCCATCACCGTCGCGAAAAAGATCGGCATGCCCCCCGAGCAGGTCTTCAAAACCCTCCTCACCACTGGGAGCGCAGCCGCGGGCGGGGCTACCTACGTCTTCGCCGTCATCCCCGGCGACGCCGAACTGGACTTCAAGAAGCTGGCCCGCGCCGCCGGCCTCCGCAAGGCCGAAATGGTCCCCCTCAAAGACGTCCAGCCCCTCACCGGCTACATCCGCGGCGGCGTCACCGTCTTCGGCGCAAAAAAAGCCTATCCCGTCTTCGTCGATGAAACCGTAATTCTTTTTGACCGCATCAGCGTCTCCGCCGGAACCCGCGGCACCCAGCTCATCCTCAGCCCCAACGACTACCTCCGCGCCGCCGAAGCCCTCGATGTCCAAGTCCAAACCGCCGATCTGACCAAATACCGGGGTACCCCATCCTCGCGCCTCTTTTCGGGCGTAAGCGTGGGAGACCACGACGCTAAAGATTCGATCCCTAAAGCCCCGGAGGGTCCAACAAGATGACCCGCGCCCTCTGGACCCACCTCATCAAGGACCTGCGCATCGAGCTCCGCTCCCTCGACGCCTTTGTCTCCATGCTTTTCTTCTCCCTGCTGGTCGTCGTGCTCTTCTCCATCGCCTTTGACCCGCGCGGAGACTTCTCCCGCGAGATCGCCGGCGGCGTCCTCAGCGTAGCCACCATGTTCGCCTCCGTCAGCGCCCTCAACCAGGCCTGGGCCCGCGAAATCCGCCACCAGGTCCTCGACGCCCAGCGCATGGCCCCCGCTCCCGGCGCGGAACTCTTCCTCGCCAAGGTAATAGCGAACTTCCTCTTCGTCACCGTCGTCCAGGTGATCCTGGCCCCATTTTTTCTCATCTTCTATAACCTTCACATCGAGGGCCAGGCCTGGCTCCTGGCGCTGGTTCTCCCCCTCGGCACCTGGGCTTTGGTCGGCAACGGCATCTTCTTCGCCGCGCTCTCCATCCGCAGCCGCAACCGCGAGCTGCTGCTTTCGCTCATTCTCTTTCCCATCTTCATTCCCGCACTGCTCGCCATGGTCCGCGCCACCACCTCCATCCTCACCGGCGACGGCGACCCCACCCTCTGGATCAAGCTCCTCCTCGGCTACGACATCATCTTCACCACCGTCAGCTTGCTGCTGTTCGACGTGGTGTTTCACGCGGAATAGCGCATGCACCGCACTGAGCCAACCATGGACAAAGTGCAACGCCTGGCGTACTCTTTCCTTGTGTGTCAGGCGGCGTCCAGTACCTACTGGCGTAGTAAGAAAATCGCAAAAAAGGCCCCGGATTGACTATCCAGGGCCTTTTTGCTGCGACTGAAGCCCCGCCAACCACCCGCCTAAACCCGCAGCCCCGCTCCCTCCACCCCAAGATCGACCCATCCCCGCCGCCGCCGTCGTAAACTGAGATCGTTACCCAGGATTCCCCATGAAGAAAGCAGCCATCGGTCTCTACGTCGCCATCACCGTCACCCTCCTCGGCTGGGCCTTCTACCAGGCCATCTACGTCGCCCCCGAAGAGCAGACCATGCACGAAGTCCAGCGCATCTTCTACTACCACGTCCCCTCGGCCATGGTCGCCTTCCTCTTCTTCGCCATCTCGCTGGCCGGCTGCATCGGTTTCCTCGCCTTCCGCCGCAACCGCCCCGACTGGGCGCAGATCTCTGACGCCTGGGCCCTGGCCGGCGCCGAGGTCGGCGTCGTCTTCTGCACCGTCGTCCTCATCACCGGCCCGCTCTGGGGCCGCCGCGCCTGGGGCATCTGGTGGACCTGGGACGCCCGCCTCACCACCACCCTGGTCCTCTGGCTTATCTACGTCAGCTACCTGCTCCTCCGCCGCTTTGCCGCCGGCCCGCAAGTCCAAACCCTGGCCGCCGTTCTCGGCATCTTCGGCGCCCTCGACGTGCCCATCGTCTATATGTCCAACCGCTGGTGGCGCACCCAGCACCCCGCCCCCGTCTTCGGCGGCGGACCAGACTCCGGCATCAAGGACCCCGCCATGCTCGCTGCCTTCGGATGGAACATCCTCGCCTGGCTCGCCTGGGGTCTGCTCATCCTCGCCCTCCGCTACCATGTCGAGCGCCAGCACCAGAAATTCGCCGCCCAGGACGCCCAGGAAGCCCTGGACGCCTGAACCAAACCAAGATCTACGTTAAAACGAGGAGAAAAACAGAACATGGATCAAAGAGCCATTCTCGACCACCAGTTCACTGTCGCCGCCTACGCCATCACCTGGGCCATCCAACTGGGCTACGTCGCCTGGCTGGGCCTCAAATGGCGGGCGCAAAAGCGCGACGCAGCCCGCACAACCCGCAACCCCCGCTGACCCCCATCGCTCACCTGACGTATTTATTTCAATTACTTGGAAAAATTACCCAGGCCCACTCCAACGGTCTGGCCATCCTTCTGCGTCCCAAACTCCCCCGCTATGCCCCCAAGGTGGTACGGCCATAGCACCCGCTTCTCAACAAACATTGTCTAAGTGCTATTTAAGTTTCTTCCAAACCCGCCGATGATCCAGATACGGACAAGCTCTAATGAGCCGCTTAAGGAGACTAAGAAATGCATGACCTCTTGATTGCCCTGGTCTTTATCGGTTTGGTTGTTGCCCCCGCGATCGTTGCCGCCAGGTCGGGCGCCGAATCCGCCGACGGACTCGACGACTGATTGCCGCGGCTCCGGCCTCCGCAGCGTACGTCCCCCGATACGCCTCCTTGCCGTCGAATTGATCTTCAGCCCAAGGGAGCGCGCCAGCGCGTGAGGGCCGGATTCCCATTGAAAGAATTGCCCTTCGCCTTGCCAGACGATAGACTGGTGGCTTGAGGGGTCATCCATGTTGGTTGTCATGAAAGCGCAGGCCACGCCGGAGCAAATCCAGGCGGTCTGCGAGTACATTG
>JBEKZJ010000195.1:0-9220 GCA_049509995.1 Occallatibacter sp. | reverse complement strand
CCGGAGCGGCATAACCCATGCTCCATTGCCACCCTGCGCATTCTGCTGGCCCGTTCCCTGCTCAAGCAACTCTGCCGATGCCCGTTCTGTGGTGCTCGTAATTTATGACACAGTAGTACTAGAATGCTGGTTTGGATTTGATACCGGTTTACAGTGAATGGTATGTATTTGTCAACATAACTGATATGTTTTATTCGACTTATTGAATATACATTTAGAAGTCGATAAGTGCCAGCATTTTTAGAGGGTGTCCATTCCACTTCCATAATCACCGCCAAACCGGAAATAACCCGGTCAGAGGGGTTGCGAGCCACCCAAATCCCTCTGACACCTTGACTGCACACTGACCTGGACGACATCCTCGGAGCTATGTTGCTGCCTCACATGCTCTAGGAACAGGGCTTTGAACCATTGAAGACTAGCCTCCGCTGAGGTCGGCCCGGTATCACCCAGGGGCATTTCCTCGCCGCATGCCGCACAAGCTGCAGCCGCAGGGAAGTAGTGCTCATCGTAGCCGATGATCAAATCCGGCATTCTGGTCATGCCACCAGTCTTCTCCGGACGGCTGGCACCCCTTGACACAGAGCAGAGGTCGGAAAAGTTGGCAGGGAGTAATGTCCGGATTGGCGGATATCGCCAGTTGAGCACGACTTAAAGCTGTCCGTCATGCTGCGGTCGCTGGTTTCCAAATGATTCCTCTCCCGCTTTTACGACCGCGTTGTTCCGCGTCGGAAGGAGCGGATCAACGAAATCAGCCTCTGCGACTCTGACCAGAAGGTAAACTTGGGCCCAAGAGCGTTTGCATGTTGTGCCATCCCGAAGGAGGCGAACGTTGAAGGCCTTTCTGAGCTCAACATTTCTGGACCTCATTGAAGAGCGCGAAGCCGTTCTACAAGCGCTTCGTAAGAGGCGCCTGTCTCCCGCCGGCGTTGCCGACCCACGGGGGATGAAACGGGTGCAGATCACGCCCCTGGCGGCATAGTCCAAGCTTTGTTTCTTGTCAGAATTGAACTTAGCTAAAACCGGGTATTCTTGGCAGGATTGGCGTTGCCTTGAGGCTGCTTTTCACGACCGTGTTCATTACAGGTGATGTGCACACGCGGCTGCCGGAAGGGAACAGGTTCGAAGTATGTGTCCTCAGTGAGGACTACAGGATTCGCAAATTCGCTGTAGGCATCATCTGCGACGCTGCTCAGACCATTTGTGTGAGTGAGTAGTTTGCCGCTCCGCTTCAATGTGGCGACGAGGGTTTCGACGGCTCCGCGATGATCGGCACTTGCAGCATGGATGTCAGGGGATTCTCCTCACACGGCATCCATAAAGCCACTTGAAATGGAAAGCCGTTCTACGGCTGGTTGTAATACCCGGTGCTGGTGCGTGCCACGAGCCCTGGCTTGCCGATCTGCACCTTCAAATCGTGGTACTCATCCGCATGCTCCGCGCGGGGAGGATCGAAAGAGATCGTGTAGAAGGCGCTCAGGTCCGCCACGCAGTTGGCAATCTGGCCTGCCAGGTCATTGCTTGGGTCCAGAATGCGTCCTCCACTCTGCACGGCAAGGACCTGCAATGCCAGGTTTCCGGAATCCGCCTGCCTTGCCGATTTCACCCCTCTCAGAAACTCCTTGTAACTGGATTCCCGCATAGTATCGTTGACGCTCACTGGGCCCCGCGACGCTGTTGGGGCTTCGGCGGAGGATATCGGCAAGGCAGCCGAAGGAAGCGTGCGCGGCTCGCCTCCATTCGCCGAGTTGAGCTGAGAAACGCTGTAGAGAGCAATGCGAGCTTCCCGCAGCCTGGTTGAAAGTTCAACGATCGCATCGAAGTATCGCTGCCGATCCTTGGAGGATGAACTATAGTTCGGCCCTACCAGCGTCGGCCAGCCAGGACCGATCCAGATCAGCAGCTTTCTGCCTTGCTTCCTGGGTTCGCTCTGAGCGATGCGGGTGACCGTCCGGGCCGAATGCGCTTCGTTCAGCGCGATGCCGGTGAGCGTCCGGACCGAAAACTGGAATCGCTCGATCTCGCTCTTGCCGCTTGCCGCCGAGCCGGTCGTACCCATGCCGGGTTTAACCTGATCGAGCACTGCCATCAAGGCGTTCCCATCCATGGAAGGCCGGAGCTGCACCTGCAACCCCTCATTGGAAAACAGGAAGATCGAGACCGGCTGCTCAAGATGCCCGCCGTTCTGCCTGAAAAACTTCCCGATTTGTTCCCGCGCAATGGCGACTTGCTGGAACGTGGCGTTGACCGTGTCGATAAGCAGAATAACCTCAACCGGCGGGCCGGTCGCTGCTGCGGCTCCGTCGACTGCCTGAAAAGCCATAATCTTCTGGGTCTGCTTGTTATCGACAAGCGTGAAGTCCTTCAGTTCCAAGCCGGAAACCGGACTACCCGACCTGCCGGTCACCACAACATCGAGCTTGATACGGCCCGGTGCGCTGTCGGACACTGGCGCCGGACGCACGGCAAGCACCGGGTCCTTGGGCGCAGGCGCCGCCTCTGACTGCCCCGCCGCGCCCGCCGCCGCGGCGCCCTGAAGCGCGAGGGTAACAAGCGACAAGCAAAGAAGAAAGATGCAAAAGCTGCGCGACTTGCTCATGCGATTCGCCTCACTGAGGCTTCCTCTGGATTCCTTTGCGGATGTCTACCCACACGCCTCCACCCAGGCATAACAAGAATAACCAGTTTAGTTTGAGGAGCCCAGTGCATGATAGGTCCAGCGTCCGGGGTATACTGGTGCGTCACTGGGAGGGTTCATTGCGCCTTCGTTGCCTTCACTGTGTATCGCCGGTTTTGGTCTGTCTTTCTGTGTTTCCCCTCCATGCGCAAAGCACCGCTCCCAGCGGCCCCATCCCCGCTCCCCTGTTCAAGGCCAATGCGCAGGCCGTGGCCGTTGACGTGGTGGTCACCAGGGGCAACGACGAGCCGGTACTTGCCCTGCGCCGGCAGGACTTCCAGGTTCTGGAAGACGGCAAGCCGCAGGCCATCGATCTTTTCGAGGAGCACACCGCCGCAGGCGCGCCTGCCGTCACGCCCCAGCGGTTGCCGCCGTATGTGTTCACCAATTTGCCGGCCGCCCGCAGAGCGACTCGGTGAACGTGCTTCTGCTCGACAGCCTCAACACCACGGAGCAGGACCAGGCGTACGTCCACAAGCAGATCGTCGACTTTCTCCGCGACCTCCAGCCGGGCACGCAGGTAGCCATTTTCACCCTGAACACAAAGCTGCGCCTTCTCCAGGGTTTCACCGTGGACAGCTCCCTGCTCAAGGCCGCTCTCGAGAGCAAAGCCGCCGCCCCCGGCACAACCCCCGCCTCCCGCACCCGCGATGACGATCTGCCCGACAAGGAAGAACTCTCCATCATTGGAGAAATGTCAAACACCGGGGGTGGGGGCAGCGAGGCGCCCCTGCAGTCCATTTCACGGTCGATGGCCGACTAGGCCAACACGCAGGGAGGCCAGCGCGCGTCCCTTACCCTGGCCGAACTCCAACAACTGGCCCGCGCTCTGGCAGCCATTCCGGGCCGCAAGAACCTCATCTGGTTCGCCAGCTCTTTCCCGGTCTCCATCTCTCCCAATGGACCGAACCGGCAAACGCTCAACAACGGCAAGGAAATCGGCGATGCCGTGCGCCAGACCGCCAGCCTGCTCACTCAGTCCAAAGTTGCCCTCTATCCTGTCTCCGCGCAGGGCATCCTCGTGGATCGCACCACGAATGCCGACTCCGGCGGCCAGCCGGAAGGGGACGATTTCGAGCAATCTCCCCAACAGGAAGCGGCCACCCACGCAGCCAACACCGCCGCCATGGAGCAGTTGGCCTCCGACACCGGCGGCTAGGCCCTCCACACCACCAACAACCTGAACCAGGCCATGGCCCGCGCCATCCACAACGGCTCCCACTACTACACCCCGGTCTACACCCCGGCCAGCACGCAGATGGACGGCAAGTTCCACCGCATCGAGGTCAAGCTGGCCCAGGGCAAGGCGAAGCTCTCCTACCGCCGCGGCTACTACGCCGATACCGCGTCGGACGCCAAACCCGCATCCGATCCGCTCCCGCCGCTCCTTGCTCGCGGCATGCCCAGCTCCACGCAGGTCCTCTACTAGGCGCGCTTCCTGCCTGCCTCGCCGCATCCCGCACCCGACGCTCCGCGTGCTGGCGGAAACACCAAACTCACCGGCCCGTTCACCCGCTACAAGGTGGATTTCGCCATCAGCGCCACCAAAGTGGCTCTGGACCCGGTCCCCGACGGCACGCACACCGGCAAGATTGAAGGAGCGCTCGTCGCCTACGACCGCGACGGTAACGCTCTGAACTGGACCGGCCAGACCCTGGCCATTAGCCTCAACGCCGCATCCTACGCCCAGGTCCAACGCTCCGGCATCCCCGTCCATCTCCAGATCGATCTGCCCCAAACAGGCGTCTCCCTGGCCACCGGCGTCTGCGACTGGACCGCCAGGAAAGCCGGAACCCTCGAAATCCCACTGCATCCCCCGTCCGCCACAGCCGCGCCGCCAACTGGACCCACGCCCGAACCCACTCCTGGAGCTAAGTGACGCTGGCTTGTGACCGAGCTTCCCTCGACCGCTGCGCAAAGTCAGGGGCGGTCTCTGGCTCGCATCGCCCCTCAAGTACACTGTTCCATAGAGGCGGCCAGACCAGGGCGTGGAATGACAAAAAAATCTGTCAAATGGGTGACAGATTGTGACAGATTTTCTGGAGCGGCTGACAGATTTAGCTCGGTCTGGGAGCCAGGCAGAAACAAAAATCTGTCAACTGCCATATACCTGAGAGGCGAACAAGAAGGAGATAACGTAAGTTATAGATATATATACTGATACTTCTTTCTAAGAAGTCTCTTTCTGTCAGTATTTGACAAAAAAATCTGTCAAAATCTGTCGCTGATTGACAGAGAAAAAGAGACAACGTGAAGTGCCTGTTTGAACCCAAGAAATGATTCACGCCTGTCCCTATGACAGTTGACAGATTTTCTCGATTGGCTCCCCTGACTGCAAGTTGACCCGATGCCGGCGGCCCCCTTCTCCCGAAGAGTTGACCCGGATCGCTCTGTCCCTTGTTGACAGAGTCGGCGCGGATCTCAAGCTGAAGTTCCGTTTGGTGGGCGTTGGCCTCGGCAACCTCCTTGATCCCGGTTAGGGCGCGGAACCATCGCTCTTCCCATGAAGGGTTTTGTGTTTGGCCTAATCGAACGAGGCCGAGCTGCTCTCCGAGAGCATGTTTGCTGTGAGCGATACCTCAGTTGCGGGCGAACGACCGCCGTCCGGACGGAACTTATTTCTCGATGTCGATTGCGGCGCACATCGCTGGCGTTCCGACTAATCCCCGTTAACCAGCTCCCAGGGTTCTGTCCGGATTGGCGAACCATCCGACTGGAGCTCTGCGATGAGCTATACCGTGGCGTCTTGAGGAGATGGATTCGATGGATATGAGGAATCGCTTTATCGCCTTTGCATTCATCCTGGCACCGGCTTTTCTGGTGGCCCAGCAGCCTTCTTTCCCGGCGCCCACCACTGCTGCCGATGCGCCCATTCGCGATACGAGCTACATCGATGCGCAGGGCACTGCCCACGTGACGAGAGTGGTGGCGATTCCAACCACCCTGAGCGAAGAAGCCAGGCAGTTTCTGGCTCGGCAGATTCCAGACCAGGCACCTCCTGAAACGCTGGCCGAGCGCCGCAGCCGCACAGAAGCCTTGGCCAAGCGCCAGGCTGCCGGCTGGAGCAAACTCTGCCCCAACACAATCGCGGAAACAACGATCGGCGGCGTTCCGGTCCGCATCGTCACGCCTGACGGGATACCGGAGGCCAATCGCGACAAAGTATTGATGAACATCCATGGCGGGGATTCAACTCCGACGCCGGCTCCTATCCCGAGTCGATTCCCATCGCCGGCTATACCCATATGAAGGTTGTCTCCGTTCTTTACCGTCTTGCGCCCGAGAATGTTTATCCGGCTGCGGTGGAGGACGCCATCGCGGTTTATAAAGAGCTGCTGAAGACCCATTCGGCGCATCAGATCGCCATTTATGGCACTTCCGCCGGAGCCATCATCACCGGGGAAGTTGCCGTTCGCATTAAGGATTTGGGTCTTCCAGAGCCTGCCGCTTTGGGCATCTTCAGCGGATCCGGCGACTTCGCACGCAAGGGCGACTCCCTCTCGATCTTTGGCATTCCCGGACTTTCCGGCCATTTGGACCCGCCCAAGGAGGTCCCTCACGCCACAGAGTACCTCCACGGCGCCGACCCCCTCAATCCCTTGATCTCCCCGATTTATGCCGATCTGCACGGCATGCCGCCGACCCTCTTTGTCAGCAGCGAGCGCGATGTATTGATGAGCGGCACCACGAACCTGCACCGCGCCTTCCTCAAGGCTGGAGTGGATGCTCAACTCATTGTCTTCGACGCGCTGCCTCATGCTTTCTGGTACGAACCCGGTCTGCCTGAATCCATCGAAGCCAATCACTTCATGGCAGATTTCCTGGTCCGGCAGTTGGGGAAGTAAGAAGCGGGGCGTCCGTAGAACTGCTGTGAATTGTCAAAAGAGGTTTGGTCTTTGGCTCCATCGCCAAACGTGAAATCGGAGAAGACAACTTCTCGCCATCGCGACCGCTTTTTCGTGCGCACAGCGCTGCTTCGGCCGGTTGACCCTTCTCCTGGATTCGATCAGCTATCTTGCCTCCTGCAGCGTCTCGAACCGATACACATTCAGGCATTTGTTGCGGCAAGTTCCGTTGATCAATTTGATGAAGGCAACGTCCGTTGGCTTGCCAAGTCGTCACAACAAGATCAAGTGCCCCTTCAAACAGAAGATTCTAAATAGACATCATCGCGCATTGTCGATCGAAAGCGTCATGCAGTGGCCGTGGCTAGTTTCGCACTGGAGCATGTCCTGCGCCAGCAGGTTCCATCCGACGAAACCGGCGAACTTGCCGCCGGGCGATTGTGCGGGCGTGGGCGCAAGGCCGTCGCCGGTTTCTGCGTCGTAGTCCTCGTGCATGGAGCCCCATTTCACAATGTCGCGGTGCAAATCGGCGGCAAGGGTGAGCGCGAGCCAGTGCGCCTCGGCCGTGAAGCCGTAGCGGCGCAGTGCGATCCAATCGAGGAAGTTGGCGTTGATCCAGATGGGGCCGCGCCAGTTGGAGTAGGGATCGATGATGGCCTCGTTGTTGTAGGCCGGGTCAGCTCTGGAGAGGCTGCGAAAGCCGTAACTGGAGCGCATTTCCGCGGGGTTGAGCAGATGAAGACGGATCATGCGGCGGCCTTCGCCGGGTGAGAGCAGGCCATCGACAAGCGGAAGGAAACCGCTCCAGTCGAGGACGCGGATGGCGGTGCCGCTGTCGCGGCGGCGGTTGAAGAAAGCGGCGTCACGCGCAGACCACATGTGGCGGAGGATTGCTCGGCGCGTGGCCAGGCCCTCGGCGCGGTACTTGCGCGCAAGAACGCGGTCCCCGAGTTTGCCGGCGAGCGCGGCCATGGCGAGATACTCGCGCATGGCGTAGATTGAAGCGTCGACGGCGACGATAGCGCTGCGGTCTTTGGGATCGTTGGTAAGGGCGGCGTCGTTGTCTGCGCCGGACTGCATGGCATTGTCCCAGAACCAGAGGCCCCATTGGGCGTCGAATTGCGTGCGCTTGCGGTAGTCGAGGACACGCTGCATGGCGGGCCAGGCGGGGCGGAGCCATTCGTAGTTGTGGAGGCGCTGCGAGGCAATGAGCGCGCCCTGTGCAAGGAAAGGCTTCATGGCGAATTTGCCGAAGAGCGGGTGCGGGCCCTTCGACGTGATGCAGCCTGCAACATAGCCGTCGGCGTCGGCGGAGGAAGCAAAGCTCAGCACCCAGTCGCGGAGATAGGCTGCATCGGCGGGATCCTGGTTGGCCCAGTGCAGGCCGATGAAGAAGCCGTCCCAGTCCCACATCTGGGGGTAGTAACCGGCGGGGATGAGGTAGGGATAGCGGATGTACCCGTTGGCGGGGCGGATGGTCTGCGGCGCGAGGCGGGCGAAGTCGGAGGTGAGATCGGCGTAGAGGGTCGTGCCGGGGGATTCTGCGGCGCTCTTTTGCGCGAATCCGGTGAGGCTTGCGAGTTGAATAAGTGCTGCAGAGATCAGAAAAAGACGGCGCACGAAAGAACGCAGAGGAGGCACGAGGGGATGATAATCCATCTGCTTTAAGGCCGCATAAGGGATTTCGGGGCGAACCTCATGTTTGGTCCCGAGATGTCGGCCAGTGTTCGCCGATCAGCCTACGCGGAATTCTCGGCTTACAGGCCGAGTCACGATTCCAGCCCCGACTCGGCCCGGTCTTACAGGTTCCGGTCGGGTCGTCTGCTCTTCCCTTTGCCAGATATTCGCCCCGGAAACCATCCGAATCTGGCCGCGGGTCGGGTCATGTACGTGGAGCCGGTCAACCACTACGTCGTGACCGAACCGCGGCCGCGGCACCGCACGCCTTCGGCGTGGATGATATGTTGCATACTCTTTCCCTGCAGCAATGGATGTAGAATGGCTCCCTGTTTCGAAAGTCAGAAGGAAACCTCCACCACTCTTCATTTTTTGCCCCTTCGAAGATGATGTCAAAGGGCTTACGTTATGAAAATGAAAGACTTACCCCATCCGCAGAGCAGTTCGAAAGTACCATTTTGAGCAATCTGGCACGATCTGCATAGCTCATCCTAAAGTACTCGGAATGAGCAACTTGGGCGAGTTCTAAAGTTCTTTGAGCAGATCTCTCTGTACCCATGATACGGAAAACGAGGTGGAGAACTCGACGCTGCCGGTCTCCTCGGCATCGCCTTCAGGAGCGACCGGCCTGGTGTTGGTACCCCTTCCCTATCAGAAACCCATCGACGCAGCCAACCCTGGTCCTGGCCCCGGCACCATGGTCTGGAGGGCAGAGGAAGGGCGACCGTTCTGCGTCATCCAAACTACGACCATCACGGCGTGCTGCGCAGGTGTGCTGGATGTTAACTGAGTGGTAACTTCCGAGTAGCCGGTTGTCGTTAGCACATGATATGTCCGGTGGTGGTAGCAAATGAAATGTCCGCTTAGCGAGCGGCGAAAATGGTTCCATGCGAATGATGGTGGGGAACTATCCGGGCGCCGCAGTGGAGCGGGCGATGAAAGTTGAAGAAGTGCTATTGCGAGCCACTTCGGGGAAGATTACGTGGTGGCAGGCGGCAGAGATAATCGGCATCAGCGACCG
>JBEKZJ010000194.1:0-9317 GCA_049509995.1 Occallatibacter sp. | reverse complement strand
TCCGCATCCGGCTTCCAGGTGTGTGCGGCGGCTTGTTCCGGAGTCAGGGAAGGAAGTTGATTGGTGTTGGAAATACAATGCGGGTCGATGTCGCCAATATGCATCGGTTCGCCCTGAGAGGTTGCATGGACGGGCTTCGAACCATCGGCAAAGGAGATATCAATGCGCCATGTCCTGGCGGAGGCATCCGGATCGCGCCAGATGAAAGTGGGCGGCGTGATCTCGGGGGGAAAAATGGAGCTGTCTTCCGGATAGTCGATCGTAATGGACGCGCTTCTGGAGTCCGGCAGGACCAAATGTTGGTTCGGAACCGGTCCGGCTGACTGCAAAGCGGCCAGAACGCTCGTAGTGCCCGGACGATAGGCACGGAATGGCAGTTCATGAAGCAAAACAGGCACAAAGAGGAGAGATATTCCAAGAAGAGGAACACTAAGTGCTCTCAAACAGTGGGCGTTTTGGCGGGACAAATCTAATTGACCTCGATACTACGGATTCAACTTTACCATTGCAGGAACCTCCGCACAACCGGGTTTCACTTCCATGCTAAATTGTCGGCAAAGTCGAGGTGGCAAAGTCGAGGTGTTAGGGGACCTCTGATTAAGTTCGAATGTGACGCCGCCATTCCCTCAGGGGCTAAAGCCCGCCTTCATTTTGTTGCGCTTACGGCACGACACCCCGACCCTGAAGGGTGTCCCGGTACCCGGTCGTGCCCTTTCAAAACATCGACTTAATCAGAGGTTCCCTAAGATGCACTGATGGCTCTTGCTACTGGCTCTGCTTCTGAAAGATGCGAGCCTCGAATGCGTTCAGCGAGATAAACGGAACGGCTGTGACTTCAGGTTTTGAAACTGGGAGTTCGATCTCTTTCCAGTTTCCCGCGGCTTCTAGAGTTCCGCGAAAGGGGGTGTTCGACAGATTCACCGCGATGAGAAACTCCTCCGTGCCCGAACGGCGAAGGTAGGTGACCACGTGCTGCTCATCGGAGTTATGCAACCATACGATTTCGCCCTGCTGCAGCGCCGGGTGCCCTCGGCGCAGGGAAGTCATGGCGGCATAGAATTTCAAATACTCCGGATGCCACTCCTCCGCTCCCCAGAAGATCTTCTGCGGTTCGAAAAGTGCCGGGCTGCGCGATTGCGTGGAGTCTCCGACCTCCATGCCGTTGTAAATGAGCGGCGTTCCGTCAAGCGTAAACATCAGCGCCGAGGCAGCGATGGCACCGGGAAATCCGTAGCGCGTGGTCGCCCGCAGTTCGTCGTGATCGTCGCTTACATGCATGTGCAAAGCGCCTTTGGGGAACAAAACCCGTTGCTGCTCGATGGTTGCGCTTACGGCGGTGGCGGATGCACCGTTCATGATAACGTCATCCATGGTGTGCAACAGCGGCCACGCATAATCGATGTCGAACGCGCTTCTGAGCAACTCGGGCTTTTGCGCCTCGGCCAGCAGCATGATTTCCGGCTTGAGCTGCTCCAGTTCCTTGCGGGCCTGCTCCCAGAAGTCAGTGGGAATTTCGGCCGCAGCATCGCAGCGGTACCCATCCAGATCGAATTCCCTGATCCAGTAAAGAAGCATGTCGGTCATGTAGCGCCGCAGCTTGGGATTGGAGTAATCGAGCGCCGCGACATCAGTCCAGTCGTAAGGGTAGGTGACGTGACCTTCCTTGTCCTTCTTGTAGAACTCCGGATGCGCCATCATCACGCTGTCCCACGAGGTGTGGTTAGCAACCACGTCGATGATGACCTTCATTTGCCGGTTGTGCGCTTCCTGCACCAGGTGGCGCAGATC
Source organism: Occallatibacter sp. (assembly GCA_049509995.1). Lineage (GTDB taxonomy): Bacteria > Acidobacteriota > Terriglobia > Terriglobales > Acidobacteriaceae > Telmatobacter. The sequence continues at coordinate 7,529 of JBEKZJ010000194.1, read as the reverse complement.
GTCCTTGGTACCGAGCGATGGGTCGATGGCGAAATAGTCCCGAACGGAGTATGGACTGCCGAGCGATCCCTTTTTCTTCACCTGACCGTCGGGATGGATGGGCATCAACCACAGGATGTTCACGCCCAAAGCGTGGAGATCATCGAGTCGCGCGGTCACACCCTTGAGATCTCCGGTGGGCGAGAAGGAGCGCACAAAGATCTGGTAAACCGTGCCGGATTTGAGCCACTCCGGCGAAGGTCGCGCCGGTTGCGACGCGATCGCCGCATCAGGTTGCTGAGCAAAATCAGGATTTCCTGCCCAGAGAGTAGCAGCGAGAAGAAAAGCGAGAGCAAAGGACGGCCTCAGCTTCATGGCGTGGATAGCATAGCACGCTCGTGCTCTATGCCGCCACCGAACGGGTCTGCTGACAAGTCTGTGCCACCAACAGGCCATCGCCGCCGCCCGCACAGAGGGGTTCGCCGCGCGGATCATGCCGGCGGTATCGGCGTTAAGATCGGGATAGGGGGAGAGTTGCCTGTCCTCCCCTCCCACACCATCGTACATGCGGGTCCAGTGAGAAAAGGACAAAGGTGTTGACTGCTGTTTTGGAATTGCAATATCGCCCCAATGTGCACGCGGCCGAATTGGGACGAGCGAATCGTAATATCCCGAGGCGACCTGGTATTCATGTGCCTGCTTTGGCCCGGGACAAGGGTGAACGACAGTTCTGACGTACTGACCAATGCGCAAGACGCCGAGGCAGGCAGTTTGTGACGCAGCGGCCAAGAGAGAATCTGCGAACGATATCAAGGGGTGTTCTGTTAGAGGAGAGTCCGATGAAAATGGTCGTGCGAGTCCTGGCTTTTTTTGCCGTTTTCTGTTTCGGTGTTTGCGTCACCAGGTCTCAGCAGAGACCTCCGGCGACGCCCCTCATCACGCACGACCCTTACTTCAGCATCTGGTCTGCATCAGATAAGCTTACCGACTCCGACACCACACATTGGACGGGCGCCCCTCAGCCAATCACGGGTATTGCACGGATCGACGGCAAAGCGTTTCGCTTTATGGGTCGCCAACCCGATGCGATTCCCGCCATGGAGCAAACGGGCAGCTCGATCACACCAACGCACACTCGCTACCAGTTTCGCCAAAGCGGCGTAACGCTGGAACTCGCGTTTTTCACGCCGGCAATCATGAGCGATCTGGATGTGCTTTCGCGTCCAGTTACGTATCTGACCTGGAGGGTGCGGGCGACGGATGGGGCGGCCCATCGCGTCTCGGTTCTTCTCGATGCCGATCCGTTGATTGCGGTCAATGACTGGAGCCAGCAGGTTATGTCGTTCCGCAACCAGACCACGCTGCTGAACGTACTCTCTGTGGGATCTCGCGATCAGAACGTCCTCAACCGCTCCGGCGACAATCTACGCATTGACTGGGGGTACTTCCACCTCGCAATACCAAAGGATGAGGACTCGACGGCGGCCATTGCAACTGACGCTGCCAAGGCCTTCGCAGATACGGGAAGGCTGCCAGCGAGCGACTCGATGGGGATGCCGCAGCCGGCGAGTGAAACCAGCCCACACCTTGCGGCCAGCCTCGAATTCGGCTCTGTCGGCGCGCATCCCGCTACGCGTCATCTGCTTGTCTCCTACACCGAAGGCTACGGCATTCAGTATCTGGAGCGGAATCTGCGACCCTACTGGCAGCGAGACGATATGCCAGTTGAGCAGATGCTCGATGGCGCCGAAGAGCAATACTCCGCTCTTGACAAACGTGCCGATGCGCTCGATGCGAAGTTGACCGCCGATTTAACCAGGGTGGGGGGAGAACATTATGCAGCCATTGCGATCCTGGCATATCGGCAGACGCTTGCAGCCCACAAGCTTGTTGCCGATGTGAACGGCAATGCGATGCTCTTTGCGAAAGAGAATTTCTCCAACGGCTGCATTGCCACGGTCGATGTGCTTTACCCCTCTGCTCCATTCTTCCTTTTCTTCCAACCGAAGTTGCTTGAGGCTCAACTTCTCCCGGTGCTTGAGTATTCCGCACTTGCGCGTTGGCGGTTTCCGTTCTCCCCTCACGATCTGGGCCAGTATCCTCTGGCGAATGGGCAGGTTTACGGTGGCGGAGAGAAGACTGAAGAGGACCAGATGCCAGTGGAGGAGAGCGGCAACATGCTTATTCTCGTCGACGCCCTGGCGCGAGCTGAGGGCACCGCACAGCTTGCGGAACGCTATTGGCCGCAGCTTACAAGTTGGGCTCAATATTTGAGAGAAAAAGGACTTGACCCGGAGAATCAACTAACCACCGATGACTTTGCCGGTCACGTTGCCCACAACGCCAATCTCTCCATCAAGGCGATCGAGGCGCTGGCCGCCTATGCGGACCTGGCGCATCTTCTCAAGCAGGAAGACGTTGCCAAAGACTACGACCTAACTGCGAAGGGCATGGCGGCGAAGTGGGTTGGCATGGCTCAAGAAGGCGACCACTACAAGCTGGCATTCAACAGTCCCGGCACCTGGAGCCAAAAATACAACCTGGTGTGGGATCAAGTCCTTGAATACAACTTGTTCCCTAAAACTGTTCGCGAGACCGAACTGGCCTTTTACATGGGAAAGATCAATTCCTACGGCCTCCCACTCGACAACCGCGCTGACTACACAAAGCTCGATTGGTCTGTCTGGACTGCCACGCTCGCATCGACCCCTGAGCAGTTCAACGCGATCATCGACCCTATCTATCGATGGATGAATGACACACCCAGCCGAGTCCCTCTGACCGACTGGTATGACACCAAGACCGGAAAACAGATCGGCTTTCAAGCGCGCAGCGTGGTTGGTGGAGTCTACATCAAGGCTATTTCCGATAAGCAACTTACAGCAAGGTGGCGCGGACGCGACGGCACATCAGACCAAGGCAAGGCTACAAGCCCGAGAGAGCTGCGGTGAGGTCTGCCGGGATTGGCAGGATTCTGGTGAGATAAGTTGTTTATCTTTTTTAGAATCATTGGCTTCTGTAGGATTCACAACCCGTAGGCCGGCGATTCAATCCCGCCCTGGGCCACCATTCCAATCAAAACCATCCGCAGCGACCTGCAAGCCCGCGGAATGCTAGACTTTCGCTATTGCAACGCGAACGAGAGATCGCATGAAAACCCTCCCCGCCCTGGCCACTGCTCTGCTGCTTGCCTCCGCGGCCCTCTGTTTCGGCCAGCGGTTCGAAATCACAGTCCCCGTCACAGCGCGCCTCAATGGACATCTCGTCCTCGTCTTCGCCAAGAATGACAAGGACGAGCCGCGCATGCAGCTTTCTGAGGACTATCTCTCCGCGCAGGGCTTCGGCGTCGATGTCGAGGACCTCGCGCCCGGCAACCCCATCGTCGTCGATACCAAAACCTTCGGCTACCCGCGCCGCTCCCTCTCGGATCTCGATCCTGGCGACTATTACGTCCAGGCCGTCTTCAATGTCTACGAGCCATTCCATCTCGCCTCCGGCAAGACCGTCTGGCTCCCGCCAGACAAAGGCGAAGGCCAGCATTGGAACCTCAAGCCGGGCAACTCCTTCAACAAGCCGGTCAAGCTCCATTTCGACCCCAAATCGCAGCCAACCATCAAGCTCACCCTCGATCAGGTCATTCCGCCCATCGAGGGCACTGACCAGGACCCGGTCGTCATGGCCGCAAAAGACCCCGGCGCAAAGTGGCTCAAGTACATGCGCTTTCGCAGCGAGAAGCTAAGCAAGTTCTGGGGCCGCGACACCTGGCTGGGAGCTTGGATTCTGCTTCCCGACGGTTTCGACGAGCACCCCAACGCGAAATACCCGCTGGTCGTCTATCAGGACCACTATCACGCCGGCTTCGGTCCCGTGCCCTTTGTCACCACGCCGCCCGACCCCAGATCCCCCGCTGCCCGCCGTCTCCAAAACGGCTACCGCTTCTTTCAGGACTGGACCTCGGGCCGTCTGCCGCGGGTCATCCTGATTTACGTGCAGAACGCCAACCCGTACTACGACGACTCGTATGTGGTGGACTCAGCCAACGTCGGCCCTTACGGTTCGGCCATCAACGAAGAGCTGATTCCGGCCATCGAGCAGAAGTATCGCGCCATCGGCCAGGGCTGGGCTCGCGCCACCTTCGGCGGCTCCACCGGCGGATGGGAGGCGCTTGCCACCCAGGTTTTCTATCCCGACGTGTACAACGGCACGTATGTGGCCTGCCCCGATCCCATCGATTTTCACGCCTACCAGAACATCGACCTCTACAACGACTCGAACGCCTTCGTCCGCAAGGGCGATTTCGCCGAGATCCCCATCGCCGGCGACCGCAAGCCGGACGGCACGATCATTGCCACCACCGGCGGAGAAATGGCCTATGAATATGTGCTCGGCACGCATGGCCGCTCCACCGAGCAGTGGAACATCTGGCAGGCGGTCTACTCGCCCGCCGGCACCGACGGCTATCCCGCCCAGATCATCGATCCCGTTACCGGCGACATCGACAAGACCGTCCTCGCATACTGGCACGACCATTACGACCTCGCGGCCATCCTCAAGCGCGATTGGCCCACGCTTGGACCGAAGCTCGAAGGCAAGCTCCACCTCGCGGTCGGCGACGGCGACACCTACTTCCTCAACAACGCCGTCCACATGCTCCAAACCCAATTGGAAGCCACGCGCCATCCCCACTCCGACGCCACGTTCCAATACGGCCCCGGCATGCCCCACTGCTACACCGGCGGCCCGCCGGAGTACACCATGCAGCAGAACAACGCCAACTGGGCACAGCGCGTACTGCCCCTCATGGTCGACCACATGCTTGCCACCGCTCCCGAAGGCGCCGACACCAAGTCCTGGCGTTATTGACAGTCACGCGCCTTTCTTTTCCAAGCCAGCCCACAAAGGCCCCTGCCCCAGGTCTTCCGCCGTGGCGGACTGCGCCGGAGAGACCTGGGAAACCTCAAATCTCCACCAGCCTCGCGTTTCTCCACCCCCTCGCAACAAGCGCCAACTCCAATCCGCTATTGAAAGAATTTCCGTCTCTTCCCGTTGGATCAAAAAAAGAACTATCATGGCTGCGGTTCCGTGCCCGGCACGGCAAACGTCTTGAAGAAGGGACCTTTCCCCATGAGCACCGCCCAGCCCGCCCTCAAATCCTATGAAATGCTGATCGGCGGCGAATTCGTCGCCTCCGCAAAAACCCTTGAAGTCGTCAACCCCGCCACCGAAGAAATCATCTCCCAATTCCCAAGCGGCACCGTCGCAGACGTGAACTCCGCCGTGCTGGCCGCAGAAAAGGCGCAGAAGCCCTGGGCCGCACTGCCCGCCATCCGCCGCGCCGCCCACCTCCGCGAGATCGCCGGCCTGCTGCGCGCCAATCGCGAATCCCTGGCCCGCGTCATCACTGAGGAGCAGGGCAAAATCCTCTCCCTCGCCCAGGTCGAAGTCGACTTCTCCGCCGACTACCTCGACTACATGGCCGAATTCGCGCGCCGCTATGAAGGCGAGATCATCCCCAGCGACCGCCCCGGCGAAAATATCCTTCTCTACAAGGCCCCCATCGGCGTCATCGCCGGCATCCTGCCCTGGAACTTCCCCTTCTTCCTCATCGTGCGCAAGATGGCCCCCGCCCTGGTCACCGGCAACACCATCGTCATCAAGCCCAGCAGCGAGACCCCCAACAACGCCTTCGAATTCGCCCGCCTCGTTGCTCAATCCTCACTCCCCGAGGGCGTCTTCAACCTCGTCTCCGGCGCCGGCTCGGTGATCGGCAACGCGCTCGCCAGCCATCCCAAAGTCGGAATGGTCTCGCTGACCGGCAGCGTCGAGGGCGGCGTCGCCGTCATGCGCGCCGCTGCTGAAAACGTCACCAAGGTCTCCCTCGAACTGGGCGGAAAAGCCCCGGCCATCGTCGCCGCGGACGCCGACATCGACCTCGCCGTCCGCGCCATCCGCGCCTCCCGCATCATCAACACCGGACAGGTCTGCAACTGCGCCGAGCGCGTCTACGTTCACGAATCCATTGCCGCCGAGTTTACCGCCAAAATCACCGCCGCCATGCAACAGACCGTGGTCGGCGACCCCTTCGACCCAGCCACCGAAATGGGTCCTCTGGTCAGCAGCCGCCAGCGTGAACTCGTCGCCGTCGCCGTCCAGCAGGCCCTCCATGACGGCGCCAAACTCGAAACCGGCGGCGGCCACCACCCCGCTGGCGCCGGCTACTACTTCCAGCCCACCGTCCTGACCAACTGCCGCCAGGAAACTTCCATCATGCAGCAGGAGACCTTCGGCCCCGTCCTGCCCATCGCTACGTTCACCCACCTCGACGAAGCCTTCGCCTGCGCCAACGACTGCGAGTACGGGCTCACCTCCTCCATTTACACCCGCTCGCTCGACGTCGCCATGCGCGCCTCCAATGAACTCAAGTTCGGCGAGACCTACGTCAATCGCGAAAACTTCGAAGCCATGCAGGGCTTCCACGCCGGTTGGCGCAAGTCCGGCATCGGCGGCGCAGACGGGAAGCACGGCCTTGAAGAGTACCTCCAGACCCACGTCGTCTACATGAACTACGACCTCAACAAGCAATAGCCGGAGAATTCAAAGAGCCTTCGATTTCCCGGAAGTCCGTTCCACATAATTCCACCGATGAGGGTTTCCCGGATTTCGGTTTTCAGATCCGGGAAACCCCAAATCTTTACTGGCCGCGCTCCGAGGCCCCTCCCCGGCTGATGCCCGTTGCCTCCGCGCGACTGTTCCAAATCCTGCATCTTGACACTGAAAAGTCTTCCTGTTGATTTTGTTTGCAATTGGTCGGAGTGGGTCGGATAATGCCCCCAGTTCCCCGCTGGTCCCCAGCCGGGGCCCCAATAAGACGCAACCCTGCACAGGCTCTCAAGGCACGTTTCCGTGCAGACAACGGAGCGCTGGCTGGGATGTAGGCAGCGGTTCCGGAACGCGGTGAGACGTGCACCGCTGAAGCTGCTCTCTCGCTTTGACAATTCGCCAAACCAGGCAAAGAGATGGTTCAATGAACGCGATCGCGCCCGAGCGACAGCGCAGGAGATTCAAGACGCGGGCATTTTGTCAAACCCGTATCGAATCTCAGAGGTCGATCTCGGCGACGCTGGCGACTTGCCTGTATCGATCAGCGCGATTGACCCAGGTTTGATGCCAGACGCTACAATTGCGGCCAGGCATCCAGTCCCCAAGCCATCCTCCGTCAGCTCGCCGTCTGACTTCCGCAGGGTCCGTGCCGCTCTCGTCTCGATGCTTACCCAAGCCCTCACGCCGCGCAAGCTGAGCGCGGCGCGAGGGCTTGGGGTTCACTACTGTGCGGTATAGGTGTAGTCGGCGGACTGCCAGACTGCGTCGATCTCCCACCATAACCGGACGTACACGGTCACTCCGGTGGTCGGCAGATCGCTGACGGTGACAGTGGTGGCCGTCGTTGAGCCCGACTGATAGAGGTTGTGCGAGCCCACTCCGGTGGTGCCCACGTATAGTTGGTAAGCCGCGGGCCCGGCCCCGGCCGTCCACGTAAAGGCCACGCTGGA
>JBEKZJ010000193.1:0-9431 GCA_049509995.1 Occallatibacter sp. | reverse complement strand
ATGGCGGCTTCGGCCTCGCCGAGGAGCTCAAAGGCGCGGATGGAGCGGGCTTTCACCGTCTCAGTGAGCGGGGCGGAGCGGATGATGGAGAGAATTGCCGACAGGGAGCGATGAGGCGCGTGCGTGTGCTCGCCGTGTTCATGAGGAGCGGGCGAGGAATGCGCCTGGGGTGCGTGCTCCTGATGAACGGACGCCGGTTGAGTCTTCTGGTCTCCCACGCTTTCCGCAAAAAGCCGCGGAAAGGATGGGGCACCCAGCGTGTGCGTGGCGTGGGAGTGCGTTGCGTGGCTGTGTCTGGAGTGAGCTGACTCGGTCTCCGGCTGGTCAGGGGTGATTACGTCCACCTTGGTTGCGGCCAGGCCGCCGCGGCTCACCTTGCGCATTTCCAGACGCGCGCCCACATTCAGCGCGGCGGCCGTTTCCTCAAGACAGGCGAAAGGAACGCCGGCGTCGACAAGTGCGCCCAGCAGCATATCGCCGCTGATGCCGGAAAAACACTCAAGATATCCAATACGCATCGCGTTCAAGATTCTAAACTGTCAGCTATGCACCGCGCCTGGCAAGGATGCCGGCGGGCAAAATCGCGTTCATGGAGCCGGAGCGAAAGCCGGCGGTATCGAGCGTGACGTATTGGAAGCCGGCCTGTCTGAGAGCGGCGGAGATGGCGTCGAACATCTCTATGGTGAGGGCGCGAGGCAGCTCAGTCCGGGCAATCTCAACGCGGGCCAACTCGCCGTGATGGCGGACGCGCAGCTCACGAAAGCCCAACTGGCGGAGGCTCTCCTCGGCCCTTTCGACCTGTTCGAGCACCTCCCGGGTCACGGTGCGGCCGTATTCGACGCGCGAGGCCAGGCAGGGCGCCGCGGGGCGGTCCCAGAGCGGGTAGCCGGCGGCCCTGGCAAGGGCGCGGACTTCGATCTTTGTCAGGCCGGCCTCGGCCAACGGCGCCAGCACGGCGTGCTCCTCGGCAGCGCGCTGGCCAGGACGAAAATCGCGCGTGTCGTCGGCGTTCATGCCGTAGGCAATGCGCGGAAAGCCGAGGTTGGCGCCCAGAGATTCCATGACGGCGAAGAGTTCGTCCTTGCAATGGAAGCAGCGGCTGGCGTCGTTGCGCTGGTATTCGGGCCGCTCAAGTTCTTCAGTGGCAACGACATGCAGGGGCATCTGGAGCGAGTGGGCAAAGGCGCAGGCCTGCTCGAAGTCGCGCCGGGCCAGGCTGGGCGAGTCGGCCAGCACGGCGAGCATGCGGGGGCCGAGAACACGATGCGCCGTGGCCGCCAGAAACGCGGAGTCCACGCCGCCGGAGTAAGCCACCATCAGGCTTCCCAATTGCTCAAGCCGCGCTTTGAGGGCGAGCAGTTTCGATGCCGTGCCGGGCTCAACGGCAGGGGCGTTGTCCGGCGCACTCTGCGCGAGTTCGGCTACCGGTGGATTCGTGTGTGCGCTCGCCGCCATGAGGCAGATTATACCTTCCGCCGCCATTTTGAGGCGCCTGAACGAAGGAGACGAGGCCGATGCGGTAGGCTGCAAGGGTCTGCTCGCAATGCCATGGACAAGTTGACACTCGACCTTTGGTGCGCATACCCGGACGACATTTTGACGGAAGGGGCGGCAGAGGCGTATGCGGCGCTGCTGAGTGAAGATGAACGTGCACGCTGGCAGGGATCGGGAGGTAGACGCACATCCTTCTATAGGAAATGGGAAGGAAGAGGTCGTTGGAATGTGCATAGTCTTTCGTCAGGTAGAGCGAACCTTTGCTCATTGCTACGAGACCGGCGCAATGCGACGCTGCACCTTGCACGGGCGGAAGAATATTCTCAAACGTCTGGTGAATCACGTCGGCGCGTCCAATATCAGCCTGGCGCTGCGCAAGATGCTGGGAGCGGATACGCCACCAGAGCTGAAGAACCGCACAGCAAGCTTCGCTTTACGCCTCGTTGAGTGCCTCATCAACCTTTACCGGTCAGAGAACGCGACTAAATCCGGCGCCCATGCCGTTCACGCTCGTCTGGATCAAAGTCGCTCCATCAAAACTTCGGTGAACGCCAAGTTGGAAAATGGCTAGGCCTCTGACCGTATAATTTTGTACCAAAACTGGGTGCCCCACCTCGGTGCCCTTTGGGCAGCGCGTCTTTGTTTTTGCGCCTAGGGTGGGAGGCCGCGACACTCAATCACACGTACGAAATCACACGGTCAGAGACCTAGTTGCACCTCAGGCTGATAAGACCTTCATCATCGCCTCTCTTTGGGTTGTTGAGTATCGAGCCAACCGCCGAACCAGCACCCCGGCAGGGCCATTCCAGAGCAGTCTGCCTTTACCAATTTCGCCCTTAGCAATTCCGCCCTTGATTGATAAGAGTATCCGCATTGCCTATGATGCTTTTTGGGAGTATTTCCCACACAACAATGGCTCATGGGCAACTTTAGAGCTCGAAAGGACGCACAGCCGCCGGGTTTTGCGGCATGGGATTCATGAGTCTGTGGCCCGCTGCGGTGCTTTCATGAGTTGCCGATACTGCCCGCCGCACGGCGCCAGGCAGGGTCAAAACAACTGTTGGAATGAATTGAACTCCGTTGAAGGCGCATGGATACTGTGAATCGAGGAGGAGTGGAAATGAGTGAGTATGTGAGCTTGAAGGCAGCGGATGGACACAAGTTAAGCGCATATTTGGCGCGGCCCGAAGGCGAGCCTGTGGCGGGCCTGGTGGTGGTGCAGGAGGTTTTCGGAGTCAACGCGCACATTCGCTCGGTGGCAGACGGTTATGCGAAGGACGGCTTCCTGGCCGTGGCCCCGGCGCTGTTTGACCGCATTGAGCGGGGAGTGGAGCTTGGCTACGACGGCGCCGATAGGGAGAGAGCGATGGGCTTTATCCCCAAGCTCGATACGGAGAAGGCTTTGTTGGACATCGCGGCTGCGTTGGAGTTTGCCGGGAGCGCGACGGGAAAAAAGGTTGGCGTGATCGGTTATTGCTTCGGCGGCACCCTGGCGTGGGTGGCCGCGGCGCGGCTGCACCCTGCAGCGGCAGTGGGGTACTACGGAGGCCGCATTGGGAACTATGCCGGCGAGACGCCCTCTGCGCCTGTGATGCTGCACTTCGGCAAGCAGGATGCGCATATTCCCGCCGAGGAAGTGGAGAAGGTTCATGCCGCACATCCCAAGGTGGAAATCTACTGGTACGACGCGGGGCACGGGTTCAATTGCGATGCGCGCGGAAGCTACAACAAACAGGCGGCGCATGAGGCGCGGCAGCGATCATTGCACTTTCTGAAGAGGCATCTGGCGTAGCGAAGGCGACCCCTCAGCAGCGCATTGCGGAAGGCAAGTATCGAGGCCGCGCAGGCGAGAAGACATCCGCCGCCGGAATGCGAAGACGAAAGGAATTGGCCTTTGACGCGGCAATCGGCAGAAAAGCCATAGGCTGTCCTAGCGTCCGCACAGACTTCGAAAGAATTTTTCTATCGTCACGGGGCTTCGGAAGCGAACAACATCCTGCACCGTCTGCCGCAATGGCCGGTGGGAGAGGAAACGAAGGAGGGACTGAAACTCTCGCAGGGCGAAGTCCTGCCTCAGTCCCTCTGCGCATAGCCGGAAAGAGGGCTACTTTTCGGCTGCCGCAGCACCTTTCTTCTGCGCAGCCCAACGGCGCTTGACGGCCTCAGCGATGCGCTTCCGTCCTTCAGGAGAGATGTTTCTCTTCTTCTTTTTTGCAGGCTTCGCAGCGGCGGGTGCAACGGCCGCAACTACCTTCCTGGGTCTGCCTGCTTTCTTCTTGGGCGCCGGTGCGGAGCTACCCGCAAGGAGCGCGCGCGCCTGTTGCAACTGGGCAATATCGTGATCGATGCTTGCCAAAATGTCTGAAATTGCCATGAATTCCCCCTGATGGATACGGGCCATTGGTCCAGCCTGGCGTCTAAGTTGCAATGCCGGCCAAACCAATCGCTTGCTTCAAAATACCATACTCGCTTCCATGCCCCTCGGCAAACAGAATATCTTCTTTCTCCTGATGTATTGCCAAGGCCGAAGGCACGGATGTACACACTGGCTCTCCCGTCCAACGCAGGCGCGGAGGCGGGCGCCCGAAGCATCCCGCGCCCCGCGATGCAAAGGCCCTAGGAAGCCTTGTTGTTGATGGTGTGCATGATGTAAATATGCGTCTTGCCATCGAACTCGTTAGGCTTCTGGGTAATCGTCAACACGATGGAGTCCTGCTTGCTCTTGTTGAGTGTGAGGATAGCACCGTCAGAAGTCTCCATCACCGCCGCCTCGCTGCCGAACCTGGCTTTGTAAAAGGCGACCACCTGGTCCTTTGAGTCCGAGGTAAGGAAGTTGCCAGCCACCATCGAACCTGTGGGTAAGGTCATGCGCATGCCACCCTTGGCGGGTTGTGCGCCGGGATAGATGTCCGTGCCCAGGTCGGAAGCTGTGAATGTCTCCGTCGAGTTGGCGGTAATCTTGCCGTTGGGGGTATTCAGCGTCACCTGGCCCCCCGGGCCGCTCACATGGATGGCCCGCGAAACACGGTACACACCGTAGCCTACGATTCCCGCCCCGAGAATGCCCAGGACGACGAACACGGCGACGATAATCAGGATGATCTTGACCGCGCTGCTGAGCCCGGACTTTGCCGGCGGAGCAACGGGTTGGGAAGAAGCAGCAACGGGTTGGAACGGCGGCACGGCCGCGGCGCCAGCGGCCGCCGGTGCGCCGCAAGCGGTACAGGATTGCATGCCGGGGGGTAGTTCAGCTCCACATTTCGTACAGATGCTAGCCACGATGATCTCCTTGTCGGTAGGTCCTCTTCCAGAGTGTTCGCTTTGGTCCTTCCGGATAGCAGTCAATATACCTCAAGATGCCCTCGCCTGGCCTGCTCCTACATTCTTTTTTCTCCCAACGGCTCGGGCTGACCCTGAATTTCCTTTCCTGAGGCACAATCCCAGGGTATTGCTTTGTTTTTCAAGCGAGTTCCCGGACACCGTTTCTCTCAACCAGTTGGCCATTGTCTTTGGAATTCTGCTGGCACAATGGGTGAATTGGCTCATTGCCCGTTCCGTGCCGCCCGGCGCCTCGGCGCAGGAGATTCTTTTCTCGTGGAATGGCCAGTGGGGATGGCGCTGGATGTTCGCGGTTACCGCCGTTCACCGGCGTCTCCGGGCTGGTGGTCATCTACACCGTTCTCGGCGCGCTGTACCGTCTGCACCTGCAGGGCAAACCCATGCTGGTGCTGGTTCTTGCGGCCATCGCCTGTTATGCCATGTCGCTGGCCCCGGCAACGTGGGTTGTCATTGCGGAAATCTTTCCCAATCGCATCCGGAGCAGCGCCATGTCCATCGCCATCACCGCGCTTTGGACGGCGTGCTTCCTGCTTACCTATACCTTCCCGCTGCTGAATGCAGCGCTTAGAGCGGCAGGAAAATCACGGCGTCGCTGGACGGAGCGCCGCTGGCTTCGATCAAGGACTCCGCACACTCGCACGGCATGATTGCCCTGGGCACGGAGTGGGATCGCGTTCAGTTCGATAACTTGCGGGTGACGCCATAGAACCGGCTTGATCAACGCCCGAGGGGCTGAGCGCGGCCACAATGATCGCGTCCGATCACGATTGCAGGACGTGCCCGGCTGACCGGCGTATGCCGCTGCGTGCACAAAGGACCTGGGTTCCTTTATCATTGCTCCCATGTCCAACAAACTCCGCTGGGGAGTTCTCAGCACTGCCAACATCGGCCTCAAGAAAGTCATCCCCGGGATGCAGCAGGGGCAATACATCAGCGTCGCCGCCATCGCATCCCGCGATCTCGCCAAGGCTCAGGAGGCAGCAACCGCCCTGGGCATTCCCACGGCCTACGGCTCGTATGAAGAACTCCTCGCCGACCCCCATATCGACGCCATCTACAATCCACTTCCCAATCAGCTTCACGTTCCGTGGACCATCAAAGCCGCCGAAGCCGGCAAGCACGTGCTCTGCGAGAAGCCGCTCAGCCTGACCGTTGCGGAAGCGGAGACCCTGCTCGCCGTTCGCTCCCGCACCGGAGTCAGGATCGGCGAAGCCTTCATGGTCAACTGCCATCCCCAGTGGCTTCGCCTGCGCGAATTGCTCGACGAGCATCGCATCGGCGAATTGCGCTCCATCGTTGGCTTCTTCAGCTACTTCAACGTCGACACGTCCAACATCCGCAACCGCGTGGAGAGCGGCGGCGGCGCACTGCTGGACATCGGATGCTACCTCATCCACGCATCGCGCTACGCCTTTCGTCAGGAGCCAACACGCGTCGTCGCCACTATCGACCGCGATCCCGAGATGCACATCGACCGCCTCACCTCGGCCATTCTCGACTTCCCCGCGGGCCAGTCCGTCTTTACGTGCAGCATGCAGTTGGTTCCCTACCAGCGCATCCACTTCCTGGGCGCCCGCGGGCGCATCGAGATCGAGATCCCCTTCAACGCACCTCCCGACCGCCCCACGCGCCTTTTCATCGACTCGAGTGGCGATCTTTTCGGCGGCGACATCAGCACGGAAACCTTCCCCGTGTGCGATCAGTACACATTGCAGGGGGACGCATTCTCGAAAGCCGTTTTGGACGGCACGGAGGTTCCCGTCCCAGTCGAGGACGCGATCAAGAACATGGCTGTCATTGAAGCTATCTTCAACTCCGCCAACTCAGGCCAATGGGAGGCGCCGCAGCGATGAAAGATCTGCCTCTCGCGAAGGTTTACCAGTTGCTCGAACCGGGTCCGGTGGTTCTGCTGACGACTGCCCACAAGGGCCGCACTAACGTGATGACGATGTCCTGGCACATGATGGTGGAGTTCGAACCGCCGCTGATTGCGTGTGTCGTGAGCAACGCCAATTACAGCTTTGACGCACTGCGGAAAAAGAAGGAGTGCGTGATCGCCGTGCCGGCAATTCAGTTGGCTTCCAAAGTCGTTGGAATCGGCAACTGCTCGGGACGGGACGTGGATAAGTTCGAGAGATTCGGCCTGACGCCGGCGCCAGCCAAACGCGTGGCGCCGCCGCTGGTGGCTGAGTGTTTCGCCAATCTGGAATGCAGTGTGGTCGATACCCATCTCGTCAACAAGTTCAATCTCTTCATCCTTGAGGTCCTCAAGGCCTGGACCGATCCGGCGCAGAAACATCCGAAAACCATCCACCATCGTGGATTCGGCAGCTTCGCCGTGGACGGCGAAATGATCAAGCTGAAATCGAGCAAGCCGTAGAATGCCGGTCAGACTATCCTGCCATCGGCTCCAGATGCGCGGTGAAGTGGCGCAGGAAGGGAGCTTCGTAGGTGAGTCGCATTCCTTTGATGTGGGCGCGCCGCTCCCAGACCCTCAGGATGATCTCCACCACGTAGTCGATATGACTCTGCGTGTATACGCGTCGCGGAATGGCCAGCCGCACCAGTTCCATCTTCGCGGCTGAAGCAAACATGAGGCTGCCGATCTCAACCGAGCGGATGCCGCCTTCGAGATATAACTCCGCAGCCAGCGCGACGCCGGGAAACTGCTCAACCGGAATGTGCGGCAGAAACGCCTTGGCGTCGAGATAGATGGCGTGGCCGCCAGGTGGTTGCACGATGGGCACGCCGTGCTCGGCAATGTGGTTGCCCAGGTAAGCCGTCGATGCAATCCGGTAGCGCAGGTAGTCTTCATCCAACGATTCCTGCAGCCCCACCGCCACCGCTTCCAGATCCCGCCCGGCGAGCCCGCCGTAGGTGGGATAACCCTCGGTCAGAATCAGCAGATCCTTCTCCTGGCGCGCGAGGATGTCGTCGTTGGTGCACAGAAAGCCGCCGATGTTGGCCATGCCGTCCTTCTTGGCCGACATGGTGCAGCCGTCGCCCAGCGAGAACATTTCCTGAGCAATCTGCTTGGGCGTCTTCGCCGCATAGCCCGGCTCGCGCAGCTTGATGAAATACGCGTTCTCGGCAAAGCGGCAGGCATCGAAGTAAAGCGGAATCCCGTGCTTGTGGCAGAGCGTGGCGACAGCCCTCGCATTTTCCATCGACACCGGCTGTCCGCCGCCGGAGTTATTCGTCACCGTCAGCATGACCAAGGGAATGTGTTCGCGCCCCACCGTCACAATCAACTCCTCCAGCGCGGAGACATTCATGTTGCCCTTGAAGGGAAGGACCATCCCGGGCTCAAGCGCCTCGGGGACCGGAAGGTCGACCGCCTCCGCCCCGACAGACTCCACGTTGGCGCGCGTAGTGTCGAAATGTGTATTGTTCGGCACCACGTCGCCTTTCCCGCACATCACGTGGAACAGGATGCGCTCCGCCGCTCGTCCCTGGTGGGTGGGGATCACGTGAGTATAGCCGAAGATGTCCTGAACGGAGCGCTTGAAGTGAACGAAGCTCCTGCTGCCTGCATAGCTCTCATCGCCTTCCATCACCCCCGCCCATTGGTGCGTGGACATGGCGCCGGTGCCGGAATCGGTGAGCAGGTCGATGAGAACATCGTCGGCCGGAAGCAGAAAAAGATTGTAGTGTGCGGCGCGCAGCAGGTTCTCCCGTTGCGCGCGAGTAGTCCAGCGGATGGGTTCAACGCTCTTGATGCGAAAGGGTTCGATGATGGTTTTGGTGGGCATTCGGAAAGGCTCCTGCGCAGAGGTCGGTGTTTCTGTCCTTGGTCAAATTCGCGCATCGCGACTCATTCGAGTAGGACAGGGACGGACAGAGGGGTTTGCACCGTCCCAAGAGCTGCGTTGCACCTCGGGAGACGATACCGCACTCATCGCCAGGCCCTGCCAATCGTACGGCCTGAAGAGCCCGCTGTGCAACCTGCTCGACTCGAAAAAGAGGACCGGTCTCCACTGTGAGTTGAGCGTTCGCTTCTGTCTCATAGCTTGTCCAGGTAGCCCGGATCCATCCCGGGGGTACGCAGGTCCGCCATCTCCAGGGCTTGGAGCACGAAAGAGTTCCATGCGAAGACGCGGTGATATCCAAAGAATGGATTCTTCAGATCGGTTGGCAAATACTCCTGGCTCGTCGGGAAGTCCTCGGCTGTGTGGATTTCAGCCCAGAGCCGGTTTGCAATCGCGCGCTCCGCCTTTTGCCATCCATGAAGTTTGCCCGTGACATACCCGCAGACTTCAATCCTCATCCAACTGCCGCCGTTGTAGTAAACGCCGTCAAGTGCCTTGCCTGCATAGCTGGCCGCGTAAGAGTCGCTTACCATAGGGTGCCATTTTTCCGTAAAGTAACTCCACTCTTTACCCGCCGCAGGCAGGCCAATAAAGATCGGCCTCACCGAGCCGCCTTCCGCCGGATAGGGGCAGTCCTTTCTTGGCAACATCACCGGAATGTGATCGAGGTGACTAACGACCATTTCATCCGTGAGGATTTTCCGTTTGAAAAGCCAGAGCGACAGGAACTCGGGAAAAATATCCGAAAAACCTATTGCATCGTGTATATTGCGAGCCGGAAAAAGAAAG
>JBEKZJ010000192.1:0-9447 GCA_049509995.1 Occallatibacter sp. | reverse complement strand
TCAATAGGCTTCAGAGTGGAAAGTTTCCTCACCACCCTGCTATTCAAGCTACGGGGCCTGGACTCTTACCCCGGTGGGACTTGCACCCACTGATCATGCCAGCCTTCGCTGGACGCACCGTTTTACAGGACCGATCCGGACGCCGTTCCATAAAGCACGCTGAATGAGCTGAATGAGTGCATTGAGCTGTCGTCAATCGAGAACTTCTTCCGGGATGCGATCCGGAGAGCAGAGCAAAAGCAGGTGCCGAGAGATACATCTCAATACGGAAGTTTTTTGCCATCGTGTTTGCATTCATCCGCCCGGCACATTGCCTGCCCGGTCAATTTGCTCGATGCCGGTTGTCTGATGTTCGAATATGCGGAACAGAGCAAAGTGAAATTGCTGTTCTTTTTTGTTCGGCGCCAGCGGCTGCGTCAATTGTCAACCGCTTCATTCGGAAGCCACACGGGAGGTGTTGTCAATAGCAACACGGCGGGTCCTACCGGTCCGACACGGCGGACAGCGCAATCACTTCAAATACGCGCGAACGAGATCGATAAGGTCCTCGGCCAGTTCCGGTGCAATCTGCTCCTTCGACCCCTCGGTGAGATGAAAACGGATGTGATCCTCCAGCACCTCACCCATCAGACTGTTGATGCCGCCGCGCACTGCGGCCAGCAACATCAGTTGGGCACCGCAGTCCTCGTCGGCCGCGAGCGCCCGTTCCACCGCGTCCAACTGCCCGCGAAGTTTGCGAACTCGCTGTTGCAACTTTATCTTTTCCCGCTCGTGTTGGGACATGGAAGTTCCTCGCTTGATCAACCCATTTGTTGGGCCAGTTGCCTTGCTTGCCGAACAACCTTGACTTCATTGACTATTCCATGGTCGATTCGACGATGGACCAGCTCAGGCTCGATACGTCGTCTTCCATCGACAGGCGCATCACCACTTGCTCCACCGCCTCATTATTCCTGCCCGCAGTCGTTAGTTCGGCCCGCAGGTGAGTCTCATCGCTGTTATCGTCCTGTTCTCCGTGGATTGAGGTAAGGGTAACGGGTAAGCTGCTGATGCTGGACAGCAGCAATGAGCGGATGTGAGCAGCAACGGAGAGGCGGCAGGCAAGCCGAACCTCGTAGCGAGTCTCGGCGGGGGTCGCTTCGGGCAGCACCGGATGCAGGCGGTAGGCGAGTGGGCGGAGAACCATGTTGGTAAATAGAACCGTGGCCGCCAGCACCAGGGCGAGATTCATCGAACCCAGGCCGCAGAGCGCGCCAATCGCGGCCGAGCACCAGAGCGTAGCGGCTGTATTCAATCCGCGCACATTAGCGCCGTCTTTGAAGATGACGCCCGCGCCCAGGAAGCCAACGCCAGAGACGACATAGGAGACGATGCGTCCCTGCGCGGATGGATCCACTCCAACGAGAGATCCGCACATGACAAACGCCGCGGCACCGGCGGCCACCAGGGCATTGGTGCGGGTTCCGGCCATCCGCTGCCGCCATTGCCGCTCCAGGCCCACTACCGAGCCAAGTGCCGTGGCGCCAGCCAGGTGCAAGGCAAACTGGATTGTCGTAATCTCAGCCATTTTGCTGTCCTCCATGACGCGTCTAACCACGCCTAACACAGTTTTGGTTCAACGGCTGCGAACGAGCCACATCACCCATAGCAACATCAGCAGCGTCCACAGGACGCAAAGCGCAGGGAACGCCAGCTGTTTCATCCGTGCGCGCTGCCTTCGTCTCATTGGCGCACCTCCTAACAAACGCCGTTTTGCCTTCGATCCGGGGCTAAAACTCCCAATGGATGCGCGTGCCGAAGAGAGAGACCGGCCCGCGATCACGATTGAACGCCGGATTGGCAACGAACTGGTAATCCAAGGTCCAGTGACTCTGCTGGAGGAACGTGTGATCGTAGTACGTCTCCAATGCACGCTCCATGCCGTAGTTCAAGTTGCCGTCGCCATCCAGGATGTTCGAGCCGCCGGCCATGAGGTATTGCTGGTTCACCTTTGAAATGCCGCTCATCACGGCGGCCAGACCAGCTGAATCGCCGGAGCGGCCCCACGCATCTCCCTTAACGCTTACGCCCAGCGATCCGGAATGATCGATGTCGGTATACATCCATGCTTCGTTATGGCCGTCATTCCATCCCACGCGAGAAAACACGCCGATGTTCTTGGAGATCTCCTGTTCCGCGTTCAGGCCAAAGCCAAACGAACGACGGTTGGCGTAAGTCTTTGAGATGTCCGCTCCAGGAACCGAGAGAGCTGCCTTGTAGCTGCCGAATTCCCCCTGATTGAGATATGCCAGGGGGCGGACGGCTCCCGGATGGGCGCCGATGCTATATCGGCGCTCGCCTTCCGCTACCATACCCCAATCGTGAAAGAACCTTCCGTCGCCCGCAGAGCTTTGAACTGGCCACGTGAGGTACAGGCTTTCGGCGTTAAAGCTATTTCTTTGATTCGGCAACTGGAAGAATCCATAACGCAACGCCCACTTCGGTCTCTCCAATTCCGCAGATACACCGGTGGTGTAGCCCAGGCTGTCGGCTGGATAATCCCAAGCGGCGTCGGCGACCAGAGCCCAATTCATGAATTGTTTGCGCGGGTCATTGGCATAGGCGTTGTTGTCGAAGATGTCCTTCGAATTGTACCGGCCAACAGTGAACGTGAGCCGCGTAGCCGGCCGATCTCCGGCGAGCGTGAGTTGGTCGGAAGGCACGGCCTCTTTCTCGCCGCAGAACCCGATGGTCTGCCGAATGAAGAAGCGCGCGATGATCTCGTGGGGATAGCGGACACCGATTTTATAAGCTTCCCCATTGGAAAAGTCGTCGATGCCGAGAGTCCCGTCCAGGCCGAAGCCCTGCCATGTCAACATGTCAACGTGAAATTCGGCGCCGCGCCACAACCGGTACCCGGCGTAGAAGTCCAGGGACACGGTCTCGCGTGCCTGACCGGCGGTGGGCAGGCTGTTGGCGCCCGAGTATTTGGCGCTAAGGGAGGGATATCCCTGGCCGACGATGGTGCTCTGCATGTGCCAGTTCCGAGCCTGCCATTGCACTTCTGTGGGTTCCGCGCTTACCTTTGCGCCATCTGTTGCCGGCGTGGCATTGTCCATTGCAACCAGGGATTGCGCCAATACCGATGCGGATGCGCCGAAGATGGAAGCCAGCAAAATCACGATCGCGGGCGCCTGAATCGTCATTTGCTTTCTTAACAACATCGTGTCCGCCTACTCCAGCATCCGATGCTTCAGATTCATGACGTCGCGATAGGGTACGACACCCTGAAGGATGTCGTTGCCGTCGACAACCGGGAGGGCCCTAAATCCATAGCGCAGAAAAGCCGATGCAGCCTCCTTCATCGTGGAATCGCACTTGAGGCTGATGACGTTTTCGACCATCAATTCGCTGAGCTTGCTTGTGAGATCTGCCATTAGCAGTTCCTTGATGTCGAGGACTCCAAGAAGTCTGTCCTTTTCATCAACGATGTAGAAGTACATCACGACGTCCATTCCGCGCGCGTTCTTCCGAAAATGGTGGAGAGTCTCATCGGCGGCCATCTCGCCGCGGCATTTCAGGAACTTCGATGTCGTGAAGTTGAGGATGTTGGCTTCCTGCTCCTCGATAATCTCGTCAATCTTGTCAACCAGCTTCGAGTCGATCAGTTTAAGGATCGTTCTTTTCTCGTCCGATGGTAGAACCGAGAGGATATCCGCTGCCTGCCCAGGTGTCATTTCGCCAATCAACTGCGCGACACGCTCTTTCTTGAGGGCAAAGACGATGTCGCGTTGAACCGCGGGACCGATCTCCTCGAGAGTGTCGGAGGCTTGCGAAGGTTCGAGCCCTTCGAGCAGTGTGACGCGTTGCTCGCTGTCCAGTTCCTCCACGATGTCGGCCAAGTCAACCGGGTGGATCTCCGAGAGCGCCTCTTTCAGGATGTTCAACTTGAGTTCACCTTGGAGCGAACCGAGATGCGATCCGAGCGCCTGCACGTACGACCACGGTATGAGTTGCTTCTTTTCCTCGCCGCCTTGCCGGTAGAAGACCTTTGCGAGCGAAGTCATGCCCATGCGCCGCAGCAGACCGTAGCGGCTGATGTCCACATCGGTAACGAAGAGCTTGCCGTTCCTTTTCAGCAGCCGGATGTCGTAAACGACCTCGACTTCACGGTCCTCTATATCCAGCACCTTCTTGTCGAACAGGTAGTCGCTGACCAGGACCTCGTCCGGCGCAGGCTCGCGAACGTAACTCTTCGGATCGGCCAATTCAATGACGACCTCGCGATGGCTCAGCGATCTCACCGCCGAGTACGGAACGAGCATCGCCGGGTCGCCAAACGGAGGCTTGATCTGCAGTTGAGTGATCTCAGCCAGCTTGCCCTGATCGACGGCAATCACATCTGTCAGTTTGCCCCGCTTGCGGCCGTTGCATAGCACACGCGCGCCGACGATCTCCGACAGGAAGAACACCTCTTCCGGGATACCTATACTCGCAATCATCTGGTTCATCACGCACCTCTATTTGTGCAACTCGGAGAAGAACTTCCACACCAGGAGTGCCACAAGGAAAAGCAGATAGAATCGAAGCAGTCCAAGCGAGAACTGCACCGCTGGGGTAATCTTGATGTGGGGCTTCCTATATTTGCGGTTGATGTCTCTCACCGCATCCCAAGCACTGCCAAAAAACTCCGAAATCATGTCGCCCGCCTTTTTCTACTTCAGGATGTTTGGGAAGACTGCGCTGATACCGTACAAAGTTGACACGATAATGATGAGCACGACGATGCTGATGTTGGCGAAGTTCTGATGCCAGTTGTTCTTGTACTTGCCCATGGTGTCTTCGTCATTGAGCAAAATGATGAGGAACACCAGCGCAGCCGGCAGCAACGTGACTGCAATCACCTGCACAAACAATGTGATCAAAATCAGCGGTGCGCCGGGAATGAGAACAACGACACCTGCGAAGACAAGCGTGAAGAAGTAGTAGGCATAAAACCACGGGGCCTGCTTCACGTTCTGGTTCAGTGAGTGGGCCCAGCCAAACACCTCGCCAAACGCCCAGGAACTTGCCAGAGAGATGCAGATCGCACCGAGTAAGCCTGCGTCGAAGAGACCAATTGCGAGAAGCGCTCCAACGTATTTATTGATCCCCATGAACAGGTGTGCTGCCGTTGCAGCGTCACTGATGGGCAGGCCTGGAATCAACGTGGCGGTGAGAATTACACAAAACGCTGCCACGACGACCGTCAGGAACGCACCCACTGCGGTGTCGATTTTGCCCCAGAGCATGTCCTTTTCCTGCATGCCTTTGTCAACAACGGCGCTCTGCTGAAAGAAGATCATCCATGGCGCAATCGTGGTGCCGATGTTGGCCATGATCATAAAGAACAAGTCATTCGTGAATCCGCCCGGGGGAAGGTGCGGAATAAAGGTGCCGTGGATGATCTTGTCTATCGGCGGATTGATCATGAATGCCGCAGGAATGTAGATCAGGTTCAGAACGCAGAAGACGAGCGCGATCTTCTCCCAGGTCCAGTACCGGCCCTGCAAGACCATGGCCCCCATTACGGTGCAGGCCCCAAGGACCGTGACGATCGGCGGCACGCCGAAGATGCTCAGCGCTGCGGTCATTCCGATGAACTCGGTGATCATCGTCAGCCAATCCACAAGCACCAGATCGAGTAGGGAGAACCATCCCCAGAACGCCCCGAACGAGTGAAAGATGGCTTCAGCGTGGCCGCGCTTTGTCACCGCTCCCAATCGCACCGTCATTTCCTGGACGTAGTACGCCACAGGGCCGAGCAGGATGAGAAACCAGATGAGGTGAAAGCTGTACTGTGCCCCGGTAACCGTGTAAGTCGTGATGCCGCCGGCATCGTTGTCGGCAACCATGACAATGATGCCCGGTCCCGCGATCAGCAGGAACAGCTTGAAGGTCTTCCAAAGCTTTTTGTGCCGGTAATAGAGCCGAGAAAGAATGTTCACAACTCTCTCCTCACAGTCGAGTTTTCGCGCGTTGCCTTGGTGCCCGCGCAGCAGCGTCCGAGTCGCAAGATGTTGCTTATGGAGCGCATGCGACTATATGTTGAGAAGGGCTCGGTCTCGTTGTTGGATTTCACAACAATCGGGCCAGGGCCGAAGACCATGAGGATGGTGAGGCGATGCTTCTGCCAGGGGCGGCGGACTTGAATGCCCAAGACAGGGACGCCCTCGGCGCGCATCGCCTCGGCTTCGAGTGGAGGCTCCGCTAAGCGCACAGGTGCATCCTCCCGGTTCCCTCCGTAGAGGATGCAGTCGAAATGGCTTGCTGGATCTTTGATCCCGTCCAGACGCAAGCCAGAGGCATCTTTGGATCGCCCGTCGGCACCCAATTGCAGGTCAAAGAAACAGCCTTCTGGACCAAATGCAGTTTGTTGGTCATCGCTCCTCCTCGTGCAGTCCAGGCGTGGGTATTCGAGCCGGGCGCGTCGAGGCGCAATTCGGCCGAACTCGGCGGAATGGACTGTTGGTTCGGGAGGGTGAGTCAGGATTTCGATTCCAGCGGCTCACACGCTCAATTCACTGGTCGTATGTCGTGAAGAGCGGTGAGGGAATCGTCGCTAGCCAGGCTAAGGGCGGTTTCCAGAGCGCTCATCGCGGCACAGGTAAGAACTCCAGGTACTTGGGGGTTCTTGTGCGGATTCGATGCTCATAGTTCTCCTGCAAAGCGGGGAAAGGCCTTGCAATCTCTTTCTACCATACCCCCATAGGGTAGAGTCAAGGATGAAACGCCTGATTCTGAGAAAGAAATCCGATTTAACGTTCTTGCGTGATGGCGGTCACAGGCATGTCGGCTTCATCGACGTTTCGCGACTGCGAGAGGATGAGGGTGCGGACATTTTAATTCTCGAGGCCAGCGTTGTGAACGAGCATTTTCACTCTTGGTGTATCCGGTGGAAATGATCCCCGCGTGGCCGTTGCTCGGAAGAACGGCCATCTAGCAGCGCTTGCTGCCCCACCGTGAAAGTGAAAATGCTCTAGCGCGCCGCCATCCACGCCTGCCAGAACACCACCGCCATCATGAACACCACGTACACCCGCAGGGCCCACAGCAGTGCTAGCTCGCCGCCGCGCAGCTTCCGCCGCGGCACGGCAACGCGCATCGCCTCGGCCAGTTGATCCGGTTCCAGTGTCGACAGCACAAATCCCGCGTCCGCGTCGCTGAACTCGCGTCTCTCGCTCATCGTCGTTTATCGACCTCCCAGCCACGCCAGCGCCTGCGGAGCCACCACGCTCACCCCGTACAGCACACCCGCCGCCGTCAACAGTGCCACCACCGTGCCGGCTAGCACGTTCGCCCAGCGCGGACTCTCCACCCCGCCCATAATCTCTCTGTCGTTCACCAGCAGATACAGGAACACGAGCGCCGGCGGCATCGCAAGCACCGCCACCACGTTCACCACCAGCACCACAAACACCAGCGGCAGCCCCGGAATCAGCACAATCCCCGCCGCCGCCGAACACAGGCCCAGCACAGCATAGAACGCCTTGCCCTCGCCCACCGGCAGGTTCAAGCTGTGCGGCTTCCGCGCCACTTCGCCGAAGGCATAGGCCGAGGAGATCGAAATCGTAATCGACGCCACCACCCCTGCTTCCACCATCCCCAGTGCGAACAGCGCCGCTCCGGCGTGTCCGATCACCGGCTCCAGCGCCTGCGCGAACTGCGCCGCTTCAAAGTTCCCCGCGCTGATGTGCTCCGCCAGCGGCGCCGTCACCACAATAGCCCCCAGCGCCGCCGCCGCTGCCAGTGCCGCGCCCAGCGCCGTGTCGAACCGTCCAAAGTGGATGTCCTTGATGGTCATCCCCTTGTCCACGGTCGCGCTCTGCTGGAAAAACAGCATCCACGGCGTTACTGTCGCTCCGATGTCCGACAGCACGATCAGCACCATGTTCTTGTTCAGTGCCGGCACGGGCTGCCAGGTAGCAAAGGAGTGCGCCACTGCGCTCCAGGGTGGATGCGTCATCAACGCCACGGGAATGAAGATCAGGTTGAACGCCGCTGCTGCCAGCGTTAGCCGCTCCCACGTCCAGTACCGGTGGCTCAGCAGCGCCGAATACAGCACCACCAACGCAAGCAGGATGGCCGCCCAGGGCGACACGCCGAAGAATCCCAGCCCTGCCCTCACCGCGATGAACTCCGTGATCAGCGTCAGAAAATTCCCGATTCCGAGGTCAATCATCGAAAACCAGCCCCAGAACGGTCCGAATCGCTCGAAGATCAACTCCGCGTGCCCCCGGTGCGTTGCTGCCCCCAGCCGCACCGTCATCTCCTGCACCACCAGCGCCATGGCGAAAGTCAGGACCACAAACGGTAGGAAGAATCCTAACCCGTACGTTGCCCCGGTGGCAGCGTAGGACAGCATGCTGGGCCCGTCGTTCTCTCCCAGCATCACCAGGATTCCCGGCCCAATCAGCAGCCACAGCAGCCACGCCTTTGCGCGCAGCCCATGCGCCATCCGCGCCGCCCGTACCCGCGCCCGGTCCTGCGCCCGGTCTATGTCCTCGTGCGTGACGACAACTGCGTCGGCGACCCTTACCTGCGTTGCAACACGCGACTTGTTCCCTGTTTGTGCACCCACACTCATCCCTGCACGACTCTGATGAGAGATTTTCTGCGCGCCTCGACGGCCTTTGTGCACAACGGCGGAAGCGTCGCCTTCTCCTGAGTCTACGGTCCAGGACTGCGACATGTAAACCTTAGTTAAGGTAGAAATGTTAAGAACTGTTCATAACTTCCTCCGCTCCCGCCCGTGTTTCCGCGTTCCTGGTGTGTAACCGGCAACTCGGCAGTTACCAGTTGATTAACAGGGCGGCACACCGGCGGTGCCGGTGCTTTCTTCGTTGCCCTGAAGCTTCCGTTGGCAGGATTGCGGCGCTCTGGCTGGCCTCTTCGACTCCGACCGGAAACGCGCATCTCAACCCAAGAAGCCAGGCGCCAATTGCCGCAATCGTTTTGTATTCTGCTAGTTATGGATTCTCGCAGAAATAAGTCCTCGCAAGTCGGTTTGTCTCCCGGGATCCTAAAGGGAGGGGTTTTGTCCTTTGCAGTGCCGATTCTCCCGGCATCCCTGTGTGACCAAATCCACACCTTTTGACACGGCCGGATCGGTCAGATCCGGCCTATTGTTTTGTTGGGGTCAGCAGGTGGGTTTTCAGACCCCTTTTGTCACGGGCCGAGAGGGCCAGGTTCAGGCTGTTTTGTCCAGGGCTTGGACCTGGGCCTGGGCCGGCTGCTTTCGAAGGACACGTTGCACAGTGGCCGTCGAGATGCGATGGCCCCTGGCGATCTGACGGATGCTCTGGCCCTGGCGGCGGTCGCGCTGGATTCCAGCGTGATCTAGCTCCAGCGGATTGCGGCCGATGTGCTGGCCCTCAAGCCGGGCGCGCCGCATGCCGGCGCGCACTCTCTCGATGATGAGGTTGCGTT
>JBEKZJ010000191.1:0-9614 GCA_049509995.1 Occallatibacter sp. | reverse complement strand
CAAGAACCCGACTGAAGCACTGCGCTTGTACATGAAAGTGGCGTCCATCAGCGGTGCGGATTTGCAGGGTCAATGGAGCGATCTTCGCTCTGAGGCCGGCGCCATAGCCAGCGCGAACTTCCGGATCGCAGACATGTATGCCGACGGCATCGGTGTTCCCCAGGGCTCCCGCGAGGCGGAAAAGTGGTGTCAGCGCGGTGTGGATATCGAATCCACCGGTGCACCGGCAGGATATCCCTAAGCACTGGACTAGTTGCGTCCCTGGTGGCGCAGTCGGATTCACGGCGCTCACAGAACAGCTCGGTCTGAAACTTGTGTCTACCAGAGGGCCCGTGGACGCAATCGTCATCGACCATGTAGAGCAGCCGTCGCCGAATTAGAACTGCGTTTCGATAACGGGTTTCGGCTTCTGGAGCAAGTGACAAATTCCCGTCGAGCACTGCGGTAGGGTTACCGCCCACTCGTCAATTACTGGTAGGGTATTAATAGTAGTGATATTAACCA
The DNA here is from genome assembly GCA_049509995.1 of Occallatibacter sp. Taxonomy (GTDB): domain Bacteria; phylum Acidobacteriota; class Terriglobia; order Terriglobales; family Acidobacteriaceae; genus Telmatobacter. Next base: position 9,110 of record JBEKZJ010000191.1, on the reverse strand, counting down.
CGATATAACTTCCGGTTTGGCGACAATCCGAGCGGAACTCCCAACGCAGCCCAAGACGGGGCTGGAATTGTGGTGCGGCTTAATATGCACCATCCATCTGATCAAGGTGTAGGTTATCCTTCGTTACATCAAAGCACCGGCCAGCAGCGTTCGGCCTTGGTGCAACACGGAGTTGTGAATGCGACATTTTCGCCGCGACCTAACGGTCCTTCTGTGTGGTCTCATCTCCTGCACGTCTGCAGCATTGGCGCAGACGAGCATGACTCCACAGTCTCAAATTCAAGATACCGGCATCTCAGGACTGTGGATATTAGCCAACATCAGTTTTGCTGGGATGCGTGCGCAAAACAATCCGAGCGTGCTCTGGCGAACATTGGCCTTCATTTTCGGCTTAGCTGGGACGATCCTGACATTCATCGCCGTGGACGAGGGAAGTGACCGCGCCTACGGCATCGATTTGCCGCGAAGAGGAAGGCCATAGGTCGCCAAGACCGCCGCAATCAACTTGTTGGCGATAGACCGCTGAGGCTCGAATCCACCGCTTCCAGGGTTCCGGTCGAATGACCGGCTCGGACCCAATGTGAGCTAGATCACGTCACTGACAGATAGCCGACAATACTCCCGGAACAGAGCTAGACTGTTGAAAACCTGACGGAGAGCGCGAATGTTGAGTCTCGTGAGAGGTCGATGCGTAGCCTTGATCTGCCTCGTTTGTTTAGCTGGCGTAGGGCAAGCCAAGCCTCAGACGAGCAGGCGTGACGAGGCGCGTGTTGCAGCGGAACATCGTGCGTTGAACCTGATCGCGTCAATCGCGGAGCAGGCAAACCAGTTGGTGGTTGTTGAATTTCGCAGTTCCGGCCCATTCATGCTGCCAGCACCAATCCGCATTGAGGCAGTGGGACCAGGGCCAGACGCGGAGTATTCGCTCCGGGCAATGCTCGCGCATGACAAGAAATTTCGAGTTGCTACGGACCCAGACGGGGTGATAACGGTCTGCGAGTCGGGAGTGCCGCAGGATGTTCTTGGCATCCGTCTGAAGAGAGTCGAGTTTTCAGAGACTGAAAAATTCAACCCAGATCAAGCCATGGACGCAGTGTTTGAGGCCCCGGAGGTCAAAGCCTATTTCAGGGCTCACAACATTGTGAGACCGATCGATACCGGAGGTTTCATTAGCGGGCCGAATCCTGACCGGCCTCACCTCGGACCCTCCATTGAGAGCATGACGGTTCTGGATGCGCTGAAACATATTCTCGCAGTCTTCCCCCACACAGCCACCTATAACGAATCCGTAGACTCCAGAGGTCGGAGGGTTGTAGCTGTAGGTTTTTGGGTCTCGCACTGAAGGTTATGCCTGATTAACCGCCGACTCGGAAGCAACGTGAGCCACATCACGTTGGGGAAGAGTGGCCGACAATAGGCCCAGAACCCGAAAACCGTCTATCTCTCCGTCGCCGACCACACGGACATTCCTCTGGCCTTCTGGGAGGTTGTCGAGATATGCGGACAAATCAGCGGTCGGACGCCGGCTGGATTGATGCAACGATTGCATTGATTTCCGTCTGAGTAAGCACTTGTCCATGACCTTCCGGCCCGGTGACATCGAACGCAAAATGCCGATCAGCTGCGTCGAACAGATCAACGTGCGCTTCGTAGGGCGCAACGTCAGGGTTTCCGACCTGGAAACCGCGGAATTCGCCAGAGGCAATCGTGTAAATCGGACGAATCGTGAAGGAGTGAAGCGAAGCGAGTTGTGAGATAGCGGAGAACTTCGTAAAGAGCAAGTACTCGACTCTCTCATTCGGCAAAGTGCGGAACCTCCACCACTTTACTTGTTCCGGCGTCACCCACATCGCTGCCTGCATCAGGCTGAACTTCGAGCGGAGTACCTCTTCCCCAAGCAATCTCTGCGCGTGCTTTTCGCTGATCGTGAACCCGAGCGTCCCAGGGTCCCGCAACATGTTTTGGCTCACGAGGTTTCCGCCGTTGCGGAACAGCACCATCGTGAATAGATCGCCTCGAATCGTCTTGGCGACCTCGTTGGGCAATCGAAGCGTAAATCCATAACAATCGATGCTCGCACTGGACAAAGGCGCTTCAACCTTGCTCGGGAGGTCCGCCGGGACAATGCTCAATCGAGGATCGACAATGCTCATCCGTTGTGAGGTCAGCCACGGCGATATGAGGTAAATGACGCCATAACCAACTGCGGCAACCAGACAGAGCGAACCAATGATTTTGCCGGAAACAATCGCGAACCGGGAGATCGCGCGACCGGCCAATCTCCACCGAACATGCCACCATTTCAGCTCTTGATGTGCCACGCGGCGATGATAGCAGGCTCGTGACCGGTCATTGTACCGCGAGCAATCACGCTTACCGCACCCATCCTGAGCGGATTACCGGCTAACCGTCTCTAACCCTGTTTTCGGCCTTCCCAGGGCCCCTGGCAGGCCCCAACCAGGGTTGGGGAGGGTTAGCCGACCATGTAACCGGAACTCGATGAGTGGCCCCTACTCTGCCGTAAGTGACCAGGACTGTCGGCTCCAGTCGAGCAACGTCCCCTCAAATAGTCGTTCGAACGGTCCCGGCGCTCGATACTGATAGTGCTCCTACTGCACCGTGAGGGTGACCGTACCCGTTTGGGTGGTAGTGCCGGAAGTGCCGGTAACGGTAATCGTGTAAGTTCCCGCTGAAGTGCCAGGATTGCCACCACCTCCGCCGCCTCCGCCACTGCCGGCTCCGCCGCATGCGAGGATACCGCCGACAAGGGCCACGAGGAGCAGCACCATTCCGAGCATGGTCTGCCATTTACGGCGCCGCGCGGGGACGCCGAGCAACAGCACCAGCGCGAGAGCGGCTCCGCCGGCCGATGGCCAGAACAGCTTTCTGGTCTGGTTGAGAGAAGTGGTAGCCGCCGTGGTGTTCACCGTGAGCGTGGCCGTTTCCGCATTGGTACCGGTGATGCTTACCGGAGTGGTGGCGCCGAAGCTGAGCGTGGGGGCGTCCACGGCGCCCGTGGGACTGGCTGTGACGGCAGCCGTTAACGCCACGCTGCCGGTGAAGCCTCCGGCGGGAGTGAGGGTGATGGTCGAGGTGTTTCCGCTGCTTGCGCCGGGCGCAACGGTAACGGCAGTTCCTGCCAGTGTGAAGGTGGGCGGGACCGCAGTAACATTGATGTAGTTAGAGTAAGTACCCGCGTAGTAGTTCGAATCGCCGCTGTAGGTAGCAACGAGATCATTGCTTCCGACGGCCAGGGAGTTGGCGGGAATCGTGAAACTGACGGATCCGGCGGTCAGTTGGGCCGGCGATGAAGTGTAGGTGGTTCCGCTTGAAAGGGTGATTGTGCCCGTCGGCGTGGGAAAGTTGCCATAACCGCTGAGTGCCACGGTCACACTCAATGGCTGATCCACAACGATGGTTGAGGACGATAGCGTGAAGGTGTAGGTTGGCCACTCGAATAGATTCACCGTGGTTGCACCACTTCCGCTGGTGTAGTTCGAATCGCCCAGGTAGACGGCAGTGATTGTATTCGGACCTCCTGGTGATTGGCCTAGTGTCGAAAACGTAACCGAGCCGTTGGTGAGCGGCTCAACATAAGTATAGGAAGACCCAGCGTTGCCAGCCGTGACCGTCACGGAGCCGGTTGGAACCGGGTCACCGCTGGGGCCGCTCACCGTAACGGTGATCGAAAATGGGTACGTTGTTGTCGCGGTGGGACCGGTCACGGTCACGGTCGGCTTGATAGTGCCGGAAGAGTTCACGGTGACCGCTGCGCTGCCGGAATTGGGCGCGTAATCGGTATCGCCGCTGTAGCTCGCATAGAACAAATCGCTTCCGAGTGCCAGGTAGTTTGCCGGATAGTTAAAGGTAGTGGTTCCGTTGACAAGGCTCATGGTAAGGGTTGTGGCTTGTCCGTTCTCCGCATCGGCGGACATCGTCACCGTCCCGGTGGGCAAAGGAAGACCATTCACTGGCGTGGGCGTAACGGTGACTTGCAGCGGTTGATTAGCCAGCATAGCCGTTACAGACGGCGTGACGACGACCAGCGTTTTGACCGGGGAAACGGTTACGGAGACCGTGGACGGCGCGGTCGAGCCGGCATAGTTGCTGTCGCCGCTGTAGACGGCCGTGAAATTGTAGGTTCCGGGCGCAATGCTGGTGGTGGGAAACGTGACGGCACCGCTGGCATCAGCGGTGCTGGTGGCGGCAGCGCCGACCAATGGCGCAGACACGACCGCCGTTGAGCCGTTCATCAGGGTCACCGTTCCGGTGGGCGCAACGCCGACGCTGTCGGTCGAGAGATAGACCTGAATGGGCCAGGGGTAGCTCGTATAGCTGAGTTGGGCAACCAACGTGGTGACTGCCGGAACGACTGTGATGGGATAGGGGGCGCTGGTACTGGCCTGGAAGCTGGCGTCTCCTGGGAAGACCGCGGTGAGACTGTCATTGCCACCAGGAAGAGCGACTGTCTGCAGTTCGGCGATGCCTCTGCTGGCGAGGGCAGCGGTACCCAGTGTCGTGGTACCGTTCATAAAGGTGATGGTGCCGGTAGCGGCGCCATTCGGGTTTGCAGCGGACGCGCTGTTGCCGTATGGTTGGGCGTCCATCGAGTAAATGAAGCCGTAGTACGGAGTGGTCGAGGGTTTCCCGGTTGCCGGGTCGTAGGCGGTGACCTGAATGCTGGTGGTACTGGTCTCCGGGGCAACAGTGACGGGAATGGCGTTGGAGTCACTCTGGGCGTCGGTGCTGCTGCCGCCGTAATGGGCTGATACTTTATAGGAGCCTCCGACCAACGCGTTGGTGGCGCCTGAGACAGTCCCTCCGCTGAGCGTGAAGTCCGTGATGGCTTCATTGTTGGGAAGTAAGGCGGGGCTGATGGAATCCACCAGGGCGATGTCGCCGGTGGGTGTGCCGCTGGAGGCGGTAACGCTGGCAGTCACAGCAACACTCTGGCCGTGCGTAATGCTCAAAGCGGTGGTTGCGCCGTTGAGCTGGAGGGATGAACTAGTGGCGGCGAAGGTGGGGCCTGCCCAGTTACTTACCATTTGGCTGGCATTCACGCTGCCCAGGCCACTGGCCATGTCATATCCGGTGGCTGCGTTGTAGCCGGTCATGAAGTAGTAGCCGGCGAGATTCAGGGCGCATCCGCCATTGTTCGTATAGCAGTTGACCGAATTGTCGCCGACGGTCACGTCATGGAATACGGTGGAGTATTTCGTTTTCGCAAGGTCGTAGAGAACATAATCTGCCTGGCCGAGGCGAGAGCCGGTCTTCTGCTTCACCAGGGCCAACATGCCGGCGAAGGCCGGCGCTGCGGCCGATGTGCCACCGACGCCGGTGAGATTGAAGTTGTTGCCCGTGGCGCCGGCCGCGCAGTCGGTGATCGGGTTACCGGAGGAATCCTCGTCCATATCGGTGCAGAGGCCCCACAAGGCGCCATAGAATCCGTTTCCCGCGAGGAAGGAAACATCGGGCAGGTTGCGGCCAGTGCCGGTGGCCGAGGCGGATTGCCATGAGGGAACGGGGTACACCGAGCTGATGCCGCCTCCGCCCGCGGCGATGTTATCGTTGTCCGAATTCCCGGTGAGGACGGAGATGGGCTCATTCCCGGCAATGTCGGTGTTGACAGCCGTGGAGTCGTTCCAGGGCTCCTCCGGGATGTAGCTGAGCGCGCTGCGGTGGTTGGCCAGCGTGTTGGAGACGTCAACGTAGGCGGTAAAGCTGGTGGGGAAGTTGCTGTAAAGAATGTCGTAGTCGGTACCCCCCACGGCAATGTTGTAGGGCGTGGAGCCGAGACCATTGACGGCGAGACCCTGGCTCGCTTTGGTCTCTGTGTCAGGATTGTCGCACCCGGCAGAGCCGCTGTCGCCCGAGGAAACCGTCACCGAAATGCCCTGGGCTGCCGCCTGCTCCCACAGATTCTGAATGTACTGGTTGCCGGAGGTCCCTTGTGCGGCTTCGCAAGCACCGAAGCTGACATTCAGAATGTCGACCTGGTTGTCATCGAGGGCGCGAAGAATGGCAAGGAACAACCCGGAGTCAAAATAAGTGTCAGCGGCGGTGTAGAGAATCACGTTGGCGTTGGGAGCGATGCCCCCGGCGACCTCGGTGTCGAGGTATGCCTCGACGGCATCGCCGTTTTCGCCGGGGTCGTTGCCGTCGACCACGACTGTGGTGGGATTGGCGGCCAGCCCAAATGTGGAACGATACTTGGCGTTCTGAGAGACATCTATATTGGAATCGCCTGCGACTCCGATGGTGACGCCTGTGCCGTTGTAAGTCGTGCCTGGGGGAGTGGCGTTGAGGGTGGTGGGCGTGTCGTAGATAGTGGCCGCGTCCGCCGGGCCGAGGTAGACATAGTACCCATTGGTCGCGTCTCCGGTGGTGTAGGCGGGGGTGATGGTGTGCGTTTGCGCGTCGTAACGGCCACTTGGCCCAAGGACGTAGTGCGCCCTGGGCCTGAAGCTACTGAGAGAGGCAAGACCGGCGACGACGGGACTGAGGGCGGTGGGAATCTCCGGATCACTGGCGTTGGCCCAGTGTTGGACACCGCCGATGAGGTAGCTGTGCAGGGTGGTGTGAAAGGTGCTCTGAACCTGGCCAACTGTTCCGGAGAACTCAATGGCCATTTGCCCCGTGGAGACCTTATTCACTGTGAATCCGTGGCTTGTGAGCCAAGTCTGGATGGACTGAAGATCGGCATCCCCAACGCCGAAGCGTGCGCCGAACTCCCTGGGGCTCAGGAATTTGCGGTAATTCGGTGAGTTCGCGTCCTGCATCGACTGGAGATAGGTCTGAAGATCGGCCTCCTGCTGTGTGCTGCGGGTGAGAACGAGGAGCATACGGCTGGCGAGCATGGAAGCGGGCGCGGGACCCAGGTCGAACCTTGGTTGCGCGAATGGATGCGTGTTGCCGCGGAGGGTGACAAGCGACGACTCATCAATGGGCCCTGTGATGCGTGGTTGTATGGACGAATGTGGCACCCCCTGTGCTCCGGTAGGGACCGGAAGAGAGAGTGAATAAGCCAGCAGGAATGGGGAAAAGAAGACGAGCAGAGGACGCCGAACAATAGTGCGCATGATGCCATCCTTTCGGGCCATCAGGCACGGCCCACGGCGGATGCTTCAAGAGAGAAACATGACAGGCAAAACTTGAGGGGGAGTTTAACACCTAATGGTTTCTTCTGGCTGTGACTGCGTGCTCCCTAAGACAGTGGGCCTTCCAGTCCGTTGGCTGCGAGCTTCTAAAACACCTCGTTTCCAGCGACGAGAGGACCTGCGGTTTCCCTTCACGATTGGGAATAGATCTCCTAGCGCCGCAGCCGGTGGTATGGTTCCCAACCCGTCAATATGCGGCTACTGCCTGGAAGCCGGCACTACGTCTTAGATCGTCTAAATGGTGACGCCGAACCGGGGTTTCGGTCGAGTCACCGCCTAAACGGCAATTACTGTTTGATCAACACTGCCGCTGGTCTTCGGCATGGATGGTTCTTTGCATGCCCTGACGGCGCCCGTGGCAGCAATGCCGGGCACTGCGTGGCAGGAAAACTCAGCAATGAGTGCCAGATCTTGATTGCCGGCTGCGTCGGCGGCTGGCCACTGGGAGGTACCGGTGGAGACACATCAAGCCCGTACCCCCCGCCAGGGGAACTCTCCGGCGCATTCGGTAGTCCGCCGGCGCTGAAGTGAGGACGAGCTAAGTTTCATGAATTCCAGGTTCAGGGGATGATTCCTGGCCGCTGAGGGTCAAAGCCGCACAAAACTTCGAACGCTAAGGGCGTAGGCGGGCCTGCTGCTGCGGGGGGGCAGGGTAAGGTGCCACCCCAAAACCGGGAGCGCTCACCGGGAGTGCCCTTGATTACCGACCAGATCCCCATGCCGCTGCGACCCCCCTCCACGATTGGGCAACTTGCCCAGTGCCCGATCCCCGCCCTTTTTCGGAGCCTGTTTGTGCCTCTGCTTGCGTCCGGGCGCTCAAAATCGAGATGCAGGGTCCTTCTGTGTCGGCGTCTGGCTGCATGCGACGGCGCGGGGTAGTGCACTGGAGGGTCCACCATCTGCCCGGAACTCGGTAAAGACGGCGGCGGGGGCCTGTTGGCGCCATTTGAAACCCGTTTCTCCCTGCAGTGAGCGGATCGCTGAACACTGGCCCAAGACTACTCAGGAGCAGAACCCGTTTCCTGAACGCAAGGGCGTTCGCCGCCGAATCTGTGGGCCTCGCGGTCAGCTTGCGGATTGGCCGTGATCCTCGCACGATCGCCAAGGTGGCAGGCAAATGATCAGCGACGTGCGTCGAAGTCAGGCTCTCCGCAAACGTTCACCGGCAGGAGATTGTCCGCCACGCACAAGGCACCCATCTCGTTGTAGGCTATCTTAGAGTCGTAGACTTTCGATGGTATGCGCTTGCAGCGTTTTCGTGGCTAAAATGGAGATTCCTGCCGAATGAACTGGCCTCCGCGACGTTGTCAGGTCCACGCGGAAGATGCTAAGTGCGACGCGAGGCTCTGCCAGGCTGGCGGCCTCTGGAGTTGGGAATGAAACTCATCCCTGGATTTTCAAAGTTCGTCGTGGCGTGTGTTGGATCTTGTGTTCTGGCGGTTGTGATGCCCGCCTGCGCGCAGGATGCGCCGGGGCAAGAGGCGCACGGCATCGCCATCGCGAATATGGATCGCTCGGTCAAACCGGGCGACGATTTCTACGAATATGCCAACGGTGATTGGATCAAGCGCGCTGAAATTCCGCCGGACCGCGCCGGGGTGGGCATCTTTACCGGGCTAGCTGACCTGAGCAACAAGAACACTGCCGCGCTGATCGCAGAGATTGCCAAATCGAACCCGCCCACGGGCTCCGGCGCGCGCAAGGTTGCCGACCTCTATAACTCCTACATGGACGAGGCCACCATTGAAACAAAAGGCCTCGTCCCACTCCTCCCGCACCTCGACGCTATCGCTGCCGTTCGTGATAAGCGCGAGTTGGCCCGCGCACTGGGTGAGACCCTTCGCGCAGACGTTGACGCGCTCAATAACACCAACTTTCATACCGCGAATCTCTTTGGCCTTTGGATCGCTCCCGGCTTCAACGATTCGGAGCACTATATGGCCTACCTGCTCC
>JBEKZJ010000190.1:0-9688 GCA_049509995.1 Occallatibacter sp. | reverse complement strand
TTACCTGCTTTGGCGTAACCGCTGCCGATGCCCGCATCCGCAAGGCCACATGGCTCGAAGGCGATCGCCTCGCGTTCGCGCACCACTCCGATGACGTAGTTCTTGGAGAGCGGGCCGCGGAGTTCCTCGGTGCAAGACTCGACGACCATGTGCCCATCGGGCACGGGGTCTTCCACGTTATCGGAATTCTGAAGACGGCCAACGGCTTTGAGGATGGCGGCGTGTTCATGCCGCTCAGTTCCGCGCAAGGCTTCTTTCACAAGGAAGTCACTTCATCGGTCATCACCGTCAAGCTGCGCAACAAGGACGATGCGGCCTCGTTTAAGACGATGGTCAAGGAGAAGTTCCCCAACTTGATCGGTCTCGAAAGCGCGGAGTTTACCCGCTCCTATTCACAGTTCAAGATCCTCAAGGCTACGGCCTGGGCAGTGGGCGGATGCGGCCTGCTGCTGGGCGGCCTCGGCGTTGCAAACACCATGATCATGTCGGTGTTTACGCGCATTCGCGAGATCGCGATCCTGCGCGTGAACGGATTCTCTCACCTGCAGGTTGCCGCAATGATCTTTGGCGAGTCCGGGGTTGTGTCTCTCCTGGGAGCGGTGTTGGGACTGGCGACCGGAACCTGCCTTCTCTTCATCCTCAAGCAGGTTCCCGCTCTTCACGGCTATGTCGACGTAACCGTTCAACCTTTCGTGCTGCTGATTGTGATTCTGCTCGCTCTGATCACCGGAATCGCCGGAGCGCTTTATCCGGCAGCCTATGCCATGCGCATCCGAGCGGTGGAGGCGCTGCGCTTCGAATGAATCCATCTACGACACAAGCGAGCAGCCAGAATCGCATCGTCGTTCGCGCCGAAGACGTGTGGAAGAGCTATGACGATGGAGCGATCGAGGTTCTGAAAGGGGCCAACTTCGAGGCCGCCGAGGGCCAGACGGTTGCTCTCTGCGGTCCGTCGGGGTGCGGCAAGAGCACGCTTCTTCACCTGTTCGGCGGCCTGGATTCGCCCGACCGCGGGAGGGTATCTGTCAACGGCATGGAAATCAATCGCCACTCGGACCTGCTGCGTTTACTCCGGCACGAGGTGGGTTTTGTCTTTCAACTCCACAACCTGATTCCGGATCTCACGCTCGAAGAGAACTGCCTCATCCCTACGGTGGCGGCAGGAATCGATCGGCGAACCGCGCAGGCGCGCCTGCGGCAGCTCACCGATCGCACCGGCTTGACCCATCGCCTTGGCCATCGCATTCAGAAGCTCTCGGGCGGTGAGCGCCAACGCACCGCGCTCTGCCGGGCGCTGATGAACAAGCCGAAGATCCTGCTTGCGGACGAGCCTACCGGCTCATTGGATGAAAGCGCGAGTGCTGCGGTCTTTGAGCTTTTGCTCGACATTGTAGCCACTGAGGGAGCGACTCTGGTGATGGCCACGCACGACCACAGTCTGGCTGAGCGCTGCGATCGGCTTCTGGAGATGCACGGTGGAAGGATTCATGAACCTGAATACGCTCGATGAGCTTGCACCCCCACGGCAGACTCCGCACGTTGTTGCCAGCGCCGCGTGGCACAGCTTGGCCTGGCTTGTAGTTGCGAATGCCATTGGAGTGTTGGTCGCGATTCTTCTGCTGTTTCCCGGCCTGAACAAGACGCTGGGCGAGTGGACCTACGGGCGATGGATGACGGTGCACATGAATCTTGAGCTTTACGGCTGGACCAGTCTGCCACTGGCCGGCTTTCTCTTCAAGGTCTACGGCGCAGACCGCGGCCCCGCCGCGAATTGGTGCCGGCCGGTTCTCTGGGTGTGGTCAGTGGCACTGGGCGTGGGCGCGCTCTCCTGGCTCTCCGGCTACTCCAGCGGCAAGCTGTTTCTTGACTGGAGCGGGTACGCGCGCATACTGTTCCTGGCCGCTCTTATTACGCTGTGGCTGCTGCTGGCGTTGGCCTTCATTGGAAGCAGGAGCGATTCGGATAATGCCGCCGTGGCTGCCTGGGCGGCCAAGCTCGTTGGTCTCGTGATCCTGCTGGTTGTCCCCTTCCTGCTTTACATCGCGTCCAGCCCGACTAACTATCCTGCTGTCAATCCCGACACGGGCGGCCCCACTGGCGCAAGCCAGTTGGAATCCTCTCTCACTATTGTCGCCATTCTGCTGATGCTTCCTTTCGGGCTCACACGCCGCAAGGCCGGAAGCTCCAGGACCATCGCCATCGGCTGGATCGTGCTAGTTGCTGAATGCGTGCTCTGCGTAGCCCTCGGCCGCGCCGACATCAGCCATCACCGTCCCGCGCAGTACCTGAGCCTCGGCAGCCTCCTCGTTTGGCTGCCGCTCACTCCTGCCTACTACGCGGCCTTCGATTGGCGCAGCGACACGCGCCGTTGGCGGCTGGCCTTTCTCTGGTGGTGGGCGGCACTGGTCGTAACCGGCTGGGTTTTTTTTTCCCCGGAGTCCTCGACCACTTCAAATTCACCGATGGCCTCGTCGGCCATTCCTTCATTGCGATGGCCGGCTTCACGTCGAGCCTCATCATCTTCGTCATGGTCCAGCTCCTGGGCGAGGGTGGATGGATATTCAATCGAGCCCGGTCGTTCTATCTCTGGAACGGAAGCGTCATCGCCTACGTTTTGTTGATGACCGTCGCCGGCTGGCGTGAAGGCTTCGACCCAACGTTCACCATAGTCCCCGGAATGGCTCGCAACCTCCTCTATGCTCTGCGCCTCCTGACCGGGATCCTCATGTTCCTTGCTTCCCTTGACTGGTTTTTCGATGCATCAATGCTGCTTCGCGAACCTGGTCCCGCTCTTGTTCCCAAACACGTTGCACAGGAGACGACAGCATGAACCGTCCCATCCTCCTCAGCTATCAACTGCTGACCGGCTTCTCCGACACTTCAGCCGGCGCACTGCTCATGGTTGCGCCGGTGTTCACCATCCGGCTGATGCACTTGCACACACCTGCCGATGCGCTTCCGTTTCTTTCGTTCATTGGCGCATTTGTTCTCTCCGTCGGCCTGTCCTGCCTTTACGGCGCCTTCCTCATTGCCCGCGGCGCCTGTACACCGAGACTTGAGATCGTATGGCTGCTCACGGCATTTACCCGGAGTGGCGTGGCCATCTTCGTCGTCACGCAGATCCTGGCTTGCACACTCGAGGTGGGCTGGCTCACGGTCGCCATCTCCGACGGCGCCTGTGTTGTGATTCAAGGGATTGGACTTCGCAAAGGCTGGCTGGCGAATGTTGCGCGGTGACGGACGCCAGTCCGGATGGCAGGGCGCAGGCCTTGTCGCGATCACGTATGTCTATTTCCTTATCTTCGCGCAGTTCGCGTTTCTAAAGCGGCTGGCGAGCCTTGGTGTGGCAGACGCGCATTTGAAGGCCGTGATGGCCGCGATGGCCATCGGGGGGATTCTCTTCAGTCTGCTTGCGCCGCGGTTGAGCCTCTGGCCATCGCCGAATCTGCGGCTCCGCGTTGGACTGCTTGCTTCGGGCGCGGCGGCGCTTTTGTCGCTTCTCCCGCTTGGCCTCGCTGCCAGTGTGGCCGTATCGTTTCTGATCGGCTGCGGGCTCGGCCTGCTCACCGTCACACTCGCGACACACCTGCGCCAATGGACGGGCAACCGGAATCCGCTGCTCCTTGCAGGCCTGGGCACAGGCGCCGGCTATCTTGTCTGCAACCTCCCGCCGCTCTTTACAGCCTCACCTGACGTGCAGGCGTCGGCGGCAAGTTTGTTGTGCCTCGCGGGAATCTGCATCACTCTGCTACCCGCGCCCACGCCGCTCAAAGAGGCTGAGATTCTCCCCCAGCCCGCCGTCCCATTTCTTCGCGTGTTGGCCGGTTTTGCCGCGCTGGTCTGGCTGGACTCCGCAGCCTTCTATATCATTCAGAACACTCCAGCATTGAAGGCCGGAACCTGGCAGGGTTCAGTCCACCTGGGTACGAATGGCCTGCTGCATCTTGCCGCAGCTCTCGTGAGCGCTTGGTTAATCCGCCGCCGCGGTCTTTCATTCGTTCTTTCGGCCGCATTCCTGGCGCTGGGCTTCTCGTGTCTGCTCCTGCTCGATCCCAATCGCGCCTTGCTCGCCTCTCTCTTCTATCCCATCGGCGTCTCGCTCTACTCGGTTGCCCTGGTCGCTTATCCCTCGCTGCTTGCGCCGGTCTCTTCTGTAGCAGAGCGGGGCCGTCAGGCAGGATGGATTTACGCTATCGCAGGTTGGTCGGGCTCCGCCATGGGAATCGGGATGGGCCAGAACCTCGGCCATGTTCCGCCCGCCTTTGTCATGGCCGCCGGTGCGGTCGTCCTGCTGCCCGGCCTCATCCGCGCATTCAGCCATCGCACCCGCGAACTGGGGCTCACTGCTCTTGTCGTTCTCGCTGCCTTCTATGTTGATCGCGTGCTACTTCCGGTCCATGGATCGCCCCAACTCTCTCAAGTGGAGCGTGGGCGCCAGGTCTACATCTCCGAGGGCTGCATCCACTGCCATTCCCAATATGTCCGCCCGAATTCCGCCGACGTCCTTATGTGGGGGCCTGCCGAGACCATCCAGGAGCTTCGTCTGCAACATCCGCCGCTGATCGGCAATCGGCGTCAGGGGCCCGACCTTTCTCAGGTTGGCGCGCGCCGTTCGGCCCTCTGGCTCAGGGCGCATTTCTATGATCCGCCGGAGGTGAGCGGAGCTTCGATCATGCCCTCGTATGCGTATCTCTTTGGCGACGAGCGAGGCAACGATCTGGTGGCTTATCTCGAGAGTCTGCAGAAAGCGGGCATAGTGGAACATCTGGTTGCGGAAATGAGCTGGCGACCGTCTGCTTCTGCTGTTGCGGCGGCCGATGCCAGCGACGGGGAGCAGCTCTTTCAGCGTGACTGCGCGACCTGTCACAGTGTGGATGGGCGCACACGCCACGCCTGGCAGGCCAGTTTCAGAAGGCTTCCCCCCGATCTTCGGGTCGGACCCCTCCTTGATCTTCCACTGTCGGGCCCGCTTGCGTTGCGCATGGATCGGCTGGCACAGATCGCTAAATTCGGCATTCCCGGAACCGACATGCCCGGACATGAATACCTGTCCGACCAACAGATTGCCTCCATCAGTGTGTGGTTGTCGCAGAACATCGCACAGCTTGGCCTAAACAGATAAGAACCCCATTCCATTCAGGAGAAGAACCATGAAGACCTACGCAAAAGCCCTCTTCCTCGCGCTCCCGCTGTTGCTTGTCTCCGTTGCGCCTGCGCAGCATCAGACCTTCACCATCAATCCGGATTCAAGCCAGGTCGCCTTTTCCCTGGGCGGAAACGGGCACCACGTGGAGGGGACTTTCCATGTCCAGAGTGGATCAATCGACTTCGACCGCAGTGCGCAGACCATATCGGGGTCTGTGGTTGTGGCCGCCGGCAGCGGCAACAGCGGCGAACCGAGCCGGGACAAGAAGATGAACACGGATGTGCTGGACGTGGCGCACTTCGCCGAAGTGTCTTTCGTGCCCAAGAGCTATCAAGGGACCATCGCCGCCACCGGTGATTCCACCGTTCAGGTTACTGGCGTCTTCACCCTTCACGGCACTCCGCATGACCTCACTGTCCCCATGCAGCTTCATATCGATGGCGGCAACCTCACGGCGAAAGGGCACTTCACCGTCCCTTACGTGCAGTGGGGTCTGAAGGATCCGAGCGTCTTCATCCTCAAGGTCGCCAAAGAGGTGGGGATCGATCTCACGCTGGTGGGCCGTTTGTCCCCTTCAAGTTAATACTGAGCACCTCTCCATTTCCCAAGCTGGACCGCAACTGCGCCGCAGCGGGTTTGACCGGATTCTTTTTGATTTGCTGGCTGCGGCAAGATGCCCGGTATGTTAAAGAGACTCTATCCATCATGAGCCTTCCATAGCCTCACCGCCCAAACCGGCCTGGCTTCGATGCTCTTGATCACCGCGTAGCTGGCGGCATCCAGCGCCCTGATCTCTTCGCTCTGCTGGCACAGAACGTAAAGCCGCGCTCCATCCGGCGAAATCAGAACCTCAAGCGGTGAAGCGCAGTCCACGGCATCGTCGACGTTCGCTTGCGGGAGCGGCTGTTCCCCGGATGCCGGCGGCCTTTAAGGCGCCGGCGGTCTCTCAGCAGACGGGATGAGGAATGGCTCGGGGCCAAGGTGGCCGCGATGGCAGGTGCCGCAGGTCACCGGAGCCCCGGAGCTGTCGATCTTGGCCACGTAACTCCTGTTGATCTCCTCGGTCATGGTGTACATCATGCGAGCCACTGCCTTCATGGGCTTGGAATCGCTGGCAAAGTTGAGCTGCGGGCGGCCGTTCGGGCCGATGTTGTTGGGATCCTCAGCGTGGCAGGAGTCGCAACGAATGCCCAGCCCAGCCTCCCACTGTTCCATAATGTCGTGGACCTGCTGCCCGGATAAATCCCTGGGCAGAACCTTCAGGTTTGCCGGCGCGGGAAAGGTGCGTGGCTCAGGCGGCGGGTTGCCGGCCGGGACCTGTGGGCCTTGTGGCGCCTGGGCAGCGGTGCTGACGATGAAGGCAGCCGCAGTGAGCAGAAGTGCCGCGGCAGACAGTGGAAACTGGAATGATGGCTTCATGCCGGGAACCTCGTCGCAGGTTGGAACGTTTTTCTGTGACGCGCGGTCTTCGGTGTTAGCACGAAGATATTCTTCGTGCTAACAGTTCTCTCTCTTTCGCGGCTTCGGCGACAGATCGTCGGCAATCCTGTTGATGTCTTCATCGCTCAACACTTGCTTCCACCACGGCATGTAGAGTGGCGGAACGCTTTTGATTCTTCCTGAATTCAGATCCGACGGCCATCCTCATGGCCGGCTGCTGCCTTGCGCGAGTTCCAGGTCGAGCCCCGCGCGCTCTCCGTTGATGAGCACGATACCGTCATTGATAAGTTGTTGGCCGGTGCAATCGTAGGATTCATAGCGGCGAAGAGCTTCCATGGGAAAGAAGAACTCAACGGACAGAGCCCGCGCCGCCGGTGCGCCGGGTTTTGTGCGCGGATGTACCGTGGTGCTGAAGCTGATTCCGTCGAAGTTCTGGTCTCCGGGGAAGTAGGTGAGCACGCGGCGGATGAGCGGCGAGATGTGTTCGTCAAAGGCCAACGCAGCGAGCCTGTAACGCGAGGCTTCCGGCGGTTCGGCCAAAGCCGTGGTCATGGAGAGCTCGAGGTAAACCTGGTGATGAAATGCAATAAACGCCGGCGGCGCATAGGTGACGAAATGCGCCTCAGGCTCCAGTTCCTTCAGCATGTGATTGCTGGCGCCCTGGATCGACAACTGCAGCACGGCGAGTGCCTGCGGAGAAGCATCGCGCACCGGCGGCGGCGAGCTCGACGGCTGGGGCGTTGGTGGCGGCGCGGGCGCTGGGGCGGGCTTTGGATCGGGCTGATTGGCGACGTCGTTTGCCGTGTGCAGCGGCAAGGCGGCGCTTTTATCCGCCACGACCGCGGTGGCTGGCGGCATCGATGTTCTGACCACATCCGGCGTAGCCGGCGCAGATTCCTTTGCCGCAGCCTGCTCGTCATCGGTCAACCATATGTTCAGTTGTTTCGCATTGAGCAGCACATCGGCATCAAGCAGCGCGCCTTGCTGTGCCAGGTTATTCTGCGCATTTACCAGTTTCACCGCCGCAGCCTGCGGGAAATAGACCATCAGATTCTCAGGCCGCTCAATCGGCATGCCCATGGTCTTGCTGACGACATGGTGCGAAACCTCAACTGCGTATCCCTGAACAGCGGTGTTGCCCTGAAACGCCGGAACTACGGACTTCAGAATGGGCACCACAACATCCAGAAAGGTTTGACGTGCGCGCTGCTCTTCGTTGAATCTGTCGGATGCGTAAGCTCCGTAGTAGTTGCCGGAAACGGCGATCACAGTCGCCCCGTTGTAATGCTCAAAGCGGATGGAGTGCTGGTCAGTGCGCTTCTGCACCTTCTCGTCGATATCCAGCTTGCGGCTGAGGTAGAAGGGAAAGGTGAAAGGATAGCTGACAATGTTTTGGCCTACCGTCTTGAGGTCGCTGAACGACCGCTCCTGGAGGGCGCGCAACGCAGGGTCGCCGATCTCAACCGGGGCCACAACCTGCGCCGGGACAAGCCTCGCGCCGATGAGCAACATCGCCAGGAATGCAATTCTACTTGCGCGCATAAACCGTCCCTGCCGGCTGATATGGAGGATCGGCCACGGCGCGAGTATAAGCGATAAGAGCGCGCACATCCGCAGCGCTCAGGGTATTCCCGTAGGGCGGCATCAGTGCCGAGCGATTCAGCGCCGGTCCGCCGTGCAGGATGATCGACGTCAGATCGGCATCGCTCATCCTGTTCAGGGTATTGCCCTCGGTGAAGGGATGCGGCTTTACTTCAAGATTGTCGTAGTTCGAGACGCGCTGGGGCGACGATTCCGGATCGTGGCAGCGGTTGCAATGCTTGTCGGCGAGAATGGACCCCAACCTCTGCTGGTAGCCAAGCGCCGTTGCGACGATTTCAACAGTTACCGGCCGCGACTTGCCGGGCGTTACTGCGCTGAGCTGGTATCGCCCCGCGATGGAGCCCAGAGTAACCGAAGTGGTTGCCTGGCCGCTGGAATCGGTGATCATCGCGGCCGGGTCAAAGCTGACGCCCGCGGGGCCATGAAACTCGACCAGTGCTCCGGGAACCGCAGTCCCCTGATCGTCGTTGACCTGCACGACCAACGGATCGGTTAGCGCCGTGCCGGTGACGCCGACCTGGTGGCCGCCACTGGACTCGACGATGGCCGTTCCCGCAGCCGTGGCTTTCAACCCTGGAACAGGTGGAGCGTTTTGCTTGCAGCCGGCCAGAGTGGCGAGCGCCAAAAGCGCCACCCATGCGGACGATCGGAACGTTATGCGTGCAGCGAATCGCCTCATCATTGCTTCGCTCCCCGCCCGGCCGGGCCTTTCAGCGACATCAGGAAAGCTGTCAGCGCGCGGGCGTCGTCATCGCTCAGGTTCTGGTTTGGTTCTGTGGTGCCCGGCCGCAGCGCCTGCGGATTCCTGAGCCACGCGTAGACCCACGCCGCGGTCAACCGCGAGCCAACCTGCGTCAGCGTCGGTCCAATATATCCTTTGTCGGTCTTGGTGTCGACAATGTGGCACGCCTGACAAGCATACTTTGAATAGAACAATTGCCGGCCGTGCTCCACGATTTCAGGGGAATTGGCGGCCGTGGGCGCGAGCTCCGGATCGATGGACGGCGACTGATAGACGGTTAGTATGTAGTCGGTCAATTCCTTGTTGTCGCTGTCGCTCAGGTTGAAGCGCGGCATGCGCCGAATGAGCGATGGGCGCAGCGTGTTGGGGTTGTGGAGGAAGTCAGTGAGCCATTGCCGCTCGACCGCGCTTCCTTCCCAGGAAAGGTCGGGCGCCATATCGCCGCCCCGGCCGTTGAAACGGTGGCAACTAAAACAGGCGAGTTCGTTGATCAGCTTGCCCGCGTGGCCGGCAGGCTGGTAGTTCGTCTCCGGAATTGCCGCAACACGCAATTTGTCGGGCATGGTGCGGCTGCGATTTGTGAGCGCAAGCAGGGCCGTGGTCAAAGCATCTGTCTGCGAAGCGGTCAAAGCAAACTGCGGCATCTTCACGCTGGTGCCGAAGGCTCGCGGCTCACGGATCTTGGCGACGATGTAACTGGACATCGTGTGTTCCATGCCGGGCAGAAAGACGATCTGCGCCAGCGGCTTGCTGCCGAT
>JBEKZJ010000019.1:0-45659 GCA_049509995.1 Occallatibacter sp. | reverse complement strand
GGCAGGCGGCGCATCCCAGCTCGACGATGAGTTTTCGTCCGTGGGCAATCTGTCGCCCGTCCGCCGTATCCAGATGAACGTTTGCGCCGTAATCTGAATCCGACTTACCCTGCAAATAGCCGGCCAGAGTCACGATCTGCTGCGCAGTGAAGCGGTAGTGAGGCATGGGAGTTGTGGCATCGTAAATGCGGGGATTCTCGAGCCATGCCATCAGCCACTCGGGCCTTACCTTGTTTCCAATTCGCGTCAGTTCGGGACCCACGTCGCCGCCCACCAGGTTACCCGCCGCATTCTGAACGGCGTGGCACGACGAGCAGAACGATTCGCCATACAGGCTCGGTCCGGCGGATGGATCGGCGTGGGCCACAGACTGAACGCCGGCCGCGGCAGTATCGCCCGCCTGTGGCGTGCTGGCGCTCACCAGATACGCCGAGATGTCGCTGGCATCCGCGTCGCTGAGCTTGTAATTGGGCATCGTCGTCGATGCCGCGAATGCCTGGGGGTCTTTGAGCCAGCTATAAATCCACTCGCGTGTCGTCTTGTCGGCGACGTGCGCAAGCGACGGAGGATGATCCGTGGCCACAACCTTGCTTCCGTCGGGCAGCGTGATAGCGTGGCAGTGGACGCAGCCGTAGCGCGTCAGCATGGTTCTGCCCAGGTTGAGCTGCGGTGTTCCGGGGAGCGCATTCTGGTGGCATTGGCCGCAGCCGGACTCAATGTAACGCGCGGGCAGGATGGGTTCCTCGCCGGCGCGTTCGCTGTGGTGCGCCTCGGCAACCGTGGTGGCCGCGCCCTGCCCGCCATGGCAGATGACGCAACCGAATCCATCCAGTGTGTGCGGAATTGCCGGGTGTTTGCGGAAGGGCTGCTGACTTACGTCGGCAAGACTGGCCTCATTCAATCCCAGGTGGCAGGTGGTGCAGCGGTCAACCACGCCCAGGTCCGGCAGCCATATCTGATGAATGCCCGGCACGAACCGGCGGCGCAGGCTTACGGCATCTCCGCGATCGCGGATCAGCCTCGTGTATTGCCGTTGATAGCCATGCCACTGGCTGAAGTGCTCCTTTGCGGGCGCGATCGCAAGCGCCAGCAACAAGCCCAGACTGACAACGCCAAATGCCCGCACCGGATCGCCGAACAGCGCCTGCCACGCAGAGGAAAGAGATTTCTTCATGAATTGCACTTAACTCCTCCAGGGCCATACCCAGGACCAGCCTGGGCCGCGGAACCATGTGCCTACAGCGGTGAGCACAATGAGTTCAAAGAGAAACCACGTCATGATCCAGTAAGCCAGCGGCTTCAGGGCCAGATAACGACGCAACCGTGAAGGCGAATCGGGCGTGCTGTTGGCGGCGACGATCATCCCCAGGGCAACGATCGCCGTCGGCGCGGCGGCGACGTATACATGGAACAGCAACAGAAAGAGCAACATTCCCGCCGCTGCGAGGTAGAACCAGCGTACCCGCCTTGTGCGGTCCTTCAGAAACAGGCCGTTGGCCTCGATGTTGATGTTGAAATACGGGATGACAATGAGAGCGATGATGAGCAGCGCGGGTACCAGCACGCCGGCCACGACAGGCGGGAAATAGTGCAGCAATTCCTGGAGGCCGAGAAAATACCACGGCGCCTTGGCAGGGTTCGGGGTGTGCGTTGGATCGGCGATGCCCTCCAAAGGCGCGTTGAAGAACAACGAGAAAACGACCAGTGAGATGGCAAGCAGTTCGATCGCCAGCGCGGCACGGAAAAGCACCTCCGGGAAGGTTTGCACCTGGTCTTCCTGAGTGACCTTGACCTGCGCCGAGGTGCGGCGCGTGACGAAGACAACTCGCGTGGGCGAGCGCCGCTGGTCTGAGTCGACGCCGGCGACGAAGTCTTTCGGATCGCTCATTTGACCTCCTTCGCGGGTAGCGTGCCGTCAGTGGCTGCTTGTGTTTTCGGCTCCGACTGCTGCACGTAAAGGCCGCCGTCCTTGCGAATGCGCCAGAAATGCACAGCGATGAAGAGTATGGCCGCCAGGGGCAGAATGACGCAGTGCAACACATAAAAGCGCAGCAGCGCATTGGCGTTGACCTGGTTGCCGCCCAGGAGCAGGAAGTGGATCTTGCTGCCCACCAACGGCACGGCAGAAGAGAGATTGGAACCGACGGTGATGGCCCAGAATGCAAGCTGGTCCCAGGGAAGCAAGTAACCGGTGTAACTGAGCAGAAGCGTGATCAGCAAGAGAACGATGCCGATGACCCAGTTGAATTCGCGGGGCGTGCGGTACGCGCCACGGTAGAAAACCTTGAACATGTGCGCGAAGACCAGAAAGACCATCAGTTGTGCCGACCAGCGGTGCAGATTCCTGAGAAAGAGTCCTGACGAAACGACAAACTGCAGGTCCTTCATGTCGGCGTAAGCCTGGGGCACGGAGGGATGGTAGTAAAGCATGAGCAGAATGCCGGTGATGACCAGGATCAGGAAGGTCCCCAACGTCAGCGTGCCCAGGTACCAGGTGGAACTGAAACGTACCATGCGTTTGCGGACCTTGGTTGCGAACAGGTGGAGGAACACATTCTGCTGAATGGCCAGCGCGCGGTGCAGCGTGCTCGAGCCCGTGCCGCTGCGGAAGACCGATCGCCACACCCGGCTCCCGCGCACTTTGTCAACAATCCGGCTGGCCTTCGTGGTCATGCTCATATCCTCAGATACTGCAGTGGTGGGATATCGATGGAGCGATCGACGATCAGGTCGCCTTCATCGCTCACCGAGGTCTTGAGCCATGGCAGCGGCTTGGGCGCTGGGCCTTCAATCTTTTCTCCGGTGCGTGTGAATTTGCTGCCGTGGCACGGGCACGCGATGATGCCCAGGTCCTGGTTCCATGCGGTCAGGCAGCCCAGGTGGGTGCACACAGCGCTGAGCGCAAAGAACCCTTCATCCGCTCGAACCAGGTAGATTCCAGAATTGACGTCCATGGTCACCGAATTCACCGCGAAGTTCTCGGGCTTGCCGACGTTGACGATGGCCGATGGTTCAAAGAGTACGTTGGGCGAGAGAAACTCGTAGGTGAACACAACCGTGCCGGCGGCGGCGATGCCCAGCGACCCAAGCCCAATCTTGGTGAAGAACGCTCTGCGATCGAACTCTGCCGGGAGTTTCTGCGTCATTTGTTGTGTTTCGTCGGGCATGTATTACCTCTTGACCGCGCCTGCCAGGGGCGGTCTGGACCGCAGCGGGCGGTCGATGGATTCCACGGAAATCAAGCCGGTTGGGGCTGCGGAAACAAGGTTGAAAGATTCCATGGTGATGGTGCCTGCGGGACAACGCGCCGCGCACAGTCCGCAACGGATGCAGCGCGACTCATCTTTCAGCATTGCCGAGCCGGAGATCACCCCAAGCTCTTCTGCCTTGATGTCATCCAATTCCACACCGAGCAGATCGCGGACCTCGGCGAGTTGCCCGGTGGTTGCTTCGTCAAAGGCAATGCGGTCGAGCGAGACAAGCTCCAGACAGTTCTCGGGGCAAACGTCGACGCACCCGCCACACAGAATGCACGAGGTTCCGTCCTCAGCCATGCCTTCGAAGACGGTGTTGACCCAGCAGTGCAGGCAGCGCTGCGCCTCGGCCACTGCAGCTTCGGTGTCGAAGCCGATCTCGACTTCAGTAACTCCGGTGCGGCGGTTGAGGGGCAGCATGGGAATCTGCGGCCGCAACAGGTCGAGCAGGTCCAGCGGCATGCTATGGCGCTCCAGCACCTCCACTTCCACAATCGGGGCAGGGTGCTCTATGCCGCGCAGGTACTCATCGATGCCTACCGCCGCGCGCTTGCCATCGGCAACGCTGTCGATGATGAGGCGCGGCCCGAAGACGCAGTCGCCGCCGGCGAAGACACCGGCT
Organism: Occallatibacter sp.; assembly: GCA_049509995.1. Classification (GTDB taxonomy): domain Bacteria; phylum Acidobacteriota; class Terriglobia; order Terriglobales; family Acidobacteriaceae; genus Telmatobacter. The sequence continues at coordinate 41,783 of JBEKZJ010000019.1, read as the reverse complement.
GCGGAGGTCATCAACGTTTGAGGGTTCACGGCGATCAGTCCGCGCGGCGAAACTTCCACGCCATCTTCCGCGCCAAGGAATTGCAGATTGGGCGCCTGGCCAATGGCCATAATGATGGTGTCGCAATCAAGCAGCGTCTCGCTGTTCTCATAGAAAGTGGGATTGAACCGCCGGTTGGCATCGAAGACCGACTTAGTCTTGAGCACCTCGAGCGCCACGGCTCGCCCATTCTCACCGATGATCTGCTTCGGACCCAGGCCGGGATGGATGATGATTCCCTCTTTTTCCGCCTCTTCGATCTCTTCCAGCGCGGCGGGCATTTCGCCGCGGGTCTCCAGGCAGACCAGGTGCACCTCCTGCGCGCCCAGCCGCAAGGCGGAGAGCGAGACGTCCATCATCTCGCGGGCGGCCACGGCATCCATGCTTCCTTGCGAAGGCTCGAAGTTTTCCACGCCGCCCGCATGCTGGCGCAGCACCTCGCGGGCCGCAGACCGGGCCACATCCATGGCCACGTTGCCGCCGCCAATGACGAGAACCTTTTTGCCGATGGTGAAGCGGTAACCGAGATTCACATTGAGCAGAAAATCGATGCCCTTGTAGACCCCGTCGAGATTCACGCCTGGAATGGTGAGGTCGCGGCTGCGGTGCGCGCCGACTGCAATCAGAACGGCATCGAAATCCCGGCGCAGATCGGCGATGGTGAAATCACGGCCGGCCGCGTGGTTCAATTTCAGAATGATATCGCCGGTGGAGAGAATCTCGCGCACCTGTGCTTCCACCACGTCGCGGGGCAGGCGATATTCGGGCAGGCCGAGATAGAGCATGCCGCCCGCCACCTGGGAGGCTTCAAAGATGGTGACGGCGTAGCCCATCAGAGCAAGGTCATGCGCTGAGGAGAGCCCTACCGGCCCGGCGCCCACGATGGCAATGCGAAAGGGAAGTTTGGGCTGTGTGCGGCCGGCGTTCACATCAACAGGGTGGCGCGACTCCGGACCATAGCGCTCGGTGAGGAAGCGCTTGAGCGCCCGGATGGCGATGGGTTTATCGATCTCACCGCGGCGGCAGGCCGTCTCGCAGGGATGAGCGCAGACGCGTCCGCAGATGCTGGCCATTGGATTGGGCTCGCGCGCAGTGCGGTAGGCCTCTTCAAACTCGCCCTCTGCAATGAGCGCCACATAGCGGCCGGCGTTGGTATGTGCGGGACAGGCCATCATGCAGGGGAAGTTGGTGTTCAGCCAATCCCTGTCAACTTTCTTGTCGACAAAGCGTTGCAGCATGCAGGGCCCTTTCCGTTGGGCGAAGAAACCGGGGCGGCAAGAGAACACTCTTCCGCCCCGCGGATTTACTTGGTGAGCGCGAAGTCAGCCGTGGTGTCTCCGGCAACTTTCACGGGATTGGATTTGCTCTTTGCTCCTTCGTGCCATGCGGTCACGGTGTAGGCGCCGTCCGGCACATTGTCGATTTTGAATGCGCCTGACTTGTCCGTCTCCGCGAAATAGGGCGTGGGCGAAACAATCACGTAGCCCGACATCTCCGGGTGGACGTTGCAGAGCAGGGGTATGATGCCGGGGTTGTCGAATTTGAAGGATTGCTTTTGACCCTGGGGCCATGTGCCCAGGTTGTGCCCAAGCTTCTTGTTGCCGCTGATGGAGGGCCAGAAGACGTTATGCGCGACGCTGTCGCTGTTGAGGAAGTCGATTGTCGTGCCCTGCTGGACGGCAGTAATGTGCGGCACAAACATCAGGCCCTTCTGGTCGATGGTGATGTGTTGCGCGGGAGCGGGGAAGGTTTTGCCGGCGACGGCTTCAACATAGACGACGGACTCGCCGCTTACGCCGGAAACCTTGCCGTGAATGGTGCCGGCAAAGGCCGCTGTGCCGAGTGCCGCCATGACGATGATTGGTAACAGACCGATTCTTTTCATGTGTTCTCCTGAATGCGAAGTTTAGAGCCCCGCGTGCCGCTCTAGTAGACAAATTCCAGCCCTACAATCAGGGCGTTGGTCCGGAACGGCCCGGTGAGCGCAACACCGGTTGCCGGGTTGTAGACAATCTGCTGTGGCCAGATCTGATATTCGATCGAGGCCTTGATGTTGGCGTGGATAAGGAACTGCTCGCCGGGCGTGAACCGGTTGCGTGTGGCCGAATACGGCGAGAAGAACGAAGACGCTGGGGGTGCGGCCGGATTGTACTCGATGAAGTTAACCCGGTCTGCCGTCGATTTTACCTGATCCCAGCGCATGATGGTCATCGCCCAGGGCAGCGCCAGGTAGTCCGCCTCAACGAAGCCTCCGCTGAATGTGGCCGCGGCGGACGGCGTAAAGCCCGTGATTCCCGCCGCTCCAGGCGCGGTTACCGGCAAGAGGTTGTGATCGTGGGCGGCCAGATAAACGCCAAACAGGTTGAAGGTGCGGTAGTTGAAGTTGACGTCTCCGCCGATGCGGTAGAACGGCTCCCGGGCGGTGAGCACGGTTGGCGTCACGCCATCGGAGAGCACGCCGCTGAAGGGCTGCGCGGTGCGCCCATAGAAGTAAAAGGTGCCCAGAGCAAGGAAGGTATGGTCGCGAGGCCCGGTCGTCCCAGCCGCCTGCACGTCATGGCGGCTCGCGGGGTCCTTTTCAAGATTGAAGCGGTAGACCAACCGGCCATATAGGTCTTTGAAGTTTGCGTCGGAGTTGAACGCAACACCATTCTGCGGCGAGACGTTCGGCGGGCTGATGTACACGCCGGTTGTGTTCTGGTCGAACACCGCAATGGAGTAGTGGTATCCCTGGTAAGCGTGGCCGCCGCTGAATTCGACGCCGTTGGCCGCATCCTCAATCGCGGCCCCGTTGTTGACATTCTGCTGTGGCCCCAGCCCGTTCTGTATGCCAATATTGGCTTCGCTGAAGATGTCCCAGCCGCTCAGGTTCCAGGAGCGTGCCTGGCTGAAGGGAAGATCCAGCTCAAACTGGCCGGCGCGCAGGTTCAGCGAGTCGGTGGGCAACTTCATGAGACGGCTGATGTTCTTGAATTTAAGGTAGGCGTCGCCCAGTGCACCGTTGGCGTTGGCGCCGGCAACACTGATGTCGTCATCCACCCAGAAGGATATGTCGCTGCCGAAGTTGCCGGCTGTAAAAATGCTGAAATATCCAGGCTGAAAATCGGACTTGGGGATGAAGCTGCCTACCGTGCCCGCAGGAAGAACCAGATTGAAGTTGTTGCGATTGGCGCTTACCTGCTGGTAGTAGGTGTTGTAGCGCAATCCGACCGGCAACTGACCGGGGATGGAGCCCGGATACACCGTATGCGGCCACAACTCGGCCTGCGCGGGAGCACCCAGCAAGACTGGCGGCGTCTTCAGGAACGATTCATCATCCTTGGGAAACTTGAAGCCCGCGTCTTTGAAGGCTTTGCCGAAGTCATTGAGCTTGGGAAAATCCGAGTGGCAGGTAGTGCAGGAAGTGCCATACCGGCGTGAAAATGCGGGAATCGCACTGGCGGAGGGTGAAAGCGACAGGACTACCAACACAGCGACGAAGGGAAGGGCGAGCCATTTGCCATTCATGGATGGGCCTCAGTGATCCAAATCACAATGTGAAATCTATACAGATAAATAGTGTGACGTGGCTCACTTCACCGCAGATGTGATGGCGGTCACTGCACTTGACCTAACGATGTTCCACGTGCTGAGGGATACACCATAGCGCTCTGAGGGGGAATCTGACAGAGTGCCCGATTCCGTCTGGCTTTACAGAGGCGCCTCAACTGTAGGAACGATTGTCGGCTTGTCTGCTGTCCCAAACCAGGAGGACAACACCATCAACTATGCTCCCACTTTTGCCTTCAAGGCTGGAGATGGACGCCGGAGCGTGTCAACGAGTTTGAGACATGTGGCGTCGGAGTTTTGTGTCGAAGATCTTCTGTCGCCGGTGTCGGGATGGGCGGGTTGATCCAGACCGCGGTTGGCTGGGGCGGGTGCATTGGTCGGGCGTGGGTGAAACGGTGAGGAATCTGTATTGTGGGGTTAATGTGGGGTTGAAATCCGCCCATCCGCCGTTCAACTTGAGTTGAAAACGCCTAATAGTCACTGCATAATTGTTCTCCCCGTGGATGTCGGACGTTCGAGGATAGGCCTCGGAAGCGAACGGCAGTTCAGATTGGAATTGGCTGGGAAGCGCTGGGAGCGAGGCGGATACCTCTGGCTTTTTTGTCCCGATTGGTCTCTTCCCTGTTGAGGACCTAGTTGTTCTGGCACCTCACATTATGGAATCCCAATAATAATCAATGCGATGGGAAGCTGGGGCAGGCCATTGACAATGTGCTTCTGGCCGATAATGCATTCATTTGCAGGTCTGGCCTTGCGTCTCAGGAACTCCCTTTAGAGTCCCCGATAGGGGATCGGTAAACCCCTCGCCTTCAGGCGACGGATGGGCATTTGCTTTTAAGCCGGTAGGCCGGTAGTTGGAAACAGTCTCAACAAGCATTTTTACAGCTGATCAGGAATCAATGCTGGGGTGCACGAACACTGGCGGAACATCTATAAATGCAAAAGCACTACAATCGGCCGCATGGCCGATCCATCCGGCTTCCAGCCGTAACCCGAAGCCACCGCCTCTTAGGCGGTGGAGAATTCACGTGGAGAAGGTAGACATCAAGCACCAGCAGTTGACACACGAAGACTGCTGCCCGGAGTGCAGAAAAGGCAACGTGTACGGGCAGAAAGAGCCGAAGGTGCTGGTACGGATTATCGGTCAGGCACCGCTCTCCTGCCGGTGTTTGGAGCGCAACCTCGACTGAGCAGTCCACCTGAAGAAGATCCAATGCGAACAGTCACCGCTCAGAAGTTGCGCCATGCGCTGCTTAACGGCGGGCAAAGCGATCATAGACGGCGATGACCGGAAGAACATTGCCGTCGCCATCGAAGAACCCGCGCTGCACCAACTCACCGCGGACTGCCGGTTCCCACCAGAAGACACCCTTGCCGTGGCCTCCGGGTGCTTCCATCACGATACGGTTCACCTCATCGAGGAAGTCACGCTGGCCCTCCGGCGTCTCGGGAAACGGGCCGGGATGCTTGATGTAATTGCCGGGCTCCCAGTTGTAAGCTGTCTCCACGAGGTATACGTCTTTGCCGTACTCGCGAATGGTAGCTTCGAGATTGGCGCGAAGATCGTTGAGGCTTCCGTGCCACCACGGGTAATAGGACTGGCCGATGACTTCGAACTGAATGTTATAACTGGAGAGTTTGTCGAAGAAGTATTTTGTCCCTGCGGCGTCGCCTCCGCGATCAATGTGAATCATGATCGCCGGGTGCGGTTGGGTTCCGCTCCCCGCGGATACCCCGTCTATCCCCGCTTTCACCAACTGGGCGAAGTTATCCCAGTTCTCCGGCAACTTGCCGTCGGGCCATAGCATGCCGTGCGTAATCTCGTTGCCCACCTGCACCATATCCGGCATGACTCCTGCGTCCTTGAAGGATGCCATTGTGTCGCGCGTGTAGGCAAAGACGGCATCGACCAACTGCTTATGGGTAAGTTCTCTCCACGCTGCCGGAGTCGGCTGATGGCCGGGGTCGGCCCAGTCGTCGGCATAATGGAAGTCAAGCAGGAATTTGAATCCCATGGCCTTGGCGCGTTTAGCGGCGGCGAGAGTGTATTCGAGATTGTTGGGGAGCGTGGCAGGCGAATTGAAGATGCGCAGGCGAATCCAGTTGTAGCTGTGATCGCGAAGTATCTCCAGAGCGGGCCTGGCTACGCCGTTTTCCTTGAAGACGGCTCCTTGCTGCTCGGCCTGAGGCAGGAAGAAGATATCCGCCCCAATGGCGTACTGCGAGGATCTTCCGGCGGAGGTCTGTTGTGCCGAACAAGCAAAGCTTGCGGCGAGGACAAGGATAACAACCGATACAGAGTTGCGACGCTGCACGAATCACCTCAGGGAAATCGTTTCAAACCCGCGCTCGACCCAGAAATCACGCCACTTTTGTGCCCAATGCGGCACTGGCGAAGCCGGCTAAATGTGGATCAGTCCGCGCTGCAGCGCCGTGACCACGGCCTGGGTGCGATCACCGGCATTCAGACGCATCAGGATGACGCTCACATGGCACTTTACCGTAGCCTCGGTGATGCCAAGCTGGCCGGCAATCTCCCGGTTGGATTTACCATTTGCCAGCAGTCCAAGCACCTCACGTTCGCGGTTGCTGAGGTTTGAGTCGCGGGTGCGCGAAGTGAGCGCCTGAGTGACGGGGGGAGGAAGATAGCGTCCGCCCGCGTGGACCCGCTTGACGGCGTTCACCAACATCTCCTGGGGCATGCCTTTGACCAGGTAACCGGTAGCGCCGGCTTCCATGGCCTGATAGATGTCCTCGTCGCCGTCGTAGGTGGTGAGCACAATAAAGCGGGCCTTCGGGGACTGGCTGCGAATGCGGCGAATGGTCTCAACGCCGCTGATGCCGGGCAGGCGCAGATCCATCAGGGTGATGTCGGGCTGATGGAGGGCGTGCAGCTTGAGCGCCTCTTCGCCGCTGCCGGCCTGAGCAACTGTCTCCATCTCGTGGCAGGAGGCAATGAGCGCCGCGATGCCCACCCGCATGATGGGGTGATCGTCGACGATAAGAATCCGGATGGGAGGCATAAGCAAGCAGATTATAGATCGCGACGCATCGGTTGACCAGTTCCGGGCAGGAAGCCGAGGGGGAGGGCATCATGGGGTGACGGCGGCGCGGGGAATCTCAACCCGGACGCTGGTTCCCTGATGGGAGACGCTCTCGATTTCCAATTTTCCGTCGAAGCGGTGAATCCGCTCCCGCATGCCACGCAAGCCGAAGTGCTCATCGGAGAAGGCTTTGGCGGCGTCGAAGCCGTCGCCGTCATCCTTGACCGTGAGCGAAAGCGACTGGCCCGCGTACCGGATATCCGCTTCCACGTGTTGTGCGTGGCCGTGCAAGATGGCGTTGAGTACCGCTTCGCGGGCCACCATCATCAACTCATGGGTCGCGGGCAGGCTGATGGCAAAGGGCTTCCCGAGCAGACGAGACGCCATCTCCACGCCATGTTCCCGGCCAATCCGTTCGGCCATGCGGCGGAGGGCAGTCTCCAGATTGACGAGGGTTCTTTCCTCGCCGCGGAGGTTCCACACGGCCTGGCGCGCCTCGTCCACGGTGGCGCGGATCTGGGTGGCGGCGTACTCGATCAGGTGTGCCCTTGACTCGTTATCGTCGATTTCACGGCTCGCGGCTGCCTCAAGGAGCGCGGAGATGCTGACGCAGCCCTGAATGAGCGTGTCATGCATTTCGCGGGCCAGCCGCGTGCGCTCAGCCAGGACGGCTTTGAACCGGTCATGAATCTGCTTCATGCGCACCTGATAGGCGAGGATGGAGAGCAGCGCCGCGATCAGCACGCAGAGAGCCACAAACCACGGCGTGCGGTAGAAGTAAGGCTTTTTGAGGAAGCCGATGGCGGCGTGGGCCGTGTGTCCGGGATGGTCCGTCTCCCAGGCTTCGATGAGAAACGTGTATTGGCCGGCAGGAAGATTGGTGTAGGTTGCGAGCCGCTGCTGCGCGTTGGCGTAAGTCCAGCCGCGATCATATCCGTCGAGCCTGTAACGAAAGCGCAGTCCCTCCTGCGACCGCAGCAACACCGGCTCATAGGCAATCTCGACGCGGTCGCTGCCTGCATCCAGATCCAGTTTTCCCGGCAGAGAGGCGGGGCGGCCATCGACCCTGACGGAGTCGATGTTCAAATTGGAGATGAAGGGGTGCTCGAGTTCATCGGGCCGGATGCTCCACAGCCCCTGGCTGGTGGGGAACCAGGCTTCGCCGGTTGCGGTGAGGGCGCCGGCCGGCTGCGTTCCCCCATAAAACTGCACGGGCTTGCCGCCCTCATCGGCGCGGAAGATTCGCAGCGAAAGAAGCTGTTCCTTGTCCGTGGTATGGGCATCCAGTTCGCCACGATTCAGCAGCATGACGCCGGAGGGGCCACTGAACCAGAAATGGCCCTGCTTGTCTTCAAGAATGCAATAGATGCTGTCGCTGGCCAGTCCGTTGGCCGTGGTGTAGTGGGAGAGTTGACCATTGCGGTAGCGATAGAGGCCGTGAGCGCGCGTGCCGATCCACATTCCGCCGTCGGCATCCTGATGGAGGGCCCACACTTTCTCATCGCCGAGCGCTGCGGTCATGGCGTCATGGAAAAACCCGCCATTTCTGAACTGGCTGAGTCCATGCTCGGTGCCGATCCAGATGGTTCCGTCACGATCTTCGAGCAGCGAGCGGATGCTGTTGTAGACGAGGCCATTCTGACCGGTGTAGTTTTGAAAGCCAGCTCGATCGAGGTGACTGACGCCGTTATCGGTTCCGATCCATAGGGAGCCATCCCTGGATTCGAGAAAGACGCGCACAAAGTTGTTCACCAGGCCCTCGTGGGTGGTGAAGTGCCTTGTTCCCTGGGCGGAATGACGATAGACGCCGCTGCCGTCGGTTCCGATCCACAGGGATCCGTCGCGGGCGCGCAGGACGTTGCGAACCCGGGCCTCATCCATTCCAGGGAAATGGAACCGGACGGCACGGCCGGAACGCACATGGACAAGCTGATTTGACGCAGCCCACAGCGATCCGTCTGAATCCAGAGCAACGGTGCCGAAGTCGGAGTCGGCGGCCGTCGGCAGGGCGAGGACCCGCACCGGGGTGCGGCTCAGCCGCATCATGCCGGCCTGGGTGCCGATCCACAGATCCCGGTCGGAATCGGCAAAGATGGACAGCACCGTGTTGCTGACCAGTGGCGAAGGCGCCTTCAGGCGGGTTACACGGTCGCCGCGAATCCTGAAGATGCCTTCGCCGATTGCACCGGCCCACAACTCTCCATTGGGCGCCTCGCGCAAGGCGCGGATGGTGCCGGCGACTCCGGGAACCGGCTCGAACCTTTCGTGCCCTGGCCGCAGCCGGTATAACCCGCCCACTGTTCCCACCCAGATGACTCCGTCGGCCGTCTGCAGAAAAGACTTCACCTTGTTGCGGCTGTCATTGTCTGGCAGGGAATACTCGCGGCTCTGGCCATCTTTCAACGAGTAAAGGCGCGACCCGCCCACCCAGATGCGACCGGTGCGGTCTTCCAGCACGGCATGAACGTTGAAGACGGGCAGACCCAGCGGCTTGTCGGCTCGTTCCAGGCGGCCGTTCCTGGCCCAGAAGAGCCCATCGTCCGTGGCCACCCACAGCAGGCCGTTGTGGTCTTCCGCGAGCGCCCGCACAAAGTCGGCGGTCTGGCCCTTTTCCGTAGGATAGGCGTGAAAGACACCGTTTTGCCACTCGATCAGTCCGCTGCCGTCCGTGCCGATCCACAGGCGGCCGTCATGGGCTGCCAGCAGGCAGAAAACGCTGTTCTCTCCAAAGGCGGGCGTATTCTCATGGGCAAACAGATGGAAGTGCGCCCCGTTAAAGCGCAGCAGCCCACCGCTGGTGCCCACCCAAAGATAGCCGTCAGGGGTTTGTGCGAAGGCCTGTACCGTTTCCTCCGGCAGACCGTCCTGTGACTGCCAGGATCGGATGGTGAAGTTCCACTCATTGCCGCTCGTCGTGCGAGAGTCAACCGCCGGTTGCAACGCTTGTGAACTTCGACCGGCCAGCATGAACAACGCCATCACTCCGAGCAGAAAGCCTTGCAGCAGCAGACTGCCGGCGCACAAAGTTGCTTGCCGATGCGGGAGCAGGCGACGCGCATGTTGGGCAGAGATCAGGTGGAAGCCTCCAGAGGCCAGCTCATTCTTACACGGTTCTGCATGGTGCGCTGTGAGCCGTCAGCCATCTTCGCTCATTGTGGAGGTGTTGAGCAACCCCCGGCGGCGATGCAAGGAAGAAAGGAACCGAAGGCAGCCCACAAATATTTTCCTCCAATCCTACTTTCTGCCGATTCAAACGCTGCCAAGACACGCCTATAGTGAACTCGCGATAGGATAAGTGGCTTCACGGCGGGTCTGCGAATGCCGTGCAGTTGCAGCAGACTTGAGCAGAAGCTCAAGAGGCGGGAAATCTGTGTGGATTTCGCGCTTGGATGAAAACGATTCCAGCGGCACGCCATTGTGGCCGATCGAATCAAGGATCTGATTCTGGTGAATGATCAATATGAAGACATGGCTTGCCGCCAGTACTGTTGCCGCTGTTTTGGGATTGGCCTCCGCACTCCCAGCACAACAGGCGCCTACTCCTTTATTGATTGACGCAACTGCTCCTGCGCCCGCGCCGGAAGCCGGCTTTTTGAACATGGGCGGCGTTTCGCCCGCTGGGCGCCGGATCTCTGTCGACAGCCGCAACCTCTCGCTGGATGGAAAGCCCTGGCTGCCGGTGATGGGAGAATTCCACTTTGCGCGGTATCCGGAGAAGTATTGGCGGGAGGAACTTCTGAAGATGAAGGCCGGCGGGGTGCAGGTGGTGGCCACCTACATCTTTTGGATTCATCACGAAGAAGTCGAAGGCCGGTTCGACTGGTCGGGACAGCGCGATCTGCGCCATTTTGTTGAGTTGTGCAGCCAGAGCGGGCTCTACGTTTACCTGCGCGTCGGTCCCTGGGATCACGGCGAAGTGCGCAATGGCGGCTTCCCCAATTGGCTTATCGACAAAAAGATTCCGCTGCGCCGCAACGATCCCGAGTATCTGCGATATGTGAGTCGCTTCTACGGCCAAATTGGCAGCCAGATCAAGGGCCTCCTCTGGCAGGATGGGGGACCCATCGTCGGCGTGCAACTGGAAAACGAATATGGCGAGACCGGCCCCGGCGCGGGCGCGGAGCACCTTGCCGAACTTAAGCGACTGGCGATTGCGGCGGGCATTGCACCGCCGCTGTTTTCCGTTACCGGCTGGCCGGGCCACGACTATCCCGCGCACGAGGTGATCCCCGTCTCCGGCGGGTATCCTGACGACTTCTGGACAAGCCTCACCACCGACTCTCCGCCCAACCCGGTGTATCTGTTCACAGCGGATCGCGCGCGCGCCGAAATGGGCGACATGGCCCTCGGCGATCCTGCAAGCAAGATCGATCTTCGCCACTATCCATTCTTTGCCGCCGAGCAAGGCGCCGGCATGGAGACCTCCTATCATCGCCGGCCTCTGCTCAAGGCCGACGATATCGCGGCATTGACTCTGACCGCACTGGGCTCGGGCGTGAATTTTTACGGCTATTACATGTTCCACGGGGGCGCCAACCCTGCCGGCAAGCTGACCACGCTGCAAGAGTCCATTGCAACCGGGTACCCCAACGACTTACCCGTCGTTTCCTATGACTTTCAGGCGCCGCTGGGTGAATATGGGCAGGAGCGGGAGTCCTTTCGCAAGATCAAAAGTCTGCACCTGTTCCTCGAATCTTTCGGATCGGATCTTGCAACGATGAGCCCTTACGCGCCGGATAAAGGACCACAGGGCGCGGCCGACGCCAGCCTGGCCCGCGTCATGCTACGCGCCGACGGCAACCGCGGATTTCTTTTCGTCAATAACTACGTACGCAAACTCGAGATGCCCCAGCGCCAGGCATTCCAGGTAAGGATCAAGTTGCCCACGGAGACCATTGACTTGCCGGGCACGCCCATCGAGGTTCCGGCAAACAGCTATTTCATCTGGCCGGTCAATCTCGACCTCGGCGCGGGGATGCTCAAGTACAGCACCGCGCAGTTGTTGTCGCGCCTCGACAATGGAGCGGAGACGACTTACTTCTTCTTCGCCATTCCCGGCCTGCGCACGGAGTTTGCCTTTGACGCGGGCAGCATCGCTTCAGTCGCTGCTGGCAGTGGCTCGGTCATTCGTTCCGAGAACACGATCCTGGTCCAGAACGTGGAGCCGGGCAAGGATGCCGCGTTGCAAGTGGCCGGCAAGAACGGGCGCAATGCGAGGATTCTCCTCCTGCGCGAGGCCGAGGCGGACCAGTTTTGGCGAGTGCCGTTCGCAGGGCAGGATACGGCGCTTCTCTCTCCGGCAGATGTTTTTGCGGGAGACGATGGGGTGCATCTCCGCTCCGTCGAGATCTCGCGCATGGCGGCTTCGGTCTACTTGCCGAGCGGGCAAAAGGATAAACCGCATTCGCTCTGGCGTGAGGAGGCATTGGAGGTTGAACCGCGGAAGATCGACTTCCAGTGGAGCAGCAGCCGCGAAGCCGCTTCCCGGCCGCCTATCCGCATGGCCTCTCACGTCGAAGGACGGGATCGCCCCATGCCTCTGGCGCCCGAAGACGCCGACTTCGCCGGAGCCGCGGCGTGGAGCCTGAAGATCCCGGCCCAATCCATGAATGGCCTCAGCGACATCTATCTGCGCATTCGCTACGCGGGCGATGTGGCCAGGCTCTCAGTGGACGGCCGCTTGCTGGATGACGACTTCTACAACGGCCGTGCGTGGGAGATTGGACTCAAACGATTCCTGCCGGAGTGCTTCGACAAAAAGCTGGAGGTCAGCGTACTGCCGCTGCCGCGCAAGGCGCCCATCTATCTGGACGCGCGCGCCTGGGAATGGATGAACGCAGAGGGGCAAACTGCCAAGGTCTTCGGAGTGGAGTTGCTTCCGGAGTATGAGGTTGTGCTGAATCCGCCCAAACCATGACACGCGCCGCATCCAAGCTACAATTGGAGGACGCCAGGCCGGCGATTGAGAATCTCAAGTTGGCGGTTCAGACGATTTCCGGAAATGCCGGACGCAATTGGCGCACAACGGGCTGCGCATGGGCACTCGTGTGCGTGGCCCTTCCAGTCTTCCCGCAAGCGCCGCGCGGCGGTATCCGGTTTCGTGATATCGCGCATGAATCTGGCGTCAATACCGAACCCCACACCTCGCCTGACAAACGCTACCTTGTCGAGATGATGGGCGGAGGTGTTGCCCTCTTCGATTGTGACAACGACGGCAAACTCGACATTTTGACAGTGAATGAATCCACCGTGGATCGATACTTGCACGGCGGCGAACTGATGGTCACTCTCTATCACCAGGATTCCAAGCTGCACTTCTCAGACATCACGGTGCAAGCGGGACTCACCACGCGAGGCTGGGGCATGGGCGTCGCCATTGGGGATTTCGATAACGACGGCCTGCCGGATATCTACGTGACTGGTTATGGCCATAATGTGCTCTATCACAATCTGGGCGGCTGCAAATTTGAGGATGTGACCGAAAAGGCGCATGTGGCGGGCGGCGGATTCAGCGTGGGAGCAGCCTGGGCCGACTATGATCGCGATGGCTATCTGGACCTTTTTGTCTCTCGATACGTGAATTCCGACGTTCATCGCCTTCCTCAACCGGGTTCGAGAGCATTCGACTATCAGGGTGTGCAAATGGAAGTGCCCCAATTGGACGGGCTAACGGATCTTCTGTTTCGCAACCGCGGCGACGGCACTTTCGAAGATGTCTCTCGTAAGGCCGGTGTTGACAATGCAGAGATGCGTCTGGGCATGGGCGTTGCGTGGGGCGACTACGATAACGATGGATGGCCCGATCTCTTCGTGACCAATGATATGGGCCCCAATTACCTCTTCCACAACCGGCACGATGGCACATTTGAAGATGTCGGTCTCTGGTCCGGTACCGCCGTCGATGAGCAAGGCAAGTCCCTCAGCAACATGGCTGCCGACTTTGGCGATGTCTACCACGACGGAAACCTTGACTTGCTCATCACCCGCTACAAGCACCAGCCCATGAGCCTCTACCGGAACGCGAAGTCCCAGGGTTTTACCGATGCTACGCGGGCATCGCACCTTGGCCGCGGTTCCGACGCATTTGTGCGCTGGGGAAGCGGCTTTGCAGACTTCGATAACGATGGATGGCCTGACATATTTGTGGCGAACGGAAACTTCAGCCAGCTTACCGATTCGCTCCCCCACGAACCCCGCTATCGAGAGCCGCTCCAAATGTTTCACCATAACGGAGACGGCACCTACACCGATGTCTCCGATCAATCCGGGCTGAACGACGGACCGTTGCAATCGCGCCGGGGCACGGCCTTCGGGGACATCGATAACGATGGAAACGTCGATGTGGTCGTCTACAACGTCGGCGCGCCGCCTTCCATCTTCCTCAACGAGACCAGGAATTCGAATCACCGTGTTTTATTTCGCCTGGTGGGCACAAAGAGCAACAAGGCCGCGATTGGCGCAAGAGTAACGGTGACCACATCGTCAATGGAGCAGATCGACGAAGTTCGCGGCGGCGGAAGCTACCTGTCGAGCAACGATCAGCGCCTGCATTTCGGATTGGGCAGCGAGAGGGTGATGAAGCGCGTCCAGATTCTCTGGCCCAGCGGCCTCAAGGAGGAGTTAAAGGACGTTCCCGCCGACGCTATCTACACATTGGTCGAGGGCCAGGGAATCAAAGAGACCGTGAAGCTTCCAGCGCCGGGCAAGTAGGCTGGTTGGCGGAGCGTTCCATGCGACCTCAGCAAGCGCCAGCGGCCAACGAAGTTCAGATTCGCGGGACTTCCGGAACGGCTTCGGGGCGAAGACTACACCCTTACGGGCTTGTCTGTGCAGCAGCGATCGCTTGATTGAGCCGGCGAGCTTCAGCGCTGTCGGGGTCTATCTCCAGCGCATGCGCCACTGCCTGTTTTGCATCCTGCCACTTTGCCTCGTCGGCCAGAGTTGCCGCCAGGTTGATCCATGCCACGACATAGGAGGGAGAAGCATGGACTGCCGCACGATAGCAGCTTTCCGCCTGCGCAAGGTCACCGCTTCTTCCGGCCAGATAGCCCATCTGGTTCTGCGCCTCAGCCAGGTTGGGGTTCAGCTCGATGGCGCGCTGGAGTTCGGCTTTTTCATTGACAAAATCATCTGTCTTATCAAGCGCCTTGGCAAGTTTGTAGGCTACAAGGGCCTCCTTGGGATCCTTGGCGAGAGCTTCCCGATAGAGCGCGACGGCCTGTGCGGCATCTCCGGCAGCCATTGCGCGGTCGCCGGACTCGATTTTGCTCGCGGCCAGAGTTTGATCGGCCTCGGCTTTCCTCATGGTTTGATAGAGGCGCAGCTTTTCCTGAGCTTGTTCGACTTCGCCAAGGTTCTCGAGAACCCTGGCCAGTTCGTATTGCACCGCAGGCCCGCTGTCGCCCAGTTCGATTGCCTTTTCCAGATGCTCCCTGGCGCCTGAAGGATCCTTGAGTTCGGCGAGCACGCTGCCCAGCGCTTCTTGAGACTGAAGATAGTCGGGCTTGAGAGCTACCGATTGCTCAAGATGAGCGCGCGCCTGCGGAAACTGGCCCGCGCGTATTTCCAGTTGCGCATTCAAATACAGCACTTCCCAGTTGTGCGGGGCGGTCAACAAGAGCTTGTGTCCAAGCTGCGGCGCCGTTTCGGATTTGCTGGAGACAAGGACCCGCAAGTAGAGGACTTGGGTATTCAAGTCTCCTGGATGCCGAGCGAGTGCGGCAGTGAGAACTTTAGCCGCTTCTTCGGGTCTGTCGAGCAGCATGAGAACGACGGCCAGTTCATCGGCGAGCGGGAGAGAATCGGGTGCGGCGTTCAGACCTTCGCGCAGTACCCTGGATGCTTCATTGAGTTGCAGGGTCCGGGCATATGCCATTCCCAGGTTGAGACTTTGCAGCGGGGTTCGTCGTCCCCGACGAGCGGATTTTTCCAGCAGAGCAATCGCCGCGGCGTAGTCCTTATCTTTGAGCAGGTCTCGGGAAAGCCCATCTAGCGCCACCGCCGAGCCGGGATCGATCGCCAGCGCGGCACGCCATTCCCGCTCTGCGTCCGCGATCTGGCTCCCCTGATCCAATGCCGTGCCGAGCACGAGATGGGGTCGCGCGTCATGCGGGTCGAGGCTCACTGCCAGCCGCAAAGGCGCAAGCGCGGCCCGGACATCGCCTGCGGAGTAAAGGCTGAGGCCCCACATGTAAGTGAGGGACGCCGAATCCGGTTGAAGTTTGACAGCAGAGGCAAAGGCCTCAGCAGCGCAGTCGAATTGCTTGCGACCGCCAAACCATGTTCCAAGATCGGCATAAGCCTGCGCGGTGGGCTGGCTCTGGAGACGCGCCTTCATCGACGAAGGGGCGGTGCAGGATGCATGGGCGCACGTTGGTGTCAGCAGGCATAGCAGGACCCCCACCACGATTGCCGGCAGCGGGATATGACAGTTAACACCCGCGCGCGCAGAGCAAAGCTTCGTTGGGACCACTTTCGCAGCCGCTTGAGTAGCCGGGATGTCATCGATCGTTGCCGGCTGAAAATGGCGCATGACCCGGATCTCAAATCCAGAGATTCCCAACATGGCTCCGAAAGCGTGAAGTGCACTGTCGCACGTTGCAGTGTACAACCAATCGCGGAGGCCATGTATACGCCGGAAGTAGGATTGGGAGGGTCCGCATTCCCGGAGACTCCCCTACCCTCCGGAGGTTGGTGGAGATCAGCCTCTAATAAAAGAGCCCGGATGGACTCCAGCATCGAAAATGAACGCCGGGCGTTGCGTAACTCGAACAAATGGCTACATATATGCTTCGAATGCGCTGTTTTGAGGGGTGAAGGAAAATAATCCTCCCTATCCTACTTTCGGCAGATGTACGACCACATTGCGGGAGCGTAATGTTCGACACGACTTGGAAAGTACCGTCTGAACCGATCTGACGGAACCGAACGGCAGATCGACTGTGGCTTCCGGGAAATGAGTACAAAGTGTGCAAGCGAATGAAAACGGTTCCAAACAAGCGCCAAGTCGCTCTGGGCACTCAGGTTAATTCACTTCAGGAGGTGGCTGTGCAAATCATCAATGTGAAGTATCTACGGGTTCTACTGCTGTTGATCCTGGCCGGCTCAGGGCTTCTGGCCTACGGACAAGGCACCAGCGCAAGCTTGACGGGCCAAGTCACCGATCCTTCCGGGGCGGCAATTCCCGGCGCGACCGTAACCATCACGAACGTCGGCACCAACTTTACGCAGGTCGTGAAAACGGATGGCGTTGGGACCTACCAGATACGGCCCGTGCCGCTTGGTACCTACTCGCTAACTATAGAGGCAGCCGGTTTTAAGCACTATGCGCAGACCGGCATCGAGCTGACGGCAAATCTCTCCGCCACCCAGGATGTTCAGCTCAAGGTGGGGACCGCGAAGGGTGAGACGATCAGCGTGACCTCCGACGCCGAGCTGATCAACACCAGTTCGGCGGAGCTGGGCACAACCGTCGGTGAAGCCGCCATCTCGGAACTGCCGCTGAATGGCCGCGACCCATCCATCCTTGTTCTGCTCGCGCCCGGCACGGCCAACGTCATGCAGCGTGGCGGCGAGGGAATCCAGTCGGGCTTCTCCCTGCCCACGGAGACGGGAGCTTCCTCCGGCGGCGGGCGCCAGGGCAGCACCTATTACATGCTCGACGGCGTCTCCAACATGGACAACTACAACGACCTGACCGCGCCCTTTCCGAATTCCGACGCGACTCAGGAGTTTAAGGTCATCACCAACAACTTCAGCGCCATCTATGGCTTTTCTCCCGGCGCGGTGGTCAGTATCGCCACCAAAAGCGGCACCAACGCGTTCCACGGCGGGGCCTTCTGGTTCGTGCGCAACAACGACCTGAATGCCGGGGACTACTTCGTCCACTCGGTGGATCCCCTGAAGCGCAACCAGTTTGGGGCCTATACCGGCGGGCCGGTCCTCAAGAACAAGCTCTTCTTCTTCGGCAATTACCAGGGAACCCGACTGGTGCAAGCCGCCAATTCGAATCAAACCTACACGCCTACCGCAGCCATGCTGACGGGCGACTTCAGCGGCCTGGCCTCCACACCCGGAGTTACCAACCTCACGGGGCCGTTCCATACCGTCGATGGGTTGGCAAATCAATTGGATACGAGCATCGCCAATCTGGATACCGCGGCCGTGCAAATCGCCAAAGACGGATTGCCGACGGCGCCATTGGGCCCACCGACCAGCACCACCCAGGCCGCCAACGGCGAAATGTATTACACCTCCGCGGCCGTCAAGCAAAGCTTCAACGAATTCACGGGAAAATTTGACTATGACCTCTCCCCTACGCAACGCCTGACTCTGCGCTCCCTTACCAACACGATGACAGAGCCCTCGGGGGACACTCCGGGCAACATTCTCTCCGTGCTCAACCTGGCCAACTGGAGTTATGACTTCCAGGAGCGGATGGAGTACTACAACGACGTGCTGGAGCACACCTGGACGATCAATCCCAGCACCGTCAACACCGTAGCCGTCTTCTGGTCCGAGCAAAGCGCTCACAATTCCGCGCCTACGGATGACCATAACGGCAAGCCCATGTGCTTTTCGCGCTACATCAATGTAACCGAACTGCCGGGCCAGTGCTGGATGGAAGGCTTCGGCGCGAGCGGCGGAGCCGGAGGATTCAACGGCGGCTGGACAGAACCTTCGCAGGAAGTGCGCAACACCTACGGCTTCACGGACACCCTCGCCAAGACCGTAAAAAGACACACGCTCTCGGCGGGAATGGACTTGCAGCACCAGTTCGCCGAGGAATTGACGCAGTACCCCGCCACGCCGATCATCACCTTCAACGGACACTACACCGGAAACGGACTGGCGGATTACCTGCTTGGTTATATGTCCGGTTTCGAGCAGGGGGCTGGCGAGATAGCGGATGTTGCCGGCTGGCAATTGGGGCCGTACTTCCAGGATGACTGGCGTATGCGTCCCAACCTGACCGTCAACCTCGGCTTGCGCTGGGATCCGAATTTGGCTCCCACTTCGGCCGGCGGACGCGGCGCCGCATTCGTTGCCGGACAACAGAGCACCAAGTTCCCCAACGCGCCTCTGGGACTGATCTTCCCCGGAGACCAGGGATTGACAGCCGCTCTGATGCCGGACTCGTATGGATATTGGGAGCCGCGCCTGGGCGTGGCATGGCAGCCGAAGGGCTTGCCGCATACGGTGTTTCATGCCGGATTCGGGTTGTTTACCGGCCCGCTCGAGTATTCCTCGTACAATCACGCGGCCGATATCGCGCCATTCAGCCCGACCTTCTCCTTGTACGGAAGCAACTGTGCCGGCGGCTGCACGGCAGGCGCCGACGCGGCAGTTACCGGCTGGTTGAGCTTCGACAATCCCTGGTCAACCAACGCGGGAACGAACGACAAGAGTCCGTTTCCCCCGTTCGCGTCGGTTTCCTACGTGCCTCCATCCAATTCGCCAATCGCCAGTACGGGGGTTAAGCTGGGCCAGTCGTTCTCCCGCAACTTCAAGATGGGCATGACGCAAAGCTGGAATGTTTCGGCAGAGCAACAGCTCAGTTCGACAACCGTTCTCCGCTTGGCGTATGTGGGGAGCGAGTCGTATCACCAATCGGATGCCCTCGACAAAAATGCCTATACGAACAACGTAGCCCCATATCCGGATTTCACCAACATCTACGAACTGGACAGCAATGGCACCGCCAGCTATAACTCCCTGCAGGCAACCGTCGATCACCACATGTCGCATGGCCTGCAAGTGCAGTCGAGCTTCACCTGGTCGAAGGCCATCGACGTCGCCAGTTCCGGCAACATTTCCTTCGGCAGCCCGTATCTCGGGGATCCGTTCGATCTGCGCTGGAATCGCGGCGTCTCTTCTCTGAGCATTCCCTTCAACTCGGTCACCAACTTCATCTATCATGCGCCCGACATGAAGGGGAAGAACAAGCTGATTCAGGAGACTGTGGGTGGATGGGAGCTGAGCAGCATTGTGACCTGGCAATCGGGCAATCCATTCACGATTCAATCCGGCGCCAGCAACAATTCCGGCTCGAATCAGTACCTGGATCGCGCCGATC
Source organism: Occallatibacter sp. (assembly GCA_049509995.1). Taxonomy (GTDB): domain Bacteria; phylum Acidobacteriota; class Terriglobia; order Terriglobales; family Acidobacteriaceae; genus Telmatobacter. The sequence continues at coordinate 22,076 of JBEKZJ010000019.1, read as the reverse complement.
GCGTGGCAGGCCAATCGCTTAATGTCCATCAGGGATCAAAGTCGCAGTGGATGAATAACTACTTCAACACAGCGGCGTTCACCAACAATGCCGTAGGGACGTTCGGCGACAGCGGAAAGGACATCATGTTCGGCCCGCATTACTTTGGCGACGATTCCGCGATCATGAAGAGCTGGAGCCTGATGGAAGGCATCAAGCTGCAGTTCCGTTGGGAGGCCTTCAACGCTCTCAATCATCCCACCTTTGGCAATCCCTCCGGTGACTACGGCAACACTGTCACTTGGGGCAACTTCGGAAAAATCGGCACCACCGGCAACATTCCGCCACGCGTCATGCAGGGCGCTCTGAAACTGACCTTCTAACCTTGCGATAAGAGGCCCGGGCGATGTTCATCGCCCGGGCCTTTTATTGTTTTCGTCCGGATGGACAGTCTGCGATCAGCACTGGCAAGGTTCGTATCCTGATCGCCAATCGAAAACAACTCGGCTGCGGATCGCCGCTGGAATTGAACATGGTTGGCGATCCTGGATTTGAGCCTTCTCCGGCGGGCTCGATGAGTGCCTGATTACATCAACTGACACCGAGCTTGCGGGTATCCGAGAGATTTTGCAAGCAATCCAGAGCCGGTTGCGGGCGCACTACAGCGGAGACGGGAGCGCGATTTCCGTTGCCGCGAGCAGCCGGACCGGTCGTTGGCGAAACACAAGTTCCAGATATCTACCGGCTGGCCGGCGGCGCCGTCGAAGCCTCCTTGCCCTCCTTGGCGGGTGTCAGTCCGGGCACTGCGGGCGTCGTCGTCACATTCCCTGTCGCGGCTTCGGTCATATCGATGCCGTAGTGCTGCAAGGTACTGGCAAGCGTTTGGTACAGGCCCGCGCGGTCTTTGGCATAGGTGGCGTTGGCCTGCATCAGTGTGTTCTCCGCCGCCGCCAGTGCCCGCTGCTGTTGCAGAACAAGCGCCGTCGTCGAAGCTCCCAGATGCAGCTTCTCCTGTTCCGCGTCCAGGCTCCGCTGTGCATAGTCCTTGGTTGCGATGGAGGCAAGCACCTGCGCGCGGTCGTTGGTCAGCGCAAACAGCGCGTTCACCACGCTGATGCGGATTTGCGTGTAAAGCTGTTCCAGCCGCAGTTCGGCTTGCCGGTACTCGATCAGCGCTTGCGCCTGCTGCGCCTGCGCCGGCCGGTTGCGAATGGGAATCGTCAGGCTGAAGCCAACGCCCTTGTCGGGCGCCGAGCTGTTGAAGAGGTTCTGCAGGACCGTGCCATAACCGGCGCTTGGGAAGTAGCCGGGGGGATACAGGCCTCCAGTCTCGAAGTTGAGAGCGTCCGGGCTTTGCGAACCGCCCAGGGCGCTGGCGTTATAGAAGCCGTAGGCATCGAGCGTCGGCAAAAGCCCATTCTTCGCGCCCCGCAGGCTGATCGCGTCGTTCTTCAGCGTAAGCACCGCCTGTTCCAGCACCGGGCTCTGGCTGAAGGCCTGTTGCACCAGTTCGTCTACCGGCTGCTTCTCCTCGGGAAGCTCCTCCAGGCTCACCCGGTCGGTGGGAATCACAGCCGCCGCTATCAGGGCAGGATCGTTGAGGTTCCGCGCGATGGCCTGCTTGATGATCTGCTGCTGGTAATTCAGGCTGCTCTGGGAACTGATGAGAGCCTGCTTGTCGGACGCCACCTGCTGGTCGGCGTTGAGCACGTCCAGCGGCGCCATGGAGCCGATCTCCAACTGCCTGCGATTGTCGCTCGCCACCTGGCTGCTCTGCTCCAGCCCGCGCTGCTTGGCCTGCACGTCCTCATAGGCGTTCACCAGACCCCAGTAGATGTTCTCCACCTGGTTCACGGTGTAAAGAATCTGTTGGCGGAACGTCGAGTCGGTGATGCGGCGATTGTTGATCGCCTGGTAAACATAACGCTTGTTCACAAAGATGCCGGCTCCATACAGCAGGTGCTGGGTGACCTTTGCGTTGAAGGAGGAATACAGCTGCGGACTATAGTCGACAAAAGGGTTGTTGGTCGTGATGCGTTGGTTGCTCAAAGCCACACTCAGCGCCGTTCCGGTCACAAAACCCTGGTTGTACGTGAAGTTGTATTGGTCGGTGTTGGTGGTCAATGAGGACAATCCGCCGGAGAACAGCGTATTGGACTGCGGTGAGGTGGCTCGCTCCAACTGAACGGTAGTGGTGACCGAAGGATCCCGGTTCTCCGGCGTGGGACCGGCGCCCGAAGCGGTGAGCGTCAAACCCGCAGTGCCGGAAGCCACACCACCGGTTGAAGCGCCCGGCCCGCCGCCCGTGCTCGAAGTCGACAGGTAACCGCCCTGCGTAAAGCTGTTGACCACCGCGCCCGAGCCGAACAAAACCGCACCTGCCTTGGCCCGCAGCACATCGAGGTCCGCCAGGTCCATGTAGTAGCGGGAGATGGCAATGTCGTAGTTGTTCTCCAGTGCCAGCGCCAAGGCGTCCGAAAGGCTCAGGTAGATCTTGCCGTTCTTCACCAGGTCGGCAAGGCGCACCGAGTTCACAAAGCTGGCCTTGGGCACGGTCGTGGGCATGTACGCCTTGATCGGGTTGCCCAGAAGGCGCCCGGACGGCTTTGAAAAATCGCGCTGAGACGAGCGCAAATCCAGCGGTTGCGTCAGCACCGGCGCCGGTTCCGCAGGCAGGTCGGATGCCGACTGGTTCGGAGTCGTAGCGGTTGCCTGCTGGGCAAATCCTGAAGGCGCTCCCGCTGCCAACGTCAGCAGCACCACGGCAATCGCGTGCAGCCGCTTGCCCGCCCGCGCACGACCCATGCGTGCAGCCTCACTCCGCCTCTCAAGCTCTTTAGTATCAGATGATTGCATGGTTCCTCTCCTCGAATTGCTGGGGCGAGTCGAGCGCCCCTCATCGGCCATAACCCAAGCCAAGCCCGAAATTTCGTCAAAATACCCGCTCCAACGCTTGCGCCGACCTTTACGGCTCAGCTCGAACCCGAAAACCGTGTCCGGAATGGTTCCTCTCCACGAACTGCTGAGGAATGTGGGGTGCCATTCTTCAAGACGACCGAAGAGCCTCTCCGGACGCAAAAACGCCGCCGTTTTCCCGTACGAAAGCCCCAATCCCCTGTTCAATTCCGTGGCCGGCGCCCGCCCGCGCTCCCAATTGCGACGCGACCGCGCCCTCCGCATCCGAGCTCTGGCGCGGATGCCGGCCCTGCACCCTCCCGCCGCAACGCTGGCGTCGGCACACGTGAGCTAGTACATCTACGCTCCTTTCGCCGGGGAAGTTCCGCCTGAGCCTGGAGAACGTGGGCCCGACAAAGCTCTTCGAACCTTGTTTCTCCCCGTTCGCCACCACGGCGCGGGTAAGAATCAGCCAGTTCAGCTTCCAGCATCTGGTTGACCGGATGGGGAATCGGACCCCGACTCGACCATTTTCCTCTGCCAGCAACTCCATTCACTCAGACTACCTACCCGCCGCGCCGGAACCAGTACTTTCTTGGCCCGGTATCAACTCGCTAAACAAATGAAGACGATGCGCCTGGAAGCGTTTCGCTGGAAAAACCGGCCCCTTTCGTCCTTCCCATTGGCAGACCGGATGAAGATGCCGTCGTAACCGGAAGATACAGCCTGCGCCCTGCCTTTATACTGAGGTGTTTGCCAAAGGCAGGCGCACGGGCCGGCAAACGGCCTGTCCAGCAAGGAGCGGGCATTGGCTCAAGCGGAGATTGGCATTATCGGCGGCAGCGGGCTCTACTCGATGCCCGGATTCACCAGCGTGCGCGAGGAGCGCGTGGAAACACCCTTTGGCTCGCCTTCCGACGCTTTCGTGCTGGGCGAGCTGGAGGGCCGCAACGTGGTTTTTCTTGCCCGGCACGGGCGCGGCCATCGCATCCTGCCCTCGGAACTGAACTTCCGCGCCAACATCTACGCCTTCAAGAAACTCGGCGTCGAGCGCATCCTCTCTGTTTCGGCCGTCGGTTCCCTCAAGGAAGAGCACCAGCCCACCAACTTCGTAATGCCCGACCAGTTCATCGACCGCACCTTCCATCGCATCTCCACCTTCTTCGGCGAAGGCATTGTGGGCCACGTGGCCTTTGCCGACCCGGTCTGCGCCACGGTGGCCAAAACCGCGGCCGAGGCCTGCGCTGCGGTGGGCGTGGTGGGCAAGCTGGGCGGCACGTACGTCTGCATGGAAGGCCCGCAGTTCTCCACCCGCGCCGAGTCCCATCTCTATCGCAGTTGGGGCGCGGACGTGATCGGCATGACCAACCTGCAGGAGGCCAAACTGGCCCGCGAAGCGGAGATCTGTTACGCCACCGTGGCCATGGTCACCGATTACGACTGCTGGCGCGAAGGCCATGACTCGGTAACCATCGAGGATATTGTAGCCGTGCTGCACCAGAACGCCGCGAACGCGGCCAAAGTGGTCAAGGCAGCGGTCGCGGCCATGCCCACAGAGCGCGCCTGCGCCTGCGCCTCCGCTGCCCGCTACGCCGTCCTCACCCAGCCGGACGCAATTCCCGAGGCGGCGAAGGAAAGGGTGGGACTGCTGTTTGGCAAGTACCTGGGGTGGTAGCGGAGTTAGCGTTGTTAGTGGAGTTAGCGGCGCAAGCGGAGTTAGCACGGTTGCGCCGCAAGCGAGTTATTAACCTAAACAACTGAGCAAGAGAGGAAGAACAATGGCAATCACCGTGGTGGGCAGCGTGGCCTACGACTCAATCGAAACGCCGGCAGGCCGGAAGGACCGTTGCCTGGGCGGCGCGGCAACCTACTTCTCGCTGGCGGCCAGCTTTTTTACCGATGTGCGCGTCATCGCCGTGGTGGGCGAGGACTTTGGCCCTGAGCAGGAGGCGGTCTTCCATGCGCGCGGCATCGATACGCGCGGCATTGAGCGCGCCCCCGGCAAGAGCTTCTTCTGGGAAGGTTCCTATCTCGACAACCTGAACGAGGCCAAAACCCGCGCCACCGAACTGAACGTCTTTGCGTCCTTCGAGCCCAAGATTCCCGAGGCCTACCGCGACTCCGAGTTCCTGTTCCTGGCCAACATCGATCCCGTCCTGCAGCGTCGCGTTTGCGAACAGATGCCAGGTGTTCGCCTGGTGGCCGGCGACACCATGAACTACTGGATCAAAGATCATCGCGCGGCCCTGCTCGAAGTCTTGAAGGGCCTGGACATTCTGCTCATCAACGACACCGAGGCCCGCATGTTGGCCGGCAACAACAACCTTGTGCAGGCGGCGCGCGCGGTGCTGGTGCTGGGACCGCGCACATTGGTGGTCAAGCACGGCGAGTATGGAGCAACTGCCTTTTTCAGCAACCGCAGCTTTTCACCGGAAGGCGAATACGCCGAGCACATGTTCAGGGCTCCGGCGTTGCCGCTCGAAGAGGTGGTAGACCCCACCGGCGCGGGCGACAGCTTTGCCGGCGGCTTTTTCGGCTACCTGGCCTCGTCCGCCGCGGCGGACGACCTCAACCCCGCCGCGTTCCGCCGCGCCATGTTTTACGGCAGCGTGATGGGTTCGTTCGCGGTGGAGCGCTTTGGAACCGAGCGGTTGCAGCAGCTCTCCCGCAAGGAGATCGACGAACGTTTCATCCTCTTCCGCGAGTTGACCCACCTTGACTGAAAGGCCCATCTCGCACGTGGAAGGCCTGTTGGTGCTGGCCTCCTGCGCAACAGCATCGATGGCGGCAATCGTGTGGAGTTGGCGCCATGGGGCCATGCTCAACTATGGCGATGCCGTCGCCCACCTCCACATCGCCCGCCGGGTCTTCGATTCCCACCAGCCGCGCTTCTCGCAGTTGGGGTCGGTGTGGCTTCCGCTGCCCCACATACTGCTCATTCCCTTTGTCCAGGTCTACGCCTGGTGGGCCAACGGGCTCGCCGGCGTCATTCCGTCTGCGCTGGCATACCTTGCTGGCTGCGCGGGAATCTACCGCCTCGCGCGCCGCTGGCTCCCGCCCCCCGCCGCCGCTCTGACCCTGGCATTTTTCGCCGCCAATCCCAACCTGCTCTACCTCCAGACCACGGCCATGACCGAGCCGCTCTTTGTCTGCGAGATGATCTGGATCGCCGTCTGGCTGGTGGAATGGCGGGCCAGCCTCGACGATGACCCCAAGCGAGCCAGGCGGCTGCTCTGCTGGATCGCATTGGCCCTCGTGGCTGCCGTCTTCACGCGCTATGACGGCTGGGTAATGGCTCTGCTGGCCTGGGTAGCCGTCGGCCTCACGCTGGCCCGCCGTGGCGGGCTGCGCTCGCCCGTCTTCTGGCTGGCAAGCGCTTTGGTCGTCGCCGCGCCCGTCGCGTGGTTCATTTACAACGCCGCGGCCTTCGGCGATTGGCTCTACTTCCTGCGCGGTCCTTACTCCGCCAAGGCCATCGAAATACGCACCTCCGTGCCGGGATTCCCACCGCATCCCGGTTGGCACAATCCCTGGGTCGCGCTCCTCTTTTTCCTCAAGGCCGCGGAGCTGGACGCCGCTGCCGCCGCCTGGGGCAACGTGCTGCTGGCGCTCAGCCTCCTGGGCGCCGCCTGGGCCTGGCTCAAGGCCCGCCGCCGCGGCCTCGCCTGGGCGCTGCTCCTGGGTCTGCCGGTTCCCTTTTACGTCTACTCCGTAGCCTATGGCTCGGTTCCCATCTTTCTCCCCGTCTGGTGGCCCCACTCCTGGTACAACCTGCGCTACGGAATCGAACTCCTGCCGGCCTTCGCGCTGGGCCTCGGATTTGCCGCGCAGTTCTGCCTCGCCGCCGTGCGCGAGTTCAAGCCCCGCGAGGTCGACCCCCGCTGGGCAAACTGCGCCGCCGCCCTGCTCTTCGCCCTTGTCGCCCTGAATGCCTGCCTGATGCTGCGCGAACGTCCGCTGATCTACGTCGAAGGCACAAAGAACATCCAGGCGCACCGGCCCTATGAAATGCAGATTCCGCCCGTTCTCCGCGCACTGCTCGCCGGCCGGCCCGGCGGCGTGATTCTGATGGATACCTCGGTCGATCCCGAGATCGTTGCCCTCACCGGCATTCCGCTGCGCCAGACCATCAACGAAAGCGACCTCGATCTCTACCGCGACGCGCTGGCCGCGCCCTCCGCTCATGCCGCCATCGTCCTGGCCCTCGACGGCGACGAGGTGGACCGCGCCGTACACGCTCATCCCGCCGGCCTCATTGCATATCGTCGCTTTTCAGCCCCCGGCCAGCCCTCGGCCACGATTTATGTCTCCGGTACTCCCGATTCATCAAGCCTGAACAAGGAGGCCGGCGCGGTGATAGCATCGCTCCAGGAAATCCCATGAGTTCGCCCTTGGCACAACTCGCCCAACCCTTCGTTTTCGACCGGCTGCAACAGATCGTGGTGGTCAACCACGCCATCGGCCGCCTGCTCGTGGCCTGTCTGCTGGGCGCTCTTGTCGGCCTGGAGCGCGAAGTCAATCGCAAGGCCGCGGGCGTGCGCACCAACCTGCTCATCTGCATGGGCAGCGCCTTCTTTACGCTCCTCTCGGCGGTGTTGGCAGGCGACGCCAACCCCGACAAGGGCCGCGTGGCCTCTAACATCGTCCAGGGCATCGGCTTTCTGGGCGCGGGCCTTATCCTTCACAACCGCAGCCGCGTCAGCGGACTCACCAGCGCGGCCAGCATCTTCGTCGTCGCCTCCATCGGCATGGCCTGCGGCGCCGGACTCTATGCGGCGGCTGCGGTGGCGGCTATCATCGTCATCCTGGCGCTGGAGCTGGTCGGATTTCTTGAGCGCCGCGCCAACCTCAAGATTTACCCCCTGATGTATGAGGTTCGCGGTCGCGATCAGACCCAGATGCTGCAGTCCATCCTGGACGCGATGGATGCCGCGAAGGAACGGCTTACCGGCGTGGAGCGCGATGCCATTGGCGAACTCCAGCGGATCAGCTTTGCACTCACCGCAACCAACAGCCAGCATGAACGATTGCGCGGCAAGCTGCTCGCCGAGCCCGCCATCCACAAGTTGTTCACCTTCCGCGATCCGGAGGAAGATTGATTCCCTTCACCAAGGCCCACGCCTGCGGCAACGACTTTCTCATTGTCACGGAAGACACTGCCGCAGACCACGACTGGGTAAATCTGACGCGCCGCCTCTGCGCCCGCTCGACCGGCATCGGCGCCGACGGCATCGAGTTCTTCGCCTGGACCGGACCAAAATCCGCCCGCATCCGCCTCCACAACGCCGACGGCTCCATCGCGGAAATCAGTGGCAACGGCACCCGCTGCGTGGCCGCGTGGATGGCCGAAGCCCTGGGCTCGAAGCCCGGCGACAAGCTCGAAATCATCACTGACGCCGGCCCCCGCATCTGTCAGGTCAATGCGGTGAGCACAACTGGCGGATTCGCCGTGGAAGTGACTACCGGCATGGGCATTCCCACCTTCGCGCCCCGCACCGTCGCGCTGGCCAATGGCCTTCAGGTTGCTGGCGTTGAAGTCTCCACCGGCAATCCCCAGTTCGTCATCCTCGTCGACAACCCCGACTTCGCCGTCGCCGGCTACTCCTGGCGGACCCTCGGCGCGGAAATCTGCGTCCATGAAGATTTCTCCCACCAGACCAACGTCGAGTTCGTCCGCATCGTCAGTCCCACGGAAATCGAGATTCGTATCTTCGAGCGCGGCGTTGGCCCCACCAAGTCTTCGGGCACCGGCAGTTCTGCCTCGGCCGTGGCGGCAATCGCCCTTTATGGCTGCCGTTCGCCGCTCGCTGTGGTCGCCCCCGGCGGCGCGCAGACCGTAGCCTGGGACGGCCCCGGCGCCGAGTTGCTTCTCACCGGCCCGGCCGCTCTCATTGCCCGAGGCGAGGCCTGGTAATCATGACCGATTTGCTCAGACCGCCAGCAGTTCCCAACGATGCTGTCGTGGCCATCGTCTCTCCGGCTTCCACGCCGCAGCCCGAGCGCGTCGAACGCGGACTGGAGGCATTGCGTTCGCTCGGTTACGCGCCCCAGGCCGCCGGCCACGTTCTCACCCGCGGACCGCTCTACTTCGCGGGAACGCCCGAGATGCGGCTGCGCGATTTGCACCATGCGTTTGCCGACGATGAGGTCCGCGCCATCTTCTCCACCCGCGGCGGCTACGGCTCGCACTACCTGCTGGACGGGCTGGACCTGGACCTGATCGCCGAAAGCGCAAAGCCCTTCATCGGCTATAGCGACCTCACCGCCCTCCAAATGTGGCTGCTCGATCAGCTGCAACTGCCCGCCTTCCACGGTCCCATGCTCTCTGCGGATTTTGCCCGCGAGGACGGCATCCACCTGCCCAGCCTGCACGCAGCCCTTTCCGGGCAAACCTACACCGTCGCGGCGGACGAAGGCTTGCGCACTTTGCATCCCGGACGCGCGCGCGGCACTCTTTACGGCGGCTGCCTTTCCATCCTCGTTTCGCTCCTGGGCACGCCCTTTGAACCGCAGACCGAAGGCAAGCTCCTTTTTCTTGAGGACACAGGCGCCAAACCCTACCAGATCGACCGCATGCTGTGGCAGTTGCGCCAGGCTGCCAAACTGGACGGCGTGCGCGGCATCGTCTTCGGCGAGATGCTCGATTGCGCCTCGCCCGGCGCGCCGCTTGAACTCCTCGAAGAAGTGATTCTGCGCGTGTTCGACGACTTCTCGGGACCCATCGCCATCGGCCTGCGCAGCGGCCATGTTTCGCGCGGCAACGTCACGCTGACTCTGGGCGTGGAAGCTGAATTGGCCACCGCCGATGAGGCCAGGCTGCGTCTGCTCGAACCGGCGGTGATTCCGTGAACCTATCCCCATCGCCCCGCCACATTCACCTCAGCGCCATCTGCGGCACGGCCATGGCCTCCCTCGCCGGACTCCTGCAGTTGCGGGGCCATCGCATTACCGGCTCCGACAAGGCCGCCTATCCGCCCATGAGCGATCTGCTGCGCTCGCTCGGCATCCCCATCCTCGAGCCCTACGCTGAAACCAATCTCGATCCTGCTCCTGATCTCGTCGTCATCGGCAACGCGCTCTCCCGCGGTAACCCCGAAGTGGAACGCGTGCTCGACCAGCGCATTCCCTTCACCTCGATGGCCGCTCTCCTGCGCGAGGAGTTCCTCGCAGGCCGCGAGTCCCTGGTCGTCGCCGGAACCCACGGCAAGACCACCACCACCAGCATGTTGGCCTGGATCTACCAGGTCGCCGCACGCGAAAATCCCGCGCTTGAGCCCTCGTTCCTCATCGGCGGCGTAGCGGAGAACTTTGCCACCAGCTTCCAGCTTTGTCCCACGCGCAGCTTCATTGTGGAAGGCGACGAGTACGACACCGCCTTCTTCGACAAGGGTCCCAAATTCCTGCACTACTTTCCCGATGCGCTCATCCTCACCCACGTCGAGTTCGACCACGCCGATATTTACGTGGACCTCGAAGCCGTCAAGACCGCCTTCAAGCGGCTGGTAAACCTCGTCCCGCGTCGCGGCGTGATCGTGGCCTACGACGGCAGCGCCAACGTCACCGAGTGCGTCGAGCGCGCATTTTGCCGCATCGAGCGCTACGGCTTTTCATTGAGCGCGGACTGGCGCATCCGCAACCTGCGCGGCGGAACGGCAAAGGGGGATGGCCTGACTTGCTGGGAAGTCTGGCGCGACGGCGCATTGTGGGCCGAATTCGAGATGCACCTGGCCGGCGAGCACAACACGCTCAACGCCACAGCCGCCGCCGCGCTGGCTGCTGGCCTTGGCATCGGGAAAGAGGCAATCCAAGCGGCTTTGGCCAGCTTCAAAAGCGTCAAGCGCCGCCTCGAAGTGTGCGCTGAAATCGGCGGCATCACCATCATCGACGACTTCGCCCACCACCCCACGGCCATCCGCGAAACACTGCGCGCGCTACGCTCCGTCTACCCCCAATCGCGCCTCTGGGCAGTGCTGGAGCCGCGCTCGAACACCTTGCGCCGCAAAGTCCTGCAGGCCGATCTCGTCGACAGCCTGCGCCTCGCCGACCGCGTCGTTTTGGCCGGCGTCTATCAGCAGCAGCGCATCCCCGACGCCGAGCGCCTGCATCCCGAAGATGTGGTGCGGGCGCTCAACTCTTACGGAACCGGGGCCGAGTTATACCCCGATGTGGAAGCCATCGTCAACGGAATTGCGCCGCAACTCGAGCCCGGCGACGTGGTCGCAATCCTTTCCAATGGCGGCTTTGACGGCATTTATGAGAAACTGCCCGGTCGTCTCAAAGAACTTCAACCCTGACTGCTCAGAAAGACCCGTATGCTCTCTTCTCTCGTCTTCGTCACCACAATGGTCATTCTTGGCATTCCTTCGGCCATCCTGTTCATTCCCTGGACCTGGATCACGGGCAACGTGGTGCCGCTTTACAACGCCACCCAATTCATGGTGCGTGCCGGCTTTTGGCTGGCCGGAATCCGCGTGGAGACCGAGGGCGTGGAGCGTGTGCCGCCGCACACGGCGTGCATCTTCATGGCCAACCACGTCTCCAATCTCGACCCGCCCGCCTTGATTCCGCGCATTCCGGGCCGCACCTCCGCCTTCATGAAGCGCTCGCTGATGAAGATTCCCATTCTCGGCACCGGCTTCCGCCAGGGGGAGTTCATCGCCGTCGACCGCACCGGCAGCGCGGTCAGCGCCCAGCAGAGCGTAGCCGCCGCCCGCCGCCTCCTGGATAAAGGCATCCACATCACCACCTTCGTTGAAGGCACGCGCTCCAAAGACGGCCGCCTGCTGCCCTTCAAGAAAGGCCCGTTCTACTTGGCAATGCAGACTGGCGTGCCCTGCATCCCGGTCTCAATCTATGGCACTGAGACCATGATGGCCAAAGGCAGCCTGCGCATCCGCCCCGGCACGGCGCACATCATCTTCCACGCGCCGTTGTATCCCTCCCACTTCACAACCCGCGAGGATCTGCTCCACGCCGTCCGCACCGCCATCGCCTCCGGCCTGCCGGAATGGATGCGAACTTGAAAAATCAACCGCCCTGCGGCTGCACGATCACGTCATACCCGTCGTTCAGCAGCTTCTGCCGCCATTTTTCGGCCACGTCGCGGCTGCTGAAGTGGACCGCAACCCGCGAGCATCAGGCGTTCGGGCCAACTGCTCAGGGAATCCTCACCCAGCTCTCGGTCCGCCCCAGCAGGGAGATGCCGATAAAGCCGCGCATATGGAGATTGTCCTTCCCGACGGCCCAGATCTTGCCCTTGTATTCCTTTCCATTCTCCGGGTCCACGACAGTTCCGCCCACCCAGTCATCTCCCTCCGGATGGAAGTTGCGCATCATGACCATGCCCAGAATGAGCTGGTTCTTGTACTCGCCGGAACACTTGTCGCACACATCGCGCGGAGTGCGGCCAGGGCGCACCTGCGTGACGCGGCCAAAGAGTTTGCCGTTCATCAGGTAGGTTTCCGCCTGGCCTCCGGGTGTGCCATCGCTGTTGACGATCTGCCAATGCCCGATGGCGTTCTGAAGTTTCGGCGTGAGTTGCTGCGCGCGGGCTCCAGCAAAGGAAACCAGCGCGAGCAGAGCAACAGCGAAGGCGCAGAGGCATTTGTGTCGAGTCGTTTCCAAGAGGTCATCCCCTTTGAGTGGATTAAAGAGCCAACGTATCAGAAGTGAGCACCTGTCCATCCGCGGGAACTTACCGCTTTCCACCGGGCGCAGACAAATTCATTACGGCTGCACGATCGCGTTATAGCCGCCGTTGAGCAGCTTCTGCCGCCATTTTTCGGCCTCGGCGCCGCTGTTGAACGGCCCAATCCGCACGTGGATCAGCCCATCCGTAGCCTCGCGGTGCGCGGTAACCGCATAGCCGCGCTTGCGCAGGGCCGTCATCAGCACATCCGCGTCTTCCGGCTGGGAGACAGCCGCAATCTGCACCATGAGCGAACCCGCCGGAGCCAGTGCCGGTCCCACTCTCGACGCTGCCGGCAGCGCCGGCTGAGCCGGGTTTGCCGCCGGCCCCAGTGCTGGCCGCACTTGAGGCTGGCCGTTCGATGAGCCGGCCGCGCCAGTCGCCGCCGAACCCTGCGCGCTCCCATCCGCATTCGCGCCCGAGCCCTGCGCGCTCCCATCCGCATTCGTGCCCGAACCCGCAGGCAGCGCCCCATCGCCCACTTGATCGGCCGCCGCGCTCTGCTGTGTCGCCGCTACGCCGCCTGGCGCCATCGCCGAGGGCTTGGGCCGCGAACCGTTCCCCTGCAATGTCTCTTGTCCGCCGGCGCCGGGCTGCACGGCTTCAGAAGGCTCATGCGACCCGTGACGGCCCACCGCGTATCCCCATCCGAAGCACAGCCCGCAAATCAGCACCAGCCCGAAAAAGATGGCCAGCAGCATAGCGGAGCTCAACGTGAGTTCGGTGTCGCGCTGGGGTTCGGCCTGCTCAACCACTCTGTCGTCAAAGACTCCCCTCATAACCGTCCCTGAACTCGATTCATTCCAACAATGCGCGGCCCTCTTCCTTGCGCGGCACAGGGTCTTGCGCTCCGCCCTGGAGCGACGTCGCACGGATTCTCCACTCCACGGACGAAGACCTGTCCGGGGGGGCCCCGGCTCGGGAGGTCATCCGGCTCGCTCTACGGCTTTTCCACCCCTGCCTTGGCCGGGATCGACACAACCATCTTGTTCAACAGCGTCAGCAGCTCCATCGGCAGCGGGAAGACGATGGTCGTGTTCTTTTCCACGCCAATCTCGGTCAGCGTTTGCAGATACCGCAACTGCAGCGTCATGGGCTGCGTGGCCATCAGCGAGGCGGCATCCACCAGCTTCTGGGCAGCGTTGTACTCGCCCTCGGCGTGGATGATCTTCGAGCGTTTCTCGCGCTCCGCCTCGGCCTGCTTGGCCATGGCGCGCTGCATCTGCTCGGGCAGGTCTACCTGCTTCACCTCGACCGAGATGACCTTGACCCCAAACGGTTCAGTCCGCTGGTCCATGATGGACTGAATACGCAGGTTCAGCTTGTCGCGATGGCTGAGCAGCTCATCCAGTTCCACTTCGCCCAGCACTGTGCGCAGCGTGGTTTGCGCCAGCTGCGAGGTCTGATAAACGTAGTTGGCCACCTTGATCGCGGCATCGTTGGGGTTAACCACATAGAGCGTGACCACCGCGTTCACCTTGATGGTGACGTTGTCGCGGGTGATCACGTCTTGGGGCGGAACCTCCAGCACGTCCTGGCGCAAGGAGATGCGCACCATCTGATCGATCGGCCGGAAGACCAGGATGATCCCTGGCCCCTTCGGCGCTGGCAGGGCGCGTCCCAGCCGGAAGATGACCCCGCGCTCATACTCGCGGAGAATTTTGATGGAGTTGAGCAGATACAGGACAAAGATGGCGATGACAATCAGAATCGTAGTTGACATTTCGCTTCCCTCTCTCACCACGGATTGTACTCCAGCGGAGTTTACGCGTGGGAATCCGGCGACTGGACCCCCTCGGCCGGGGCCACGCGCAGCAAATACTGCTCATGCCCCACCACCCGCAACGGCGTGCCGGCGGCAATCGGCTCACTGGCCACGGCCCGCCAGATTTCCCCCTCCACCAGTACATGGCCCTCGGGTGTTAGCGCCTCCATGGCCTTGGCTCGGCTGCCTACCAGGGCCGCCGCGCCCAGCCGGGTCTTCATGCGGCGGGCGCGCACCGCCAACCTCACCAGGAAGACCGTGATCCCGCCAAATCCCGCGCTCACGGCGATGGCCACCCACGGGTTGATCGCCATCTCCGGCACCGGCGCGGCCACCAGCGTCAGCGCCCCAAACGCCAGGCACACGATCCCCGCGGTCGCCAGCGCCCCGTGACCGCCAATCTTGGCTTCCAGCACCAGCAGCCCCAGCGCCGCCACCAGCAACATCACAGCCGTATAGCGAATCGGCAACAGGTTCAGCCCGAAGATCGCCAGCAACACCATCAGCGTACCCAGCGCGCCGGGAACGATGGTGCCCGGCGTGTTGAATTCCAGATAGATCAGCAGCGCCCCCCCCACCAGCATCAGCAGGGCAATATTGGGGTTCACCAGCCAGCCCAGCAGTTCATCGCGCAGCGAGGGCTTGAGCACTTCAATCCGCGCCCCCGCCAGGTGCAGCACCAGTTTTGCCCCGTCCATGCGGGTAATCGTGCGCCCATCCAGCGCCGCCAGCAGTTCGGCATCGCTGGTTGCGGTCAGGTCGATCAGGTGCTGGTCCAGCGCCTCCTGGGCGGTGTAGGAGTGCGACGAGTGAACGGCGGCTTCGGCGGCCTCGGCGTTGCGGCCCCGTTTGGTCACAAACGAGCGCAGAAACGCCTCCGCGTCGTTCTCGATCTTCTCACTCATGGTTTTGTCCGGTTGACCGCCGAACTCGATGACCGGGTGAGCTGCTCCGGCGTTGGTGCCGGGGTCCATGGCGGCCACGTCCGCGGCCTCCAGCAGAAAGAACCCCGCCGACCCCGCCCGCGCGCCAGCCGGAGAAACATAAACAATCACCGGAACCCGCGAGCTCAGGATGGCCCCAACCATGCCGCGGGTCGAGTCCAGCAGCCCGCCCGGTGTGTCCAGCTCCACCAGCAGCGCCTGTGCTCCATTGGCGCTGG
The DNA here is from genome assembly GCA_049509995.1 of Occallatibacter sp. Lineage (GTDB taxonomy): Bacteria > Acidobacteriota > Terriglobia > Terriglobales > Acidobacteriaceae > Telmatobacter. The sequence goes on along the minus strand of JBEKZJ010000019.1, from coordinate 6,587 downwards.
CCCGCGCAATCGCCCGGTCCAATTGCCCCGCCGTCACCGGCTGAATGGTGTCGGACAGAACCAGTTTCTCCACCAGGGGCTGCTCGGGCAAAGCCGGAGAGCCCAGTCCCAGGAACCCCAGAAACGCTGCCGCAAACAACCCCGCCAGAACCGCGAACCCGCGTGTGCGCTCGACCATGGCTTGCTCCTTCAGGACCACCCGTTACAGCCCTACTTCTTCTGTCCTTCCCTGGCCTCGATCCGTTGACGCAGCTCCTGCGCCGCCCGGTTGCTAGGCTCAATCTTCAGCGCTTCGCCCGCATCGTAGCTTGCCTGGCCCAAATGTCCAGCCGCAAGGTCCAGCCGGCCCATCACCAGGTACGCCTCCACCGAGGGCATCATTTCCAGCGACGTGCGCGCCTCCTTGCGGGCGGCCTCGGCGTCGCCGGTCCGCTCCCGCACTTCGGCCAGCCCCGCGTGCGCCTCGGCAGCCTTGCCGTCGGCGGCGACGGCGGATTGATACAGCCGCTCGGCTTCCAGCAGCAGCCCGCGGTCCAGATAGTCCCTCGCCTGGACCGCCAGTTGCTCCGCGCGCTTCTTGGGCGTCAGGGCCGCCAGCCGCGAATCGTCAATCTGGTCCAGCATCGTCGCTGCCTGGCGAAAGGCAACCGCATCGAAACTGCGCGCAATCCGCTCCAGCGGATCGGCCTTCGCCTCCGCGTCCGCCCCCGCGGCCTGCTTCACGGCAGGCTCTTTCCACGACTCTTCCAGCGCCTCGGCCTCGCTGTCATTGGGACGCAACCGCAGGCACTGCGCCAGCTCCGTCAAGGCCTCGGCCGCATCTCCGTGCCGCTTCAGGCTCACCGCCAGGTTGAAATGGTAGTCCGCCGCGTTGGGGTCGGCGGCCACCGCAGCCCGAAACAGCGCAATCCCGTCGTGCCCCTGCCGGCTCACCGCAACCCCCTGGTTGTTCACCACCGCAGCCAGCGGCAGAACTCGCGCCACCCCGCCAAACGCCTCCTCGGCCCTGGCATAGTCGCCGGAAAAAACCAGCGAAAGCCCGCGGTAGAAACCTGCCTCCAGCGCGTCGGGCCCCTGCCACCTGGGGTCGCCGCTTCCCACCTTGGCGAAGGCCGCCGCGGCCTGCTCGTACTGCTGGCCGTTGTAGTCCTCCCGGCCCAGCGCCATCCACGCCGGCCCGAACTCCGGGCTCAGGATCACAGCCTGGTTCAGGTGCCGCAGCCGCTCCGCCTGGTCCGGCTCCGTAATCCCCCGGATGTACTGCTCGAATGCGTCCACCCGCATCCCTTTGCCCGCAGCCACGAACGTCTCCTCGGCCACGCTGAAGCCGGGGTCCAGTTGCCGCGTCAGCTTCCACGCCAGCGAGCCGAAGACCGCAATCAGGTCCCGCATCTCCCCCCGCGCGGTCACCGCCTCGCTCATCCGCAGGTGCGGCACGTCCACCACCTGCGCCTCGGCCACAATCCCCGTCCCGTCGGTCAGGAAGCTGCCCACAATAATCGAATCGGCGTCCAGCGTCTGCGCCAGCTTCAGCGAACTGGCCCGCGAAGGATGAAACCCCTGCGGCAGCCCCAGGTGGTCCAGCGCATACAGCCGGTCCGCGCGGCTCATGGGAGCAAAACCCGCCGAAGCAAACCGGCTGCTCAGAATCTCCGGCGCCGCCTCCCGGATCCACTCCAGGCTCGGCAGCCCGCTCCGGTTCTCAAACGGCAACACCAGCAGAATCCGACCCCGTCCCGCGCCAGACCGATCCGCACCGCTGTTCCCAGCCGCCTGCCCGCGCGCGCTCGCCGTCATGGCCACAGCCAGCACAAGCCCCAGTCCCAGGCTTGCAGCTACCCGCTTCACCTGCCGCATTCGAGATGACAAAAAAGTATGCACAACAGCCTGATTATAGGTCGTAGACCGGAATTCCGTCGGCTACCGTGGCCGATCTGGTATCCCTCTCGCCGCCTCGAACTGCCGGTTGAACCGGATCAGCGCCACCCATTGCCCCTGGTCTTCCTTCTTCCAAACCAGATCTCCGCCCAACTCCCTGGCAATAACCTCCGGCGGCAGATCGTGGTGCAGCCCGAAGTACCGCTCGTCCAGTTCCGCGCTCTTTGTACCCAAACTCAGCAGCGGCCGCGGCGGATCGTACTTGGTCGAAAAAACAAGCGCCGCCGAGTACTTCTCCGGCTCGCCCGCGGCCCGCTCAATCTGCGCTTCGGTAAAGTCCTCCACCCGGTAAACGTCGTACGGCTTCTTAAGATACCCTAGCTCCGGCCGCGTCAACTCATCGGTCATCGGCCACGCGGAAAGCACCGTCGCTCCCGGGTACCGCTTGTTGAGCTGGGCAATTCCCGCCAGGTGCAGCCGAACCACGTGGGCGTAGTCCAGGTTGTCTTCCGGCGCAAACCCGTACGGCGGATTGATGGACAGTCCCACCACAAACGCCGCCGCCGAGAACGCCGCCAGCCCCTGCCAGAACGGAACCCGCCGGTAAAACGTCGCCACCGCCACCAGCAGCACCAGCGGGTACATGGGCAGCAGATAGCGCGTCAGCAGCGCCCCGCCCAGCACGCTGAAAAGCAGCGCATTCGCCAGCAGCAGCAAGAGAATCCGCCGCAGCGCCGCAGCGCCGATCGTCGCCCGGTCGTGGCCCTCCGCATCCAGCCGCGGCTCCAGCAGCAGCGCCGCAAACGTCATCAGCACCGGCACAAACAGGTTCATGTGCGCCGTGAGGTGCAGCACGCGATGCCCAAAGGCTGCCAGAATTCTCACCGGCTCCAGCGTAGCCTCCGCGTTGTAGCGCAGGTACTCGGGGTTGCCGAACAGAAACCCGGTCTTCGCGTAGTGCCAGCCGTACCACGCCGCCAGCGGCAGCACGCAGCTTGAGAGCCACGCCGCCTCCCGCCAAAGCCTGAACCGCGCCGGCGGCCTGGCCCGAAACCCCTCCACCAGGCTGACCGCAGCCAGCGTCAACGGAACGGCAATCGCCGTCTCCTTGCAGAGTGCTGCGGCAGCAAACCACAGCGCCGCGGCCCACGGCTTGCGATCCCGATCCGGCAGCGCATACACCAGCCCCCACAGCGTGCACGCCGCAGCAAAAACGTCTGCGTGCGCCAGCGTGCTCTGCGCAAACCAAATCGGATAAAGCCCGGTAAGAACCACGGTCCAGAAAGCCACCGCGCCCACGCCCACCAGCCGCATGGCCAGCCGCCACACTGCCAGCAGTCCCAGCGCCGCCACCATCAGCACGGCCTCCCGCGTGACCTCGGGATAAAAGCCTGAAAGCTTCCACCACAGCGCCAGGTAGATGCTGGCGAGTGGCGGGTGCGAGTTGGCCGTCGTCGTGATCGGAATCAGCGAGCCGGTGCGAAAAAAGTCCCACGCCGCCGGAATGTAGTAGCCAGCCTCATCCCAGTAGTAAGGCAGGCGCAGCAGGGTAAAATGCGTGACATAAAGCGCCATAAACACCACCGGAAAGATCATCCAGAGGGGCAATGGCGCGTCCCGCCGCGGCTGCACCAGTCTTGTCAAGCGCAAGTGATTGCTCCTGAGACCGAAGAAACTTCTGAACAAGTCGACGCTTTGAAAGGGCGCGGTTTTAGCCGTGCCATAAATGTCGCAAGCTTAACGAGGGCTTTAGCCCCCGTGGGAATGCGTCCCGCAGCAGGAACTCAATAAGAAGCTCCTCTATCAGTTCACAGGTCCTTGCGGAAAGTTGTGGCCGTGCGGCTCCAGGTTCAGCACCCCGAAGGCCTGCTCGTACTGGGCAAGATTCTGCCCCAGCACGTTCCACAGCGCCTTGGCCTGCTGCGGACTCAGAAAGATGGCCTGGTGGTTGCGGATAGTCACCTGCTCGGGGCTTTCGCTCGAAGCCAGGCCGAATACAAGCTGGAAGTCCCACACGCTCACGCGCACCTGTACGCTGTTGGCGTAGGACTCGCGGTAGTCGGCGGTCTGGGCAAGATTCAGTTGGGGCTGTTGCGCGGATGGGCTCATGGTTTCACCAGATTACTCCCGCCCGCCCCAATCGGACCAGCCAAGCCAGGACCAGTCCTGCCGTACGCGTCGCGCCCGGAAGCCCGACCCTCCGCCGGCCTGCCCGATGGCCTGCGCGGACAAACGTGGCCCGCTGGCCTGCGCTGATAAGGTTGGTGCGAAAGGAGGGACTATAAAGCCATGTCGCTTAACCCACAGAGAGTAAACAACTTAGGCTGAATTCAAAAAAGCCTCAGTTAGGTTTTTGCAAACGTGGGTATTAGCTACAGTAGTTCAACTACAGGAGAAGTACATGGCAAACAGAGTTGCAACCTTAGTACGGAATGCCAACCTTCCCGGCATCGGCTGGCGTCGGGGCACCCTTATCAAGTCCAAGAATGGCAGGTTCAAGCCCGGCTACATGGTCTACAACGGGCAGGAGTATGCGGCACCGAACGGCACCTACCAGGTTCGCACCTATGAAGGCACCAAGGTGAAGTACACCTCAGTCGGCGACGACCTCGAAGCCGCACAAGCCATCCTTGAGAAGCTGAACGCTACTCGCCAGATGGAAGCAGCCAAGACTATCCTCGGCATCGCAGTGCCTGAGCCAGACGAAAAAGAACAGCGCAAGACGCTTGCCGAACTTGTCCAGAAGTATATTGACAAGAAGAAGAGCCCCTCGCACGGTTTGGGCTATGCCAGCATCCACTTGTACGAAGCAACGCTGAACAGCTTCCTTGCTCAGGTCAAGCGGCAGTACGTTGCCGATGTGGCCGAGGAAGATGTCACCCGCTTTTGTGACACTCTGAAGAAGCAGGGGTTCAGCCAGAAGAGCCGTCTCATGCGGTACACCGTCGTGCGTGGGTTCCTCCGGCATTGCGGTGTGGCCGTGGAGAAGGTCATTGAAGCCTCGACGCACAAGCGGCTGTCGGCGAAGCCGGACTTGCACACCGAAGCCGGTCTATCGTACAAAGTTGAGCGTGTCGTCTAAGTACCATACCGAGCATCAGTGAGGTACACCATCCCCCGATTGATTCGGGGCATGTGAGCGTCGGGGTCAAACACTATCCTCCTCCGGCCCGTTGCTGACGGTTGACGAGTTGGTCGGGGTGTCCGAGGAGAACCTTGCTCGGCCTGTACTGCCGGAGTTCGCCACAGAGGGGGCAGGTTACTTGTATTGAATGAAATGGGAATTCCTTCACCCCGGTGGGAACAGCTCGCTGACAGTCTTTGCAGGTGACGACGAACTGCTTGCGTTCCTGCATCTGCGCTACCGCGTTGCGGCAGGGGTGGCCTTCCCCGGCGCAGCTTTCGTCGCAATCACCGCAACCACAAGCGCACCGAGAGCCAAAAAAGCCACCCCCAACGCCACCCAATCATCCGGTTCAAAGGCCACTGCTGTTTTTCTCCCTCGCGGTGTCATTGCGCTCATCTTCGGGTCTTCGTCCATAGCTGCTGCCACCTCTTAGCTAAACCTTCTCTAAAGGTAACGCATTCCGTCCACAATTTGTTGCGGTCAAATAGGCTCGATCAACTCTGGACTGATGTTTCTCACGTTGTTAACTGCCCGGCTCACTTTCCATGCCTTCATCTCGTCAGTCGAGTACGGCCTGAGTAGGTCGACAGGCAAATGCGCCGGGTCAGCGGGAGCCATCCACCGCTCGTAATCCTTCCGTGCCACGATCACCGGCATTCGGTTGTGAATGGCCTTCAAGAGTTCGTTCGGGTCTGTAGTCAGGATTGTGTATGTTTGTAGCTCCTCACCCGACTGGAGTCACTAGCAATCTTTGGTGCACCAAGTCTCGTGGTTGGGGTGAGTCCATCCAAAATGTGTGACGCCCGCACATCCGCCAAATTCTGCGGTCACTGTTTTTGACCTCCCGCATATGCGGACAGCTTTGAGAGCTGAGAAGGTCGGAGCCAAACACATATGCCCGGGTAACCCTCATCCGGCATTACATACTCTACATGCATGGTGTTAGGTGGGAAATAGCTCCTGATCATGCTCCCCAAACCCTCTGGATTGCTGCCAGTATAGGTGCCATACGCTCCTGCGATTCGGAATCTTCCGAAGTCCTGCGTATCGATCCACGACTTATTGTCATCATGGTCAATTTTCGCGGATTTCAGCTCAATATCTTTGCCATTGACCTGAAGTTTTGTCACTTTCCCTTCCACATATCCATCCCAAAGCGGCGAGAAGGTTACTGTGCTTGCCTCCGCAACGATATCAAGGCCGATCTGCTTTCTATTCGTTAGAGGTGCATAAATCTCAGGCTTCGGTGGTGTGCTGGAAGTGTCGGCTTGGTTAGTGGACTGGGGACTTGTTCCAGACTGTGATGTGGTGTTCTTGTGGCATGCGCTCGCAAGAAGGAACCATGGAACAATTGCAGTTGCTAATGCAAGTTGCCTGATTCCGAGCCTGATGTTCATCATCGGGGTCGTCCATCCTTTCTGGCCGGAATTTCCGTTTTGCCTTTCGGCTGCGAACCAATATACGCCCGGTTGTCCCTGCCGCGAGACGAGTTTCGATAATGTGATGTGGGACACATCAGGCAGACCTGATGCTACGGTTCATACAACTCCCAAAATCCAACCCTCGATTCTGGCGACCTCTC